>VAXP01000044.1:8854-19495 GCA_005884125.1 Actinomycetota bacterium | reverse complement strand
TAGTGGCCCTGGAGCCCGCTGGGGTTGGGCAGGAGCCACACCCGGGCCTGGCCCAGGCTCTCCTCCTGCTCGCCCACCGCGGCCCGGGGCCGGCCGAAGGCGACGCGATAGGCGCCCAGGCCGAGCACGGCCACGGCCCGCGGACCCCACCGCTCGGACTTGCCGGCGAGGCGGCCCGCCCCCCGGCGCAGCTCCTCGCGACCCACCTCGTCGGCCGACGCCGTCGCCCTGGTGACGAGGTTGGTGACCCCGACGCCCGCGGCGAGCAGGCGGCGCTCCTCGGCGGGCGAGAGCAGGGTGTCGGTGAAGTCCGAGGCGTGGAGCGCCTTCCAGAAGCGGTTGCCGGGATGGGCGAAGTGGTGCCCGACGGCGGCCGACCACAGCCCCGGGTTGATGCCGCAGAACAGGACGTCGAGGCCGGGCCCGATGACGTCGGCCACGGTCCTGCCCCGGGCCGCGTCCAGCTCCGCCGGCGTCGGCCGCGGGCGACGGCTGAGCTCGCTCACCTCACCGGTTCCCGGTGGCCGAGGCGTTGCGTCCTCGCAGGGTCAGGGGGGCGACGAGCTCGCCGATGAGCGTGCGACGCCACCAGGCGCCGCTGCGGCGCCGCTCGGCCCCATCGGTGAACTGGTAGCGGTAGAGGCGGGCCCGCACGAAGGCGGGCGGTCCGGTGGGGAAGGGGTTGTGGCGCAGCAGCTTCAGGGTGGGGCCGTCGCCCTCCAGCACCTTGACGAGGAAGGGCACGAACCACGACTCGGCGTAGGCCGGCGACAGGGCCGCGAACCACATGAGCCAGTCCAGGCGCAGGTGGTAAGGGGCGATCTGCGGCGGTCGCCGCTTGGGGTCGCCGGGCTTGGCCTTGAACTCGTACTCCTTCCACGCGGACGCGTCGCTGGGCTCGTCGTCGTCGGTCCCCTCCACCACGATCTCGTTGCGCACCCGGGTCACGCTGCCGAAGGCCCCGTAGGTGTTGACCAGATGCCAGCGGTTGAAGCTGGCGTTCATCACCTGGCGCCGGGAGACGAGGTTGCGGGCCGGCCACCAGCTGAGGATGGCGACCACCGCCAGCAGGGCGAGCACCACCACCTCGTACCAGAGGGGTGGGCCGGCCAAATACGGCGGCGACGGGTGCCCGACGTGGCCCAGGAGGGAGTCACCCAGCACCGCCAGGGCCAGGGTGACGGTGGCCGCGTTGAGCCAGGAGAAGTTCCCGCTCAGCAGCAGCCACGACTGCGTCACGATCACCACCGCGGCGGCCACGCCGGCCACGGGCTGGGGGGTGAACAGGGCGAAGGGCACGACCAGCTGGGCGAAGTGGTTGGCCGCCACCTCCACCTTGTGCAGACCTCTCGGGAGGTGGTGGAAGTACCAGCTCAGGGGGTTGGGCATGGGCTGGGTCTCGTGGTGGTAGTAGAGGCAGGTCAGGTCGCGCCAGCACGAGTCACCCCGGAGCTTGATGAGCCCGGCGCCGAACTCGAGGCGGAACAGCAGCCATCGCAACAGCCAGAGCACCACGACCGGGGGCGCCGAGCGCGACGGCCCCAGGAACACGGCGAGGAACCCCATCTCGAGGAGCAGCGACTCCCACCCGAAGCCGTACCAGACCTGGCCCACGTTGACGATGGACAGGTAGAGGGCCCACAGGAGGGCCCACGCCAGCATCGCCCCCCACAGGGGCGCCCGGTCGACCGCCCCCACCAGCACGGCCGTCGACGCCAGGGCCCCGACCCACGTCACCGCCTCGAAGAGGCGGTCGGAGTAGCGCCAGTGGAACAGGCTCGGTGAGCGCTTGAAGGGCACGGCGGCCACGAAGCGGGGGACGGGCAGCAGCCCGCGCTCGCCGATCAGGGCCCGGAACTGGTTCCTGGCCACGACGAAGGCCACCAGGTAGATGACCGCAAGGGCCCGCTCGAAGACGAGCCGGCTCAGCCAGTAGCCCGGGTCGGAGAACCAGCCCGTCGACCTACCCCGCCGTCTCCGTCATGCGCGCAACCGGCGCAGGACGACGGCGGCGGCGTGATAGCCGCACATGCCGTGGACGCCGGGCCCGGGAGGGGTGGCCGCCGAGCAGAGAAGGATGGACGGGTCGGGCGTGCTGTAGGGGACCCGGCTCAGCACGGGCCGGAACAGGGCCTGGCGGCCGCCGAAGCGCCCGACCGAGATGTCGCCGCCCACGTTGTTGGCGTCCCTGGCCTCGATGGCGGCCGGCCCGGCCGGGGCCCGGGCCAGCACCAGGTCGCGAAAGCCGGGGGCGAAGCGCTCGATCTGGCGCTCGATGGCGTCGGTCAGGTCGCCCGTCCACCGGAAGGGCACGTGGCCGTAGGCCCAGAGCACGTGCTTGCCCTCCGGGGCGCGGCTGTCGTCGAACAGGCTGGGTTGTGCGGTGATGACGAAGGGCGGGTCGGGCGCCTGGCCCCGGCCCACCGCGGCCAGGGCCGCCCCGACCTCCTCCAGGGTGGCGCCCAGGTGGACCGTCCCCGCCCGCCGGCACTCCGGCGCGGTCCACGGGACGGGGCCGTGCAGGGCGTAGTCGACCTTGAACACGGCCGGTCCATGGCGGTAGCGGGCCAGCCTGCGCACGTAGCGGTCGGGCAGGCGGTCGCCGGCGATGGCCACCAGGCCCTGGGGCGAGGTGTCGAACAGGTAGGCACGCGCCTCGGGCAGCTCCCGCATCGACGTCACCCGCACCCCGGTCCGCACCTCGCCCCCGAGCGAGGACAGGTAGGCGGCCAGGGCGTCCGACAGCGCCTGCGAGCCGCGGCGGGGGAAGGGCCAGCCCCCGGTGTGGCCGGCCAGGGCGAACATGAGCGCCACCCCGCCGGTGAAGGGCGACGACAGCGGGGCGATGGCGTGCCCGGCCATGCCCGCGATGAGGGCGCGGGCCCGCTCGCCCCGGAAGGGGCGGGCCAGGGCGGCCACCGGCTCCAGGGCCCGCAGGCCGAAGCGACCGAACAGCACCGGGTGGCGGGGGGGACGGGCCAGCACGGGGCGCAGGAACTCGGGGGCCAGGTCGTCCCAGCGCCCGAGGAAGGGCTCGAGCAGGCGTCGGTAGCGGTCGGAGTCGACCCCGTCCAGGGACCGGGCCGTCTCGTCGACCGACCGCGACAGCACGGCGGCCTTGCCGCCGGCCACGGGGTGGGCCAGGGGCAGGTCGGGGTGGACCCACTCCAAGCCGAACCGGCCCAGGGGCAGCTCGGCCCACACCGGCGACCCCGCGCCCAGCGGGTGCACGGCCGAGCATGGGTCGTGGAGGAAGCCGGGGAGGGTGAGCCCGGCCGTGCGGGCGCCCCCGCCCACGGTCTCGTTGGCCTCGTAGACCCGGACGCCGAGCCCGGCCCGGGCCAGGGTCACCGCGGCGGTGAGGCCGTTGGGCCCGGCCCCGACGACCACGGCGTCGACCTCTCCCACGCCGCGAGCGTGCCACGGACCGGGGAGCGGCCACCCCCTTGCGTCCGTCGCCCTCGGCGGCCGGCGGGCCGCCCGTTGGCTTGCTCCAAGGTGCCCGGAGCCCTGGTTCCCGGGCTCGACCTGGCCTTCTTCAGCAGCCTTAAGAAATCTCGGAGGGCGCCCGTTTAGGTTCAGCCCCGGTGACCGCCCGTCGACGCGGGCGTTTCGGGGCACTTTGCCAGGGTTGTCATCGACCTGGACGACTAGAGCCGAAGGCAAAGAGGAGGAGTTCGTGGGCACGGCGGCCGGGGGGGAGCTTTGAGCACATTGCGGCCGCGGGTGGTCGTCGTGGGGGCCGGGTTCGGCGGCTTGGCCGCTACAAAGGCCCTGGCGCGGATGCCCGTCGACGTGGTGCTGCTCGACCGCAAGAACTACCACGGCTTCTGGCCCCTGCTCTACCAGGTGGCCACCGCGGCGTTGAGCCCCGACGACGTGGCCTACAGCGTCCGGGGGGCCTTCCCCCGCCAGCCCAACCTGGAAGTTCGCATGGCCGAGGTGCGGGGGATCGACCTCGAGGCTCGTGAGCTCGAGCTCGACCACGGGCCTGACCTGCCCTACGACTATCTGATCCTGGCCCCGGGCTCGGTGGCCACCGACTTCGGCATCCCCGGCGTCAGCGAGCACGCCTTCCCGCTCAAGACCGTCCCCGACGCCGTCCGCCTCCGCCACCACGTGCTGCGCCAGTTCGAGATGGCGTGCAGCCGGCCTTGGTCGCTGGCCGATGGAGCCCTCACCGTCGTCGTCGCCGGAGGGGGCCCGACCGGTGTGGAGGTCTCCGGCGCCATGGCCGAGCTGTTCGGCAAGGTCCTCAAGGGGGACCTCCAGGACAACCTGGCCGCAGCCCGTCCCCGCGTCGTGCTGGTCGAGGCGAGTGACCGTCTCCTGAACGCCTTCTCGGCCCGGTCGCGGGCCGAGGCCCTCCGCACCCTCACCAAGCACGGCGTCGAGGTGCGCCTGGAAACCACCATCGCCTCCGTGTCAGCCCACGCCGTGAAGCTGGGCGACGGCACCGTCATACCGAGCCAGACCCTGGTGTGGGGCGCCGGCATCAAGGCCAACCCCATCGCCCAGTGCCTGGGTGTCGAGCTCTTTCCCGGCGGGCGGGTCGGGGTGGACCCCGACCTCTCCCTCCCCGGTCACCCCGAGGTCTTCGTCGTCGGCGACATCGCCTTCGCCACCAACGGCAAGGGCAGGCCCCTGCCCCAGCTCGCCCCCGTCGCCTCTCAGGGGGCCAAGCACGCGGTGCGGTCGATCGGCGGCCGGATGAAGGGGCAGGCGTCCAAGCCCTTCCGCTACCGGGACAAGGGGAACATGGCCATCATCGGCCGTCGCTCGGCCGTGGCCGAGCTCCCCGGAGGCATCCGCCTGGGCGGGACGTTCGGCTGGATCTCCTGGCTCGCCCTCCACCTCGCCCTCCTCGTCGGCTTCCGCAACCGGGCCGTGGTCATGGTGACCTGGGGCTGGAACTTCCTCACCTCGGGGCGGGGCAGCCGGGTCATCCTCGATCTCCACCCGGCCCCGAGCCAGACCGCCCGCCGCCCTCGCCCCCTGGTGGCGGAGCGGCACCGTCCTCCTCGTCCTCTCCACGCCCGCCGCCAGCGCCTCGTCTCCGCCCAGCGACGGGCCGCGGCCGGCACGGCCGGCCGGGGCAAGATCGCGGCATAGACGACGCCGGCGGCCGCCCCGGGCTCAGGCGGGCCCTCGCCCGCACACCGAGATTCCAGGTCCTCCGCCGTAACACGCTCGAAGGGGTCGGTGCTTACCGACCTTTTCGCCGATGGGGTGGCGCGATCGCGACGAGCGCGACGAATCGGACCTGCGGCGGACGCGTGGCAAAGGCTATGAGCAGGCGAGATCCACCTAAAGGGCCGGGTCGCGAGGGCCGCAGGACCGATATGCGGGCCTAATCACACCATTGGGGCCTAGCCTTCAGGAGTCTTAAGGGAGGCAGACGGTGGCGCCGATGTCGTCGACATATCCGCCGACGCACCAGCCGATGACCGCGGCCTTTTGCTTGTGGGCCTGCGTGGCGTGCAGGACTGCGGGTACGGCGAGGAGAACTGCCGATACGAGCAGCAGATAGGCGAACAGATGTTGACGCACAGCGAGCATGTGAGCCTCCAAGAGGGATCGGGCACCTTCACCCACCCTGTTTCACGCTCGACTGCCCCGGTGCTTACGGAAATCTCTCAGCCCGCTCTGGAGGAGGTCTGGCCCGAGGTCTCGGCCCGCCTCTCCGGGGTCCTCCGGCGCCGCCTGGATGCGGCCACCGTCGAGGACATCGTCCAGGAGACCGCCCTCAGGGTCGTCCGCAGCCAGGTCGCCTTCTCGAGCGCCGACGACCTCCTGAGGTGGGCGACCCGCGTGGGGAAGAACCTGGCGGTCGACATCAGACGCAGGCGGCGTTTCATCGATGCCGTCCCCGTCCCCGAGCAAGCCGGTCCCCACAACGTCGCCGCAGTGGTCGACCACCGGATCACGCTGGATGCGGTGTCAGCCGCGATGAAGCGGCTCTCCGAGGTTGACCGCTCGGCGATTCTCACAACCCCTCCCAGCAGGTCCAGACACGAGTCGAATCGTCAGTACGCCGCTCGCCACCGGGCCAGGAGCCACCTCCGGGCCCTGCTGCAGGGGCTGGTGGCCGTGGCCGGGTTGCTGGCTCGCCGACTCCGTCCCACCCTGCGCAGTCAGGTCCTGCTTGCGGCGGCGGTCATCTTCCCGGTGGCCCTGGTCGCCACGGTTCGGGGCCACGGCTCTGCGCCGGGTCGGATCGGTCCCCGCATCGCCGCGTCGGCGACATTCGACCCGGGTGGAAGCGCTCAGGCGGCCCCGCCGGCGGTCGACCCGCGGCCCGCGCCCTCTGCTCCGCCAGGGCGGAGGGAGGCGCGCCCACCCTCACCGGACGCGCCCCTGCTCGCCGGGCACGTGCCGCCCACGTCGGTCCAAGCCGAGCTGCCCATGGAGCACAGGGTGAAAGCGGTCCTTCGTCCCGCCGAGCCGGAGGATCACCTCGTGTGCGTGAGCGCCCGGGTTGTCAGCCAGTGCGTGGAGTCTCCGCTGAAGCCGTCAGCGGACCCCTGACGGGGCGGGCGGCCCAGCGGTGTCGGCGGTAGGACGGGTCGGAGGGCCTCCTAACCTCCCCGTCTGACCTCAGAGTCCGTCAGCGTCAGGGCCACGTCTGCCGGGCGCCGGCGGACGGCCCTCAGCGCGGGTCCCGCCCGTGCCCTCGGCGGGCAGGTGCGTCGACCTCTGATATCACAACGGTAAAGTGATAGCCTCAGGGAGTGAAGCAGCTTCTGCTGCGGGTTCCCGAGGAGATACATCGCAGGCTCGCCGCCCGCGCCGGCCGGGAGGGCCGGAGCATCAACGCGGTTGCCACCGAGATCCTCGATGCCGCGGTCGACGCCGACGAAGGTGATCGGCGAGCCCGATTGCGGGCGAGGGCGGCCGCCATCGGCATCTTGCGCTCCGCTCCTGCCGTGGCGATGAGCCAGTCACGGCGCCGTCGGGCCCTGGCCTCGACCAGAGGCCTCGGCCCCGTCGTCGATCAGCTTCTTCGACAGGAACGGGAGCGCGTGTGATCGCCTACGTCGACTCGTCCGTTGTCGCCCGGGCCTACCTCGCCGACGAACCGGGCCACGACGACGCCGTGACATTGCTGGAGCAGTCCGACCTCGGCTTGGTCACCGGAACGTGGACGAGGATCGAGGTCTCGAGCGCGCTGGTACGGGCGACCAGGAGTGGCCGCGGCGACGAGGTCGGCCTGTTGGCGTTGCTGGACGCAGACCTCGGGGTGGGCGGACCGGTCGCGGTGGTGTCGGCGCCCACCGCGGAAGTGGAGGCCGAGGCCATGCACTTGGTGAGGACCCACGGGCTCCGCGCCATGGACGCCTGGCACCTGGCGACGGCCCAGCTGACCCTTCCTGGTCTGTTGGAGCCTGGTGAGGAAGCCGGCTTCGCCTCTCGGGATCAGGCGCAGTCGGAAGTGGCCGCGCTCCTGGGCCTCCGGGTCATCTGACCTGCCGGCCAGCTTCAAGGCGGGCCCGGGTCTGGCGTAGGGTCGGGCGTCGGACCGCGACGCGAGGGAGATCATGGCCGAGGTGCGCGAGCACGGTGAGCTGGGGGCGGGGGCCGACGAGGTTTGGAAGCTCGTCCGCGACTTTGGAGGCTTCCTTGAGGCCATGGGCGTGCCCGTCGAGCTCCAGGGGGAGGGGATCGGCCAGACCAGGAAGATCACCCTGGGGTCGGAGCCGACGGTCGAGCGCCTCGAGGAGCGCGACGACGACGCCAGGCGGCTGGTGTACTCGATCGTGAGCGGCGCCCTGCCCGTGGTCGACTACATGTCCACCATGCAACTGTCGGCTGTCGGCGCCAGCCGCACGAGGCTCGACTGGTCGAGCACCTTCGAACCCGCGGCGGGCATCAGCGAGCAAGACGCCTTGAAGGCGGTCGGCCGTGTCTACAAGGGGGGCATCGGCGCGCTGCAGGCCCGATTCGGCGCCTGATCCGTCTGCCGCCCCTGATGGAGCCCTCAGGCTCGCGAGCCCGTCGCCCTGGAGGCGATCCCCCGCAGGTCGCCGTCGTCGTCGCGCCAGGGTGTGACCAGGTCGAAGCGCGAGGCGGCCAAAGCCGGGGTCACGGCCCGGTCCTGATCACCGCCGATCTCCATGAGCAGCCACCCACCGGGGCGTAGGAGGAGCGCGGCCGCCTCGATGACCCGGCGGACGAGGTCGAGGCCATCACCACCACCGTCCAACGCGAGGCGGGGTTCGTAGCGCCGCACATCTGCGGGCAGCAGCCGGAGCTCGCCGGTGGGGACGTAGGGCGGCACCGCCGTGACCACGTCGATCCCGCCGCGGGCGCGGAGAGGCTCGGCCAGGTCGGCCACCGCGGTGGGCACGCGGTTGCGCCGGGCGCAGGCGGCCGCCCGCACGTCGATGTCGACTCCTACGACCGCCGCCGTCGGGATCTGGGCCATGAGGTGAGCGGCGACGGCGCCGGCACCGGTGCAGAGGTCGACGGCCCGGCCGCGGTCCGGGAGCAGGGCTGCGGCCCGGCGGGCCAGCTCCTCGCTCTGGGTCCTGGGGACGTACACACCAGGCGCCAGGTGCAGGGGCCGGCCACAGAACACCATGGTGGCCGTGATCCAGGCCAGCGGCTCACCCCGCTCCCGCCGGCGGATCCACTCCCCCAGGGTGGGCTCGTCGGGGGCGGCGGCGACCAGCTCGGCCGCCTCCTCGGACGCGGCCACGCAGCCGGCCGCGACCAGCCGCTCGACCACCGAGGCGAGCACGGGATGGGCCGACACCCGACGAGTATGGCGGCGGGCCTGATCGACGGGCCCGATCGACTGGGCGTAGTGCGCCGTCAGTCCGTATCGCACCATCGGGCCGCAATGCCCCGTGGCGCCGGTGGTGGTCCGCGCTCTAAACATGGGTCCAGGAGGGATCGGTCCCTCAAAGGCGGCCTCACCAGTAGGAGTGTGGTGACGCGCCGCCAAAGGACCAGAGGTGCCGTGGTCGGAGCCCTTGTGCTCGACGGTCTCCTCATGGGCGCGACCGCGGTGCTGGCCCCGCCCGCGGCGGCGGCGGGAAGGTCAGGAACGAGCACCGGTCCGGCCGCGGATGACACGGTCCTGGTCGGGTTCGAGCCCGACGCCAGCCAGGGGGACAGGGACAGGGCCGAGACCAGCGCCCACGCGGCCGAGGCGGCCACGCTCGGGGACGGGACGCACGTGCTCAAGGTCACCAAGGGCCAGGTGCCGTCCGCCCTGGCCCGGCTGCGGTCCCAGGGCAGGGTCCGCTACGCCGAGGCCGACCAGACCATCCACGCCGCCCTGGTCGCCGACCCTGTCACCCAGGCTCCTTCCTTCGCCCAGCTCTGGGGGCTCCAGAACACGGGCCAGACGGTCAAGGCCGTGGCCGGCGCACCGGGGGCGGACATCGGCGCGACCCGGGCGTGGGACGTGACCACGGGGAGCAACAGCGTGGTCATCGCCGTGGTCGACTCCGGGGTGGACTACACCCATCCCAACCTGGCGCCCAACATCTGGACGGCCCCGGCCGGGGGCGTCGCCGGCTGCCCGGCCGGCACCCACGGCTTCAACGTCATAACCGGCACGTGCGATCCGCTGGACGACTACAACCACGGGACCCACATCGCGGGGACCATCGGGGCCGCCCCTGACGGGGCCGGCGTGGTCGGCATCAACTGGACCACCCAGATCATGGGGCTGAAGTTCTTCGACAGCAAGGGCACGGGCACGACCAGCGGCGCCATCGCGGCCATCGACTTCGCCATCCAGGCCAAGCTCGCCGGCGTCAACGTCCGCGCCATCAACGCGTCCTGGGCCGGCATGGGCTACTCGCAGGCCATGGTCGACGAGATCAACAAGGCGGGCGCCAACGACATCCTCTTCGTGGCCGCGGCGGGCAACAGCTCGGCGAACGTGGGCACGACCGCCGACTACCCGTGCAGCTTCAACGCCAGCAACGAGATCTGCGTGGCGGCGACCGATCAGCGCGACGGCCTGGCCGGCTTCTCGAACTTCGGTGCCTCCTCGGTGGCGCTGGGGGCGCCCGGGGTCAACGTGCTCTCCACCGTGACCGGCGGGCGCTACGCCTATCTGGACGGGACGTCCATGGCCGCTCCCCACGTGACCGGGGCGGCGGGTCTCGTGCTGGCCAGGTGCCCGCAGAGCGTGGCCCAGCTCAAGGCGACCATCCTGGCCAACGTGGACCCCGTCCCCGCCCTGGCCGGGGTCACGCAGACGGGCGGGCGGCTCGACGTGTTCAAGGCCGTCTCGAGCTGCGCGCCACCCCCGCCGAACGGGACCCCGGACCGTTCCGTCGCCGGCGCCGGTCCCCCGGCCCCGAGCGGGGGAGGGACCAGCGGGGGGGCGGCCGCGGGCACGGCCGCGGCAGGAGCCACGCGAACACAGGCGGCCCCCAGCGGACCGGGCGCCGGCGCCGGCCGCGGGGGCCGTGGCTACTGGCTGGTGGCCTCGGACGGGGGCATCTTCGGCTTCGGCGACGCCGGCTTCTTCGGCTCCACGGGAGCCACCGCCCTGAACAGACCCATCGTGGCCATGGCCCCCACGCCCTCGGGCCGGGGCTACTGGCTGGTGGCCTCGGACGGGGGCATCTTCGGCTTCGGCGACGCCGGCTTCTTCGGCTCCACGGGAGCCACCGCCCT
>VAXP01000044.1:0-8535 GCA_005884125.1 Actinomycetota bacterium | reverse complement strand
ACCGCCCTGAACAGGCCCATCGTGGCCATGGCCCCCACGCCCTCGGGCCGGGGCTACTGGCTGGTGGCCTCGGACGGGGGCATCTTCGGCTTCGGCGACGCCGGCTTCTTCGGCTCCACCGGCGACATGAGGCTCTCCCGACCGATCGTGGGGATGGCCGGATAGGGGAGCAGGCCCGCGGGCCCTGCTCAGCCGTCCTGCAGCACGACGTCGAGCAGACCGGGGAAGCGGGCGTCGAACTCCGGGCGGCGCAGGCGGTTGAACCGTCGCGTGCCGTCCTCCCGCTGCTCCAGCAGCCCCGCCTCCCGCAGCACGGCGAAGTGATGGCTGCTGGTCGCCTTGCTGACCGGTAGGTCGAAGGACCCGCAGCTGATCGACCACTCGGGCCGGGCCGCCAGCTGGCGGATGATCGAGCGCCGGACGGGATCGGCCAGGGCGTCGAGAGCGACCTGGAGGTCACCCTCCTCAGGCCCGGAGGGCCGTTCGTCGTGCCGCTGCGGGTTGGTTACCATGTTCGACCTACGTCTAACAATACCTGAGCACGGCAGAGGAGCGCGCCGATGGCCGACCTGAACGCGAGCGGGACCGGTCCCGCCCCCGTACGTCCGGGGGTGGACATCGGGCGCCTGGGCGTTTGGACGGGGCGAGGACAATGGCCGACGGAGCCGGGCGCCGCGGCCGAAGCCGGCGTCGAACTCGAGGGCCTGGGCTTCGGCGCGGCCTGGATCGGGGGCTCTTCGGGCCAGCTCCCCCTGGCCGAGGCCGTGCTGGCGGCGACGACGACCCTGGCCGTGGCCACCGGCATCGTCGAGATGTGGTCGAACCCGGCTCCCGAGGTGGCCTAGGGCCATCACCGTCTCACCGCTCGCCACCGCGGCCGCTTCCTGCTCGGCCTCGGTCCCGGGCACGCCCCGACGGCGGAGGCGGTGGGGCAGCGCTACGTGAGGCCTCTGTCCAAGCTGGCCTCGTACCTCGACGAGCTGGACCAGGCCGAGCATCCCGTGCCCCTGTCCGAGAGGGCGCTGGCCGCTCTGGGGCCCAAGGCGCTGGAGATGTCGGCCCGGCGCTCGGCCGGAGCCCACCCCTACAACGTGACCCCCGACCACACAGCCCGGGCCCGATCCATCCTGGGGCCCACGCCCCTGCTCGCTCCCGAACAGAAGGTGTACTTCGGGGCGGACGCCACCCTGGCCCGGCAGGTGGCCCGACGTTCGCTGGCCATATACCTGCACCTGCCCAACTACCTCAACAACTTCCGGCGCCTGGGCTTCGACGACGGGGACTTCGCCGATGGCGGAAGCGACCGCCTGGTGGACGCCATGGTCGCCTGGGGACCAGGAGACGCGGTGGCCAGGCGGGTGCAGGAGCACATGGACGCCGGTGCGTCACACGTCACGATCCAGGTGCTGAGCGCGGGCAGGCCGGGTGTCCTCCCCCGCACCGAGTGGCGCGACGCCGCTCAGGCGCTTCTGGGCTGAATGGCCTGTCTCCGCGAGCGTCGGAAGAAAGCCGGCGCGACGGGAAATGTTCGACATGTGTCGAACGTTGGTACCCCTAACGACGACGGTCGAGGGAGGGGCAGCCTGGTGGAACGCGATCGGGACTACGAGCGGCGCTGGTGGACGCTGGGAGTGTTGTGTCTGAGCCTGGTGATGATCGTCGCCGCCAACGCGTCGCTGAACGTCGCCATCCCGACCCTCGTTCGCGACCTGCACGCATCGAGCAGCGATCTGCAGTGGGTCGTCGACGCCTACAGCCTGGTGTTCGCCGGCCTCTGCTCACGGCCGGCAGCCTGGGTGACCGGTTCGGGCGCAGGCTGGCACTCAACAGCGGCCTGGTGATCTTCGGGGCCGCGTCGGGGTTGGCCGTCTTCTCCGGATCCTCGGGCCTGCTCATCACCGCCCGGGCCGCCATGGGCGTGGGGGCGGCCCTGGTGATGCCCGCCACCCTGTCGGTGCTGGCCCACGTGTTCCCACCATCAGAACGGCGCCGGGCCATCGCCGTGTGGGCCGGGTTCGCGGGAGTCGGGGTCGCCTCCGGGGGCGTGGTCAGCGGATGGCTGCTCCAGCACTTCTGGTGGGGCTCGGTGTTCCTGATCAACGTCGTCGTGGTGGCCGTGGCCCTGGTGGCCGGGGCCCTGCTGGTGCCCTCGTCCCACGACGAGCGTCGACCCGCCTTGGACCCATTGGGCGCGCTGCTGTCCATGGCCGGCCTGGGGCTGTTGATCTACGCCATCATCGAGGCGCCCAACCGGGGCTGGCTCTCCGTCCGCACCTTGGTCGCCTTCGGCCTCGCCACCGTCATCATGGGGGCCTTCGCCGCCTGGGAGCTAAGGGTGAGCGAGCCCATGCTCGATCTCCGCTTCTTCCGCAACCCCCGCTTCACCGCGGCCACCTCGACCATCACCCTCATCTTCTTCGTGATCTTCGGGACGATCTTCCTCCTCACCCAGTACCTGCAGCTCGTCCTGGGCTACAGCCCGCTCCAGGCCGGTCTCCGGGTGATCCCCTGGGCCCTGGCCTACATGCTCACCGCGCCCATGTCGGCCCGGATGGTCGAGCGGTGGGGCCAGCGCGTCGTCGTGGGGGGAGGGCTGGGCATCGTCGCCTTGGGCCTGGCCCTGCTGTCGCGGAGCGGGGTGCACGGCGACTACCCCCTCCTGGCCCTGGCCCTGGTGGTGATGGCCGTGGGTCAGGGGATGGCCACGGCGCCGTCGACGGGGGCCATCGTCGTGTCCCTCCCGCTGGACAAGGCGGGCG
Organism: Actinomycetota bacterium; assembly: GCA_005884125.1. GTDB lineage: Bacteria > Actinomycetota > Acidimicrobiia > Acidimicrobiales > AC-35 > AC-35. The sequence goes on along the minus strand of VAXP01000044.1, from coordinate 5,776 downwards.
TGGGCTCGGCCATCAACGACACCACCAGGGAGGTGGGTGGCGCCCTGGGCGTGGCCGTGTTCGGCAGCGTGCTCGTGTCCCGCTACCACCTCGACGTGGCCCACCACGTGGCCGGGCTCCCGGCCGCGGCCCACCACGCCATCGCCTCCCTGGGTGCCGCCCTGCAGACGGCCAAGGGCCTGGACGGCACGGCCGCGGCCCATCTCACCGCGGTAGCCCGCCGCGGCTATGTCCACGCCTTCGACCAGACGATGGTGGTCACCGTCGCCGTCGCCCTGTTCGCCTCGGCCCTGGTGTCGTGGCTGCTGCGCCCGCCCAAGGAGACGGTGGAGCAGTCCGAGCCCGCCCTGGCCGTGGAGGCCGCCTAGCCGTCGAGACCAGCTCGTCGCGGGGCCGACGTGGTGAGGGCGTCCGCGTCCTTCGCCACGCCCTTGTCTGAGCGTGCCCTGTGCGCCGAGGTCGGCGGCCGGCTCCGACCTCAAGGATTCCGGAAGCACCGGGGCTTACCTTCGGACATACGAATCGCTCCGGGGGAAAGGGATGAATCTCATGCGCCAGCATCCTGACAAGGTTGCCCGGCGTGCCCTGGAGCATCGCCAGGCCATCCTCAGGGAGGGGCTCAGCCGCAGGGACCTCCTCAAGATGGGTCTGCTCTCCAGCTCGGGGTTCCTGGTCCTCCAGAGCGGCCTGAGCGCCCGGGCCAAGGGGTCGGGCGGTGGGGTGCTCAGCCCCCGGCTCACCCCCTTCGTGGAGCCCTTGACGATCATGCCCGTGCTCCCCGAGCGCACCCTGGGCGAGCTGGGCCCGACCCCGAACATCAGCCCCAACCGGGCCGTGAACCCGGCTACCGGACTGCCCTTCGAGGGGCGCACCGAGGCCCACCAGTCGCGCTCGGCCTACCCGGTCAGGAAGTACCTGGCGACGCGCATGGGCGCCAACACCAACGTCCGCCCCCACCCGGACCTGCCCCCCCAGACGTTCTGGGGATACAACAAGGGCGGGACCGACTTCGCCACCGACCCGGCGGTGTCCCCCGGGCCCACGATCGTGGCCCGCTACGGCTCACCCGTGCTGGTGCGGCGCTTCAACGACCTGCCGCCCCCGGGACAGAACGGCGGCTTCGGCGTGCCCGAGGTCGACACCCACCTCCACAACTTCCACTCGGCGACGGACAGCGACGGGGGGCCGTGCAACCCGGTCGAGCAGCGCTTCTTCTTCCGGGGCCAGTACTACGACTACTTCTACAACATGCAGTACGCCGGGTTCGCATCCACCCATCGTCCGGCTGGCGACATCCGGGAGGCCCTGGGAACCCTCTGGTACCACGACCACAGGGTCGACCACACCGCCGAGAACGTCTACAAGGGCCTGGCCGGCATGTTCGTCGCCTTCAACGAGTTCGACACGGGCGACGAGACGACGGGGCTGCGCCTGCCCGGCTTCCCCGACTTCGACATCCCCATCATGCTCTCGGACAAGCTCTTCGACCCCACCACGGGGCTGTTGTACTTCGACACCTTCGGCCTCGACGGCCTGGTGGGGGACACCTTCCTGGTCAACGGCACCGTGCAGCCCTTCCTGGAGGTGACGAAGCGCCGCTACCGCCTCCGGATCTGCGACGGCGGTCCCTCCCGCTTCTACCAGCTCTTCCTGACCAACCCCGACAACCTCGGCCAGAGCATCCCTGTGTGGGTGATCTCCTCCGACGGCAACCTCCTGCCCCGGCCCGTGCAGGCGACCAGCTTCCGCCTCGGGGTGGCCGAGCGCAACGACGTCATCGTGGACTTCGCCAAGATCGCCGAGCGCTTCGGCAACCCCAGCCGCATATGGCTGGAGAACCGCCTGGAGCAGGTGAACGGGAGAGGTCCGACGGGCAAGATCCTGCCCCCCGGGCAGGGGAACGCCCTCATCGAGTTCAGGCTGGTGGGATCGAAGGTGGTCGACACCAGCTTCGACCCCGAGCCCGTGTCGTTCCCCAACGTCCCCGCCGCGCCCGACGACCACGTCTTCGGTCCCATCGGCCTGCCGCCCATCGACAACGAGACCCCCCGTCTCACCCGGAGCTTCCGCTTCGAGCGGGGCAACGGCCAGTGGCAGATCAACGGCCAGTTCATGGCGTGCACGGACTTCCGCTTCACGGTGCAGCAGAACACCATGGAGCGCTGGATCCTCAAGAACAACTCCGGGTCCTGGCAGCATCCCGTCCACATCCACCTGGAGGAGTTCCGCATCCTTAGGCACAACGGCCAGCCCGTCCTGCCCGGCTCAGTGGAGTACGGGCGCAAGGACACCGTCAAGCTGGGGGCCGGCGACGAGGTCGAGCTGGTCATGCGCTTCCGCGACTACAAGGGCGCCTATCCCATGCACTGCCACAACACCGTCCACGAGGACCACGCCATGATGCTGCTCTGGAACGTGGACGAGGTCGGCGACAACAAGAACGAGCCGTGATCCCCTACCTGAGCCGAGGCCAGACCCGATCGAACTTGGGGAAGGAGGAGCGATGGAGGCGGTGAGCCGGCGTAAGGCGCTGACCATGGGCCTGGCCCTGGCCGGCGGAGGCGTGGGGGCGGTGGCGGCCCGCGACCTCGGCCCGCTCATGGGAAGCCAACCCGGCTTCCACCATCCCGAGCCGGCGCGCGCCGCCATGCAGCGCCGCCACCTCCCCAACGTCCCCCTGGTCACCCATGAGGGCTACCAGGTGCGCTTCTACGACGACCTGGTCAGGGACAAGAGGGTCCTCATCAACTACATCGACACCCACAACCTGCCCAACGCCTCGGTGGTGACGGCCAACCTGGCCCTGCTGCAGCGGCTGTTGCGCAGTCGCGTCGGTGGCAAGGGCGACATCTCCATGTACTCGATCACCAGCAACCCCAGGCAGGACACGCCCGACGTGCTCGGGGCCTGGGCCCGGCGTCACCAGGCCCGTCCCGGCTGGCTGTTCCTCACCGGGGAGCCGGGCGAGGTCGAGACCCTGCGCCGGTCCCTGGGCTTCGCCTACGCCGACCCGGCCGACGACGCAGACCCCTCCGCCATCGGCGCCATCCTCAAGCACGGCAACGAGGCGGAGATGCGCTGGGCCCACTGCCAGGCCCAGGCCGACGCCCGTCAGGTCGCCCTCAGGATCGTGGCCGACTTCGGCCCCGACCCGTCCGTGCCCCGCGACCCGCAGTGGTTCTGCAGCAACTCGACGGTGGCCCCCCTGCCCTAGGCCGCCCGCCGCCGGCATCGCCGCCGGGGCCGCCTTGGCCGGTCCCGCCTCAGTCCCAGGTGACGGGCAGCGACCGCAGGCCGCGCAGAACGAAGGTGTCCCGCCAGCGCGGGTGCCCGTCGAGACGCAGCTTGGGGAAGCGGTCCAGGAGCTGGCGCAGGACGACGGCGGCCTCCATGCGAGCCAGAGACGCGCCCAGGCAGGCGTGGATGCCCGATGAGAAGGCCAGGTGGGGGTTGGGGTGCCGGCTCAGGTCCAGGCGCTCGGGATCGTGGAACACGTCGGGGTCGCGGTTGGCCGCGCCGAAGAGCAGCACCATCTGGTCTCCGGCCGGGATGGTCGTCCCATTCACGTCGAGGTCCTCGAGCACGACCCTCTGGACCAGCTGCACGGGGCCGTCGTGACGGAGGAGCTCGTCGACCGCGAGCTCGATGGGGACGTCCCCGGCCCGGAGGGCGGCGAGCTCGTCGGGCTGGCCCAGAAGGGCGAGCACGCCGTTGGCGATGAGGTTGGCCGTGGTCTCGTGGCCCGCCATCAGAAGCAGTCCGCAGGTGGTGATCACCTCCTGGCGGGTGAGGCGGTCACCCTCCTCGCTGGTCGCCACCAAGGTGTCGAGCACTCCGGCGGGCTTGCGCCGGGACGTGTCGTCGATGAGGCCGTCGATGTAGGCGCCGAGCTCCCCGATGGCCTCGTCACCCCGGCGATCGATCTCGGGCGTGCGCAGCGGCTCGAGGTCGAACCGGGCGGCCAGGCTGCCAGCCCAGGCCGGGAACAGGGCGCGGTCCGCCTCGGGAACACCGATCATCTCGCAGATCACGTCCACCGGCAGGGGGTAGGCCAGCTCGGCCAGCAGGTCGGCCCGGCCCCGGGCCTCCAGGGCGTCCAGCCGCCGGGCGGTGAGGGCCTCGACCTGGGGGCGGAGCTCCTCCACCCGGCGGGGGGTGAAGGCCCGGGCGACCAGGCGGCGCAGGCGATCGTGGTCGGGCGGGTCGCGGAAGAGCATGATGGCCCGCACGAACTCGGTGAAGGGACCACCGCCCCCGACGTTGCCGAAGAGCCTGGACTTCGTCTCGTCGACACTGAGGTGAGGATGGCGGGCCAGCATGGCCGCGTCGGCGTGGCGTGACACCAGCCACAGGCCGGGGGGGACTCGCCGAAGGGGGTACCTGCTGCGCAGGTCGCGGTAGAGGGCCCACGGGTCGCTGCGCACTTCGGGGCTGACCATGAAAGCCATGAGCCGAGGTGTGGGGTGGGGCACGCGCAGCAGGGTCGAACCCAACGGACCCCGGACTCGGGGCGGCAGGGTCATTGCGGCCCGGACCAGCCTCAACATGCGGTCGTTTGGCGGCGGCGCCACCGCTGCGTCGGGGATGGTCATCGACACTCCTCTCAGCCACGCGGCGCGCCGCCGGCTCGGAGCGTATGGCAGTGGTCCCGAGACGTCATCGGCCGCGAGGATGATCGGGCGCTCGTCCAGGGGGAGGAGCAGCCCGTGGGCTCGGCTTGCGGCGAGATGGAGACGAGGCCGTGTCCCCCCGGGTTCAGCCCGCGAGGCGCCGGCGGTCGGGTGGGCTGTCCAGGGGCGCGCCGGACGCGGCCACAGCGTCCGCGTCGTGTTCGGGCTCGTCGGGGAGCGGGAGAGCGGCGGCGCCGGCGGCGGAAGGGACCAGCGGACGCCGCGGCTCCCGGACACCCGCGGGGCCATGACGGCCTCCACCGGGAGCAGCGGGACGGCCGGGCGGGCCCCTCGGCCGCAAGGGCTCGGCCCGTGGCCTGAGCTGGCCCCAGAGCTGCCGCCTTACCGCCAGCGCGAGCAAGACCGTGAGGATCGCCACCGGCACCAGGGCGAGGACGGCGCCGGCGACCTCCATGATGGCGATTGTCCGCTCAGTCTCACGGTGTTGGCAAGGGCCGGGAGGCCCGGAACGCGACCCGGTACCGTCTCGGGGCCGAGGTCGGGCTCCGGCCGCCGGTGACTACTTCACCCACCCACCCGGGCTCACATCCTGGGCATCGGCCACCTGGTTCTGCGACTGTGGCCTGCTGGACGACCGGGCATGACCATCTCCTTTCGACCACTGCGCCGAGCCGACTTCCCGATGCTCGCTCGCTGGCAGGCAAGCCCCCACGTCGCCCGGTGGTGGAAGGAGCCGGCCGACCTCGCCACCATCGCCACCAAGTACACGCCCACCGTCGAGGGACGCGACCCCACAGAGGTGTTCGTCATCGAGCTGGAGGGGGCGCCGGTCGGGATCATCCAGCGTTATCTCATGGCCGACTATCCCGACTGGGCCGCGGCCATCGGCTTCGGCAACGCGGCCGGCATCGACTACTACCTCGGGGAGGCTGAGCTGACGGGCAAGGGCACCGGGAGTCGTGTCATCGCTGGCTTTGCCGCCGAGACCCTCGCCCGCTACCCGCAGGTCCCCGTGGTGGTTGCCGCTCCCCAGCAGGACAACGTGGCCTCCTGGCGAGCGCTGGAGAAGGCCGGCTTCGAGAGGCTGTGGGCGGGACGACCTGACTCCGACGACCCCTCCGACGCGGGCCCGGCCTACGTCTACG
>VAXP01000043.1:2053-12778 GCA_005884125.1 Actinomycetota bacterium | reverse complement strand
CCCGGCGCGCACGACCGTCATCGCTCCCCTCTTGCCCGCGCCACGGCCGCCGAGCTGCGCGCCGGCAAGCGCGGCGAGGCCGACGGGAAGCAACCAGCGTCCGGCCGCGATCGGCTGGAGGCGATGGGTCGCTTGCAGGAACACGGCGAGTACGAACATTGTCCCCGCTTGTGCCATCACCACTGTGGCCGCAGTGACCAGCCCGCCACCAAACGCGCGGCTGTGGAACAATCCGAGATCGACGAGCGGCTCCGGATGCGACTGCTTCCCGCGCTGCTCGAGCCGGACGAAGCCGAGGAGGGCGGCTACGGCGCCGGCGGCCGCCACGACTACCGGTGATGCCGGCCAAGCTGACGACCATACGGTCACGCCTGCGATCGCCAGTCCGGCGCCACGGTTGGCGAGCCAGCCGTGGTCGGGCGCTTCGGTCAGCGCGAAGACGACGAGGAACAACCCCGTGGCCAGGACCATGGCCGCGCCGAAGTCGAGTCGCGGTCTCCGATCGCGCCGCTCGTCGGCAGGGAGGGCGGCGTGGGCGGCCAGCGCGGCGAGCGGGGCCACCACGACATTGATCCGGAAGCCCCACCGCCACGAGTAGTCGCTGGTCAACCAACCCCCGATCACCGGGCCCAGCGCGGCGGCGGCTCCAGCGACGCCTCCCCAGAGAGCGAACGCCTTTGCCCGCGCCGGCCCTTGGAATGTCCGCGACAACGTCGCGAGTGACGCCGGGAACAGCAGCGACGCCCCGATGCCTTCGATGATGGCCTCGCCCACCACGAGCGTCGGCGTCGTCGTGGCCACTGACGCCAGAAGCGAACCGCAGGCGAACAGGATCGCGCCGGTGACGAACGTCCGCCGCACACCAAAGAGGTCGCCGATACGCCCGCCGATGATCAGCAGACTCCCGAGCGTGAGCGAGTAGCCGGCTATGACCCACTGCAGGCTGGCGAGACTGGTGTGCAGATCGGTTCGGATGGTGGGGATGGCCACGTTGAGGATCGTCGTGTCGAGTGTGACGATCGCGACTGCCGCGACAGTCGCGGCCATCACGAGGCGGGGCCGTGTGGGTACGTCCACGGCGGCCATCAGGGCCGGCTCCGATCGAAGTGCCATCGCACAATGCAGAAGCCGTGATCCAGGGCCATCTGAAGCTTTCCGGGTTCGATCGTGCCGTCCTGCTCCACGAACGGTACGAAGGAGCCGAGCCGTGGATTGCTCGCCAGCATCACTCCGAGGAGCCGCTGGACGTGGTCGAAGTCGCGTACGGATTCGGGCCGGGCCACCACGTCACGACCACGCAGGTGGAGACGGACCGACTCGCCACTACGGAGGCTCAACTTCCATTTGCCGCCGCCCGGCGTGAGCACCGTGTCGCCGTCGCGCACGTAGCTCACGGGCTGGCGGTACGCCCGACCGGTCCGGCGGCCCGTGTAGGACACCAGCATGAGCCGCCCGCTCAACGGGGTGGCGAAGGGCAGCGACAGGATCGCCCGCATCGGAACGTTGATCCGCCTCATCATCCGTGCCCGACGCTCGGCCTGGGCCGGGACCATCGTCGTGTCCATGAGTCCCCCTGTTGCGTGTCGTGTAGGTGGGTCAGGGGTGAAGGATAGCTATCGAAGGATTTGATATCTAGGGGTTCGATGTCTTATACTGCGGGCATGGGTCCTCCGGCCACCGAGCCGATCGGCCTCGAGTTGGCACGCACGGCCAAGGTCGTCAGCCGCGCTTTCGACGACGCCCTCGCCGAGGCGGGCGGTGCGCTCTCGACGTGGCTGGTGCTCGTCTCGTTGAAGGCGCGCCGGCACGGAGCCCAGCGGGAACTCGCCGAGGCCGTCGGTGTCGAGGGGCCGACGCTGACCCATCACCTCAACCGGATGGAGGCCGCCGGGCTCATTACCCGGACCCGGGACCCGGCCAACCGCCGGGTGCACCAGGTCGAGCTCACCGAGGCCGGCGAAGCCAGCTTCCAGCGCCTGCTCGGATCGGTCGCCGCCTTCGATCAGCGGCTGCGACGTGGGGTCACCGAGCAGGAGCTCGAGGCCATGAGCGGCATCCTCGGGCGACTGCGAGCGAACGTCGCCCGAGACGAGGGCGTGGGCTGAACCCCCTCGGCAGGCGCCGCTCACCGGCGCCTCGGACGTGGGCCATCAGCGGGGTCGAGGAGGCGGTGTTGCCCCGCTTCGGTCGTCCGCGGACATACCCCGCTAGCCGCGCTTGCCGCCGAGGAGGCCGCTGATGAGCGTGTCGAGGACGAGGTCGACCTCCGCCCGGGCCGCCCGCGGTTGCGACGCGCGGGCGATGTAGAGGGAGGCGCCGTAGAGGCCTCCGAGGGCGACGTAGGTGAGCGCGTCGATGGCCATGCCCCCGAAGGAAGCCGTGCCCAGCAAGGGGGTGAGGACGGTGCGCAGCATGGGCAGCTCATGGGGATCGATGCCCACTTCCAAGACCTGAGACTGCAGGACCGAGATGCTGTCGAGCACGACGATGCGACGGAAGGAGGGCTCGAGGCAGGCGTCGAGGAAGGCGGACAGGCCGGCGCGCACCGCGTCCCAGGGTGAGGACTGGGACGCGGCCGCCTCCATGACACGGGCGATGACCCCTCCCTCGACCGTCTCGTACACGGCCCGGAACAGGGCCTCCTTTCCCGAGAAGTGGTGGTACAGCCCGCCGCGTGCCACCCCGGCCTGCCGGATGATGTCGTCGATCGACGTCGCCGCATAGCCGTGCTCGGTGAAGTTCTGCCGTGCCACCTCGATGAGGAGGCTGCGCGTCGCCTCCGCCTGGCGGACCCGGAGTGGCTTGACAGACATGGCCGGACCGTACCAAGCTGACCGACAATCGGTCACCGACACTTCGTCGGTAATCGATCCCCGGTCCGCTGAACGAGAGCCAGGTGAGTTGGCCAGGTCGGTTGTCGAAGGGTCGTGGCGGTTGCGACGCCACGACGACGAGCGGTCTCCCGAGCAACGGCTTCGTCGGATTGCCGTCGTGTTCGCAGCCGCGGTAGCCGTGCACGGCGCCGATCACGCCCGCCGCGGGTTGGACGTCGTGACGAAGCAGGTGACGGCGGCGGGCACCATCCAGTTTGTGCTTGCGGCGGTCGCGGTCGTTCTTGTCGTCCGTCGGCACCCCTGGGCGCCGCTCGCTGCCATCGCCATTGGCTTCGCCAGCGCCATCGGCTTTACCGCCGCGCATCTCCTTCCGCACTGGGGTTCCCTCAGTGACTCGTTCACCGGCAGGCGAGTCGCGCCGAACGTGACCGCCTTGTCGTGGGCGACCGCAGTCTTCGAGATCGGCGCGGACACCGCCTTTGGTTGGGCCGGTGTCCGTGTACTCGGCTCCCGGCACACGTCGATCGAATAACACACCCCGAGAGGCAAGGTGAGTATGACGTCAGAACCAATCGAGCTCGAAGAGGACGGGAGGGTGTTGACGGTCGTCGGGGTGAACAACATTCCCGACGCGATCCGCGGCCACGACACCCTGGTCAGCCCCGACTACGTCGACCTCTTCACCGTCACGACGAGTCGGGCAGGAGAGAAGTCAGCCGAGGAGTGGGCCCGTGTCGTGCTCGAGACCACGCCCGCCGGACGCTCAGCCCCCTTGCTCTGGCGGCTCCTGGGCCTCCGGCTCGGGCCGACGCCTTCGCCCGACTACGTACAGGGCTGGAAGATCGCTGATCGGGGCGAGGGTTGGATCAGGATCGAGGCGGCCTCATGGTTCCTGACCGCCCATGGCGTCGTGCAGGTCGATGACAGACTGTTGTCGGTCGCCCTGTTCATTCGCTTCGAACGCCCGATCGCCGCCATGATCTGGCCTCCGGTGTCGGCTCTTCATCGCCGAGGTGCGGCCGTCATGCTCGGCCAAGCACTGAAGTCTCACGCTTCAATCGAGACGGTGGGACCCCACCGAGGAAGCCGCGATGAGGCTTCCTGACGCAGCGCACACCTCCCAGCCCTGGCGGATCCACGAGGTGACCCGTGACTTCGGGCTCGAGGACGTGTGGTCGCCTCCCGAGGTCGGTGGTAAGGACGACTTCCCTCAGCTGGTGCACCTGATCGCCTCCTACGACCCGGCGCACAGCGCTTCGGCTGCCACGCGCACGCTCTTCGCCATCCGGTGGAAGCTGGGGGCGCTGCTGGGCTGGGACGGCCCGAACGCCGGCGTCGGCTCCCGCGTGCCGACGCTCCGCGGCCGGTTGCCGGCGGATCTGAGCGACGGCCCCATCGGCCCCGCCTTCGATGCGCTCCCCTTCACCTCGCTGTACCTGACCGAGGACGAGTGGGCCGCGGAGGCCGCCAATCAGACGATGCATGGAGTAATGCACATCGGCTGGGTCCCGGACGAGACGGGCGGGTTCCGGGCCCAGATGGCCGTATTGGTCAAGCCAAACGGTCTGTTCGGCTCGGCCTACATGGCCGCCATCAGGCCGTTCCGGTACCTCATCGTGTACCCCGCCATCATGCGAGAGATGGGGAGGACATGGCGGGAAGTCACGGCCTCGGCGTCCCATGGCTGACCCGGCCTCCCGCGAGCCCGCCGCAAGCGACGACCCGTTCGGTGAAGGTTGGCGGACCCGCGACTTGGAGCGTTGGATCGACGCCCTGGCTTCTGACGTGGTCCTGCACTCGCCCTTGCTGACCACACCCTTTCGCGGTCGCGAGGTCGCGCGTGAGCTTTACGGCGTGCTGTTCGATCTCTTCGGCCAGGTCACGATTGTCGATCGATGGCGCAGCGGTGACACCGAGGTCGTCGTCTGGCGCGGCGAGCTCCGACACCGGACCGTCGAAGGCGTGGACATGCTCCGTTACCGGCCCGAAGGCACGATCGGCGAGATTCGCGTGATGATGCGTCCACTCACGGCCATCGGCTTGTTCGCGGCCGCCGTCGGGCCCGCGTTCGCCCGCCGTCGGGGTCGAGCGGCCGCCGCCCTCACGTGGTTTCTCTCCCAACCCTTGGGCCCCCTCTTCCGCGTGCTCGACCGGATCGCTCCCATGCTCCTGCCCCTCCGTGGTCGACCCGGGGCGACGGCCTCAGGGTCGGCATCCGGTGCGGAGCGTGACTCGCACGGGTCCCTGCGGTCGCTAATGGCCCGCCGCCGGCGCCTTTGAGCTTGTTGCTAGTCCGGGTCGACATCGAACCGGCGGCCGGTGAGGCCGTGGCGGAGCTGGTTGAGGCTGGCGAGGGCCTCGGTGGCCCGCTCAGGCTCGCGGGCGGCGATGGCGAGGACCATCGACTCGACGAGGACGATCGTGGTCCCGTGACTTGCGAAGAGTCCCGGCGTGCCCCGTCCGGCGTTGAGCTGCACCGCAACGGGCGTCTGAAGGCGAGGACCTCGGATGTCGGTGACGAGAATGATGTTCACGCCTGTGGCCACCGCGTGGTCGAGGAGGACGTGCACGTAGGGGTGGATCCTCCCGTAGGCGAGAACGACCGCCGCGTCTCCGTCTCGTAGAGCGAGAAGCTCGTCGGCATGGTCGGCCCCGGCGTGGGTCAAGGTGCCTGCCGGCGTGCCCAGCCGCCGGCACAGGAAGGCTCCGTACCCGGCCAGGAAGGCGCTCGGCCCCGTGCCGCACCACCAGATTCGTGTCGCGGCGGCCAGGATGGCGGTGGCCCGGTCGAAGTCCTCGCCGCTGACGCGCCGCAGCATGGACTCGAGCGCCTGGAGCTGGCGTTCGGCGGCGCCTGCGAGCACATCGTGGGCCGCCGGTCTGCCGGCGATCGTGGCGCTGAGCCGGGTCGAGATCTCGACGTCGTCGTTGTCGTCGGCCAGGGCCTGGCGGAGGTCCCGGAGGCTGAGGTAGCCCAGTGACTTGGCGGTGCGGACCACGGTGGCGTCGCTCGTGCCCACGGCTCGGGCGATCTCCTGGGCGGACATGGCCGCGGCCCGTGCCCCGACGACGCTCAGGTAGTCGGCCACCCGGCGTTCCGCCGGGCTCGTCAGCCGCTCTAGACGAGCGGCGAGGGGGACTGTAGTGTCTATTGCATGCCTGGTGGCCACGGTAGTGAATACTACAGAAACCGGAGGGCGGCCGCACCATGACCACGGTGCTCTTGTTCGCGGCTGCCTTCATCGCCTGCGCGGTCGAGATGGTGGAGGCGTTGACCATCGTCCTTGCGGTAGGCGTCACCCGGGGTTGGCGATCCGCTCTGGTCGGCGCCGGGTCGGCGCTGGCCGCCTTGTCGGTGGTCGTCGCCGTCCTGGGCCCAGCGCTGGCCGTGCTGCCCATCGACACCCTCCGACTCGGTGTTGGCGCTCTGCTGCTGGTGTTCGGCCTGCAGTGGCTCCGCAAGGCGGTCCTGCGGGCCGGCGGTGTCAAGGCCCTGCACGACGAGGGCGCCATCTTCGAGGACGAGCGCCGCGCCGCCCGTGCGGTCGGCCAGACCTCGACCGGCATGGATTGGTACACGTTCACCGTCTCGTTCAAGGGCGTGTTCCTCGAAGGACTCGAGGTGGCCTTCATCGTGGTCACCTTCGGCGGCGCACAACACCACGTGGCTCTGGCCGCAATCGCCGCCGCCGCAGCCGCCGCCGCCGTCCTCATCGCCGGTCTGGTGGTGCATCGGCCCCTTAGCCGCGTGCCCGAGAACACGATGAAGTTTGCGGTCGGCGCCATGCTCGCGACCTTCGGGATGTTCTGGGCCGGCGAGGGAGTCGGCGTGCACTGGCCGGGTAGCGACGCGGCGCTCATCGGGTTGCTCGCCTTCACCTTCTTCGTGTCCGGAGCCCTGGTCGCGTCGCTGCGACGGCTACCAAAGGCGGCGCCGGCGGAGGTGGCGGCATGACGTTCGTCGCACGCTTCGCCCGCTTCTGGTTCGACTTCATCGTGGGCGACGACTGGCGGCTCGCGGTCGGCGTGGTCATCGTGCTCGGTGCCGTGGACACCGCGGTGTCGGGTCACCCCGGGTTGTGGTGGATCCTTCCCGCATCGATCGCCGCCCTGCTGGCGGTCTCGGTGCGGACGGCGGCGCGCAAGACCACCGCCGCCCGCCGTTTGCAATCGTGACACCCACCGCACCGACGACCGCCCGGGTGCTCGTGCCCGTCGGGATGCTCGGAGGCGGGTTCAGCACGCAAACCGTGACACGGGGAATCGAGCTCGGTGCGGACGTCATCGCCGTTGACGGCGGCTCCACCGATTCCGGTCCCTACTACCTGGGGGCCGCCCGACCCAAGACCACCGAAGCCGCTGTGGCCCGCGACCTCGACGTCCTCCTCGCCGCCAGTCAGGCCACCCACATACCGCTGATCGTCGGCTCCTGCGGCACCAGCGGCACCGATCGAGGCGTCGACTGGATCGCCGGGATCGTCCAGAAGCTCGTAGCCGGCGGCGGACTGCACCCCAGGGTCGCCCGCCTGTACTCGGAGCAGCGCCCGGAGGCAGTGATTTCGACAAGCTCCGGGCCGGGAGGGTCACTCCGCTGGAGCCCGCAGGACCCCTTGGTGAGGACACATTGCTGCGGTGCACCCACATCGTCGGGATCATGGGCCACGAGCCCATAGCCGAGGCGATACGGAGGGGCGCCGATGTCATCGTCGCCGGCAGAGCCACCGACTCTGCTCTGATCGCCGCAGTCCCTCTGCTGCGAAGCTGCCCGCCCGGGCCCACCTGGCACGCGGCCAAGACGGCGGAGTGCGGTGCACTGTGCACCACCGAGCCCCGAACCGGCGGCGTGCTGGCCACGATCGACGAGAGCGGCTTCACCATCGAGCCCCTCGACCCGGCCGCTGCCTGTACCACCCGCACCGTCGCCGCCCACATGCTCTACGAGAACGCCGACCCATTCCGCATGCGCGAGCCCTCCGGGACGCTCGACACCTCGGAGGCCCGCTATACCCAGCTCGACGCCCGACGGGTGCGGGTCGAAGGTTCCCGCTTCGAGCCGGCCTCACCGACGATGAAGCTCGAAGGCGCCGCCGTCGCCGGTTACCAGACCATCGCCATCTCCGGGGTCCGCGATCCCGACGTGCTCGCCGACATCGGTGCCTGGCGCGCCACCCTTGTCACCTTCCTGGCCGACGGCATCCAACGAGTCCTCGGCTACGGGTCCGGCGACTACCACCTCGAACTTCGGACCTATGGCTTCGACGCCGTGCTCGGCGACCTCGAACCCGACACCACCCCGCCCCGGGAGGTCGGCCTCGTGCTCCTCGTGACCGCCGGCGACCAAGAGCGGGCCACGGCCATCGCCAAGTACGCCAACCCTTATCTCCTGCACTGGCCCACCGCCGACATGGACCACCTCCCCAGCTTCGCCTTCTTGTCGTCACCCGCCGAGACGGAACGCGGTCCGATCTACGAGTTCGTCCTCCAGCACTCCGTCTCCCTGGACGCTCCAGGCGAGCTCGTCCGCATCGAGATCGACCCGTGACCCAAGGATCCGGCGCCACGATCGTGGATGTCGCATCGCTGGTCCGTTCCAAGAACGCGGGCCCGTTCTGGATCACACTCGATGTGTTCTGCGATACCGACGACGCCTACGACCTGGTGTCAGCGCCCGGTGTCGTCACCCAACAGAGAATCGCCGATGTCTATGGCGTCGACCCTTCCTTCGTGCGTATCTTCCGCCTTCCCGAGCTACGTGTGATCAAGGTCTCCTTCCCCCGACGGCATCCCCAGGGCTCCGTCAGGGACCGGGACATGCACGCGGGCCAGCAACACATCCCTCTCAGCCGGCTCCCGTTGTCTGCCCGGATGCGCTGAACCATCGGGCCCCTGAGGGCTCTCGATGGCTGCCTGGAGCAGTTGGCGGTGCCGGACGAGCCAGGCGGCGGAGCGGACCCGCCAGGCCAAGGCCCATGCCCTCTCCGGGTCTTGCCTGCCGGAGGGGGCCGACGGCGCCTTCGCCATCTTCACACCCCCGGGGTCGACGATCTCGTTGGCCGCGTCCCGGATGGCGTGCTCGATCATCCGGCTGACGAGTTGGCCTCGCTCAGCGGCGTCCAGGCCGTAGGCGTCGACGAACAGTCCCAGCTGACGTGCCCTGGCTTCCGGGGGCGGAAGGGCGTTGCGAGCGGCGACGTCATCGTCGTGGAGTTGGGCGTTGAGCCAGGCGGCCTGGGCCACCTCATCGAGGCGGTCGACGGGCCCGGCGAACTCCCAGTCGATGATCCCTACGGGCAGGCCCGATCGGGCCACGATGTTCCAGGGTCCGAGAGCGCCGTGGCCGACGATGGCGTCGGGCCGCTCGGAGCGGGTGAACCACGGCTGCCATACGGCATCGGCCGGGGCGGCGAAGGTGGCGGTGGCGCCGTGGAGACGCCGGAGCAAGGCGCCCAGGGCGGTGATCGCCTCGTCGCTCCAGGCTTGCGGGTGGACGAATTCGCCCTCGATGTAGGAGACGACCTCGTTGCCCTCGGCGTCGAAGCCGTCGCCAATGACCCGGGGGGAGCCGGTGAAGCCCGCGGCCTCCAGGTGACGCAGCAGGGCGTGGATCGAAGCGGTCCAGGGCCCCGCAGCCCGCACGACCACGTCGCCGAGGCGGTGGACCTCTGTGCGGCTGGAGGGCAGCCTGACCCGGTCCGGCGTGGCGAGGGCCGGCAGGTTGCGATCCTCCGCCCGCCGGACGATGAAGACGAACTCGCGCCCGGGTCGATCGGGGGCGCCTCGGACCTCCCGCACGGCGAAGCCCGCAGCTTGAAGGGAGTCGATGATCTCAGCCCGGTCGCGGAAGCGCAGCGTCGACTCCGAGCGGAGGACGGCGGCATCTCCTTCGAAGACGAGCGTGTGACGGAACGAGACGAGCGGTGGGTTGACGTCGGTGAGCTCCACCCAGGTCTTGATGGCGCCAACCCCGGGGAGCTCGACACGTCTGAAGCTCTGGTCCCAGGTCCACTCCTGCCAAGCCTCCCGCCCGGGATCGCGGACCTCGAAGACGAGGAGACCATCCGGTCGTAGAGCGGCCCGGGCCGCCCGGAGCGTCGACGCCCACTCGTCGTCGGTCAGGAAGACCTGAGCCACGTTGCCGGTCATGGTCACGAGGTCGACTTGCAGCGGCGGAAGCGCCGTCGTATCCCCGTCCAGCCATCGCACCCGCTCGGCACCCGGCTTTCGCCTCGCCACGTCGAGGGAGGCGGCGGCAGGATCTATCCCCGTCACCCGCTTGCCTCGTAGGGCGAGAAGGCAGGCGAAGGTCCCCGTGCCGCATCCGATGTCGAGGACTGAAGCCGCGCCGAGCTCGTCGACCAGCGCGGCGTAGGCGTCGAGGTCGCTCCGGTCGGGATCGAGCGGGTCGTAGATCTCGGCGAGCCTGCGCTCGCGGAAGATGGCGTCATCCACCAGCCCGTCTCTCCTGGGGGCGGCCGCCTCGGCGCAACGCCCGGCGGACGCGAGGCACCCCCACGCCGAGGTGGCGACCGAGCCGGTGGGTTGCGCTCTCCGTGCCGGTGGAAGGCGTCCGCGGCAAGGCAAGGCTGGCCCACAGCGGGAGCTGGGTGTTGATGAGACCGCGTACGGCGTCGCCATCCACGTGCACCTCGTCGGCGTGGATCCGCTTCGGAGGGTCCGGGCTTCCGGATGTGGCCGTGCTGGCAAGCACGATATCCCTTCGGTGGTGTCGGACTAGACGGGCGCGGCGGGGCGCGCCAGTGGAGCTGGGCTGAGCTGCCTGAGGACCGACACCGGCGGGCGAATCAGCCCGCCCGCGGGACTACCGCGTCGGAACGGCGGTGTCGGAACCCCGGTCGACCATCCCAAGAATCGCGCGCATTACCCCTCCTCG
>VAXP01000043.1:0-2029 GCA_005884125.1 Actinomycetota bacterium | reverse complement strand
GTAGGCGCACTCCCCGGCCTTGATGTTTCGAATTTCGGCGGGCGCCGGGACCACGTCCAGGCCAGCAGCTATGAAACACCGGTCACCTGCCCCCCCTCGTCGGTCTGATAGGTGCCTTTGCTGGAATCGAGCACGACGAGAACGTTCCCAAAAGGATCGGCGAGGACGGCGAGGCGACCTATGGGGATGTCGTGGGGGCCGGCTATGACCCGCCCGCCGCGCTGGGAGAAGAGGTCGGCCACGGCGTCGGCGGAGTCCACCTTCCAATTGGGCTCGTAGCCGTGCTCGGTGGTGAGGACCACCTCGGTATCGGACTCGGAACAGCGCAGCCCGGCCGCGCCGATCGAGTCATTTCGCCAGATGAGGTCCTGGCCCAGGACACCGCCGTAGAAGGCGAGCCCGGCGTCCAGGTCCGGCACCCGGACGGTCACGGCGTCTACGTACCTGAGGATCCCGCTCACCCTCCAACACTGGCATCCCGGGGGGCCGTGGGGCAGCAGGCGTCGGCGGGCGGTGGACGGCCCCAAGGCGAGGCAAGCTGTGGTCGTGGCGCCAGAGCTCACCGGTCCCACCGGCTATCTGGAGTGGACAACCCAAGCCTCGCTCCGGCGCTACGTCGCCTGCTGCTGGACGGGAAGTATCGACGCATGTGGGAGCCCGTCAGCGGAGCCTGTCCTGCCCGATGGCTGCATGGTCATCATCTGGGACGGCCGGCGCCTCTTCGTCGCCGGGCCCGACACCGGACCCGCACCCGCCGGCGAGGAAGGACTCTTCTATGTCGGGATGCCCTTCCGGCCGGGAATGGCTCCGCTGTTCCTCGGCCCGCTCGACCCCTCCGTCGTCGAGGCGCACCTCGATGCCCTGGAGGCCGCCCAGGCCGAGGACGGGGGTGGCCGATCACCTGGGAGTCCCTCAGCTCCGCGGCCGAGGCGGAGTGTCGAGGAGTGGAGACGCTGCGAGCACTCCGCGTCCTGCGCGCTTTCGGCCGTATCGGCTGACCGCTGGCACCACCGCTCTGCCGGTCGGCTGCCCTCGGGGAGCTGGGCGCGGAGCTCGTCCTCCAACTCACGGTCGTCGCCGAGCATGACCCCACCGCCCCCGTCCGGTGCAAGCGACCGAACAACGGTGCCAGGCATGTGAGCCTCCCGAGCCTTGCCTGGCGATCGAGTGCCTGGAAGGATCACGGCCGATGCCGCGCCACCAGTGTCACCGGTCGGGGGACGGCCGACCCGCACCGCTGCTCCCGTGAGCTCGCCCCCACCCGACGACCCCATTGCCGCTCTCAACCAGGTGCTGAGCGAGGTCATAGACCTGGTCCAGGACGTCAAGCAGGCGCACCGCAAGGTGCCCGAGACGCACGCCCTCCACGCCCTGCTCGACCAGCTGTTCGCCGATCTTCGGAGCTGGGCTCGGTTGCTCCTGGAGCGAGACGAGGCGCTGGGCGTGTCGCCGCTGGGGGACATCTCGAGCGTTGCCGGCCGGAGGCCGACCAATCTCTGGCCCGGGGCCGCCAGCGACGACGAGGTCCGCGGGATCGTGGGCGAGCACCTCGACCGGCTGGCACAGCACGTGGTGGCGGCGCTGGCGGAGCAGGTAGACGAGGGGTCGCGTGCCGCCCTCGTGCACGTGGAGCGAGAGCTGGTGGCGCGCAGGAAGGCCCTCAGCGACCTCTGACTTCCGGCCGGCCCTGGACCGGATCTCACGTCTCAGGCGCGACGGTAGCGTCTGGCCCCATGCGTGACCCCGGGTCGGGCCGCCACACCTCGCGCCGGCGGTACGGCCGCGACGACCCGCTCGCCACCGTCATAGCGTTGAGCGAGGACGCTATCTGACCGCTCTCCGCAAGCCGAAGGTCAGGTCCTCACCGTCGTCCGTTCCGCGTCGGGCTTGGCGGGGAGGGTTTCGCCCGTCTCCAGCAGGGTCTTGAGGTCGGAGACGAGGCGGGGCCAGCCTTCGCCCACCATCTCGGCCACGGTGCTTCCGGGGTCGAAGCCGCCGTGTACGACGGTGAGCTTGACCACTCCCGCCA
>VAXP01000118.1:3290-32378 GCA_005884125.1 Actinomycetota bacterium | reverse complement strand
TGTAGCCCTGCAAGACTCCCGACCGTGAACCGAGAGGGCGGGCACCGCCGGAGGGATCGATGACCAGCTTCGGGCTCCAGCTTCCCAACTTCACCTTCGGCGTTCCCGACGCCGAGATGTTCGAACAGGTCGTGGTGCGAGCCCAGGCTGGAGAGTCGGCCGGATTCAGCTCGCTGTGGGTGATGGACCACTTCTGGCAGCTCCCGCCACTGGGAGGCGCCGGCCAACCGATGCTCGAGGCTTACACGCTCCTCGGCGCCCTGGCGACCCAGACGCGCACGGTGAAGCTGGGCACTCTGGTCACCGGGGTGACCTACCGCAACCCGGCGCTCGTCGCCAAGATGGTGACGACCCTCGACATCGTCAGCGGGGGCCGAGCCGTCTTGGGGATCGGTGCCGCTTGGCACGAGGAGGAGCACGAGGGCCTCGGCTTCGACTTCCCGCCGGCCCGGGAGCGCCTGGACCGTCTCGAGGAGGCGCTGAAGATCTGCCGAGCGATGTTCCGCGAGGACTCGCCCGCCTTCGACGGCCGCTACTACCGGATCCATGGTGCCACCAACGTCCCCCGGCCCCTGCAGCCAGGCGGGCCGTCCATCCTGGTCGGCGGAGGCGGCGAGCGCCGCACCCTCCGACTCGTCGCCCGGTACGCCGACGCCTGCAACATCTCCGGCGACGCGACGATGGTCGGCCGCAAGGTGGAGATCTTGGAGCGACACTGCAACGACGTCGGCAGGCAGCGGGCCGAGATCAGCGTCACCCGCCTCGGCTCGCTCTTCCTGACCTCGACAGCCGACGAGACCAGACAGGTGCGGGAGTTCGTCACCCAGGCGGCGGGACCGGACGCCGCGGCCGGCTTCACCATCGGCGAGCCCGACGAGGTCGTCGCTCAGGTGGCCGAGCTGGTCGACGCAGGAGTCGACGAGTTCTACTTCAACATGCCTCTTGCCGACGCGGAGGGGATCGCCCAGGCGGGCAAGCTGTTGACCTCGTCGTTCAGCTGACGACCGCCCGCCGCCGGGGGATCACCTCGGCGTGGCGGCCTGGCGTCGAGGTGGCGTCGATCAGCCCACCGACTGCGGGCCCCGCACCAACGCACCGGGCAGGGCCCCCGTCGGCTCGCCGTTGGCGTAGGTCTCGATCCCCTTGACGAAGGTGTGGAGGTAGCCGTCCGCCCGCTGGAGCAGGCGCTTCCCGCCGGCCGGGAGGTCGAAGGCCATCTCCGGGGGACGGAGACGGAGGCGCTCGAAATCGACGACCACGACGTCGGCCCGGTACCCGGGCGCGACCACACCGCGATCGCACAACCCCACCGCGGCGGCGGTGTCCCGGCACTGCCTCTGCACCACCCATTCGAGCGGGAGCCCCTCGGACCGATCCCTGGCCCAATGGGTCAGGAGGGTGGTGGCGAAGCTTCCGTCGCAGATGGTGCCGACATGGGCTCCCCCGTCTCCCAGTCCGGGCAGGAGGTTCTCGTCGCGCAGCATGTCGCCCACTGCGTCGAGCGAACCCCCGATCCAGTTGAAGAGGGGGTAGTAGAGGAAGTCGGTGCCGTCGCGCTCGACACACAGGTCGTAGGCCAGGTCCGCGGGCGAACGACCTGCGGCCGCGGCGCGGGCGGCGACGCTGGTGGACGGATCGGGCTCATAGTTGGGCGGATCCCCGAGCTGGAACATCCGATCGAAGCCGGCCAGGAATCCCGCCGGGCCCCCCTCGTCGAGCTCGCCGAGGAGCCGGCTCTTGAAGGCGGGATCGCCCATGATGCGGACCCGCTCGGCGATCGGCTCCTTGGCGATGGACCGGTAGGCGGGGAGCCCACCGAAGGGGTTGAGACTGGCCTGGAGCCCGAGCAGCACTCCGATGGCGCGCGACCCGACCTGCCCCTTGATCGGCAGGCCCTCGGCCGCGGCGGAGGCGATGCGATCGCGCAGCGAACCCCAGTAGGCGCGGTGGTCCTCGGCGGCGACCGAGATGGTCATGGGCCGGCCGGACTCCTCCACCATGCGGCGCAGCGTGGCGAACTCGGCGTCGAGATCGCGGAAGTCGGAGACGACCTCGAGCACCCCGCCGGCGCCGCTCATCTCCGCCGCGATCCCCACCAACTCGTCAGCCGCCGCGGTCAGGGTGGGGGTCGGCTCGCCCCGGCTGGTCCGGTGGTTCATCGTGCGCGAGGTGGTGAATCCCAGGGCGCCGGCGGCGATCCCCTCGCGCACGATGCGGCCCATCTCCTTGATCTCCTCGCCGTCCGCCGGCTCCCGCCGGGCCCCGCGCTCCCCCATCACATGGAGGCGAACGGCGCCGTGGGGAACCTGGGCGGCCAGGTCGATGTCGAACGAGCGCCCGCTCAGGTGGTCGAGGTACTCGGGAAAGCTGGTCCAGGTCCAGGGCAGACCCTCGTGGAGAGCCGTGCCCGGGATGTCCTCCACCCCCTCCATCAGCTCGATGAGCCGCTGGCGATCCTCCGGTCGGCAGGGGGCGAAGCCCACGCCGCAGTTGCCCATGACGACGGTTGTCACGCCGAGCCACGACGATGGCGTCAGCCGCTCGTCCCACGTGGCCTGTCCGTCGTAGTGGGTGTGGATGTCCACGAAGCCAGGCATGACGAGGGCACCGTCTGCGTCGACGAGCTGTCTCGCGCCGCCGTTCCCACCAGCGCCGAGGGTACCGACGTCCACGATGCGACCACCTTCGACGGCCACGTCGGCCGTCCTGGGCGGTGCGCCCGTTCCGTCGACGACGGTCCCGCCGCGGATCAACAGGTCATAGTCGTAGCTGGCCACGCCGCAGTCTCGCGCACGGCGGGCCGGGTCCGCCTCGGTCAGCCGCGGGCGCCCGGGTCCCCGCTCCGCTGGCGTACCGATGTCCCTTGCCGTCAGCGCCAGGCCCAGGTGGGCTGTTCGAAGCGGGCGACCCTGGTGTCACGGCCATGGAGGACAACCTCCCGGAACTGGTAGAGCACAGCGGCCGTCGGCGCGTGGATCCACTCACCGAGCATGGGCATCTGGATCACCGGTTGGTCGCTCTCGGGGATGACGATGAGTCGGGGCGCGTCGGGATGGTCCAGGTCGGCGACCGGTGGCAGGTATACGGCGGCCACCTCGGATGGATCTGGGACGAGGCGAGCCCCCGGCGGACCCCACACCACGACCGGGGTGATGACGAACCCCGAGCGAGTCACATAGTCGTCAAGGCTTCCGAGGACGTCGGCGCGGCCGCAGGACAGCGCTACCTCTTCCTCGGCCTCGCGGAGGGCAGCATCGACGGCATCTTCACCGGCCTCGATGCGCCCTCCCGGCAACGCGTACTGGCGGGCGTGAGCCCGCAGGCCGGCCGCCCGTTGCGTCATGACCAGGCATGCCTCACGTCCCGGGCCGGGCATGACGCAGACCAGTACCGCAGAACGCCGCCGATCCGTGCTGTCGGCGCTTGACCGGGTCGGTTCGAAGCGCGACAGGTTCGCCTGACAACGGGCTCGGAACCCGTCGTCGGCGACGTACCGCGGCGTTTCGCTCATCGAGCCACGACGCCGCTACCAGTCGATGTACTCGACGCCGACAACCGCCCGAAGACGACTGATCGCCGCGGTCGTCAGGTGAACACCTCGTCGAACAAGCCGAGCATGGCGCGCCACGATCGCTCGGCCGAAGGTCGGTGGTACTCGAGTCCCGGTAGTCCGGACTGGCTGGCGTTCGGGTGTGTGAAGCTGTGCTTCACTCCCCCGTACAGGTGCATCTGCCAGTCGACCCGGGCGGTGCGCATCTCTTCCTCGAAGGCAGTGCGCTGCTCGTGGGGGATGAAGGGGTCATCGGATCCGACGCACACCAGGACCTTGCCCGTGATGTTGGCCGCGTCCTCGGGTCGGCTGGTGGCAAGACCTGGGTGAAATCCGACCACGGCCTTGAGATCCGCACCTCCCCGGGCCAGCTCGAGTACCACCGTGCCACCGAAGCAGTACCCGATGCCCGCCACCTTGGACGCATCAGCCCGCGGCTCGTCCAGGAGAACGTCGACACCCGCCCGCCCGAGCGCCCGGATGCGCTCGGGGTCGGAGCCGAGTGCTCCGATGCGCGACATCATCTCGTCCCGATCGGTATAGACGCGTCCTCCGCCGTGGTAGTCGAGGGCGAAGGCCACGTACCCGAGGCGCGCCAGCTGCTCGGCGCGGCTGCGCTGGTGGTCGTCCAGACCGTTGCCCTCGTGGGCGATGAGCACGGCCGGACACCGTGAGTCGCCATCGGGCAGACCCAGACGCCCAACCATGGTCGTGCCCTGGGCCGTGTACTGAACGTCTCTGGTCGTCACCACGGCGCCACGTTACGGGCGCTGGCTGCCCGGGGATGGAACCATTGGGTGAACCCACCTCTTGGCGCGCCGGCTGAGGTCAGCGGCGCCCTTCCGCCGGAGCGATCACCACCGTCCAGGGCCGGACCCTCCACCCCGTGACCAGCCCCTGCTGCACGTAGGGGTCGTTGCGGGCGAAGTTCTCCGCCACCGAGGCATCGTCGGCCGTGAACACCAGCACCGCGCCATCGACCGGGTCGGCCAGGGCGCCGGCCAGAAGGAGCTCGCCCCTTTCGCGGGCCTGGCCAGCCCGCGCCAGGTGGGCGTCGCGCAGCGGCACCCGACGCTCGAGATAGTCGTCGACGAGGTCGTAGAAGAGGAGCCAGTACTTGGGGTCGGCCACCTACACCACGCTCTCCCCGGCGTCGACCCTGGCGCGGAGGAGCCCGGCCAGGCGCTCGCGATGGAAGGCCGCGTTCCCGAAGCTCACCTCGTCCAGCTGGGCCCGCTTCAGGTACAGGTGGAGGTCGTGCTCCCACGTGAAGCCGATGCCGCCGTGCACCTGCAGGCCCGAGGCCATGACTCGCCGAGCCGCGTCCGAGCACCACACCTTGGCCGTGGAGGCGGCCACGGAGGCGTCGGGGTGGCCGGCGGCTATGCACCAGGCCGCGTAGTAGACGGCCGAGCGCATCCCCTCCACGTCGACCAGCATGTCCGCGCAGCGGTGCTTCACGGCCTGGAAGCTGCCGATGGGCCGTCCGAACTGGACCCGGTCCTTGGCGTAGCTCACCGTCATGTCCAGCACCCGCTCTGCCCCGCCCAGCATCTCGGCGCAGTGGGCGGTGGCGCCCCTGTCGACCAGGGCCGTGACCGCCTCTTCCCCGCCCAGTCGAAAGGTGGGGGCCCCGCCCAGATCGATCCACCCCAGCTGGCGCGTCCGGTCCATGGCCGGCTCGGGACGAGGCCGGGCCGGCGCCTCCAGCACGGCCCCCACCACCTGGGCGCCGGCCACGGCCAGCACCACGTCGGCCAAGGGGCCGTAGAGCACCGGCGCGTGCACGTCCCAAGCCACCGTGCCCACGGCCTGACCTGACATCAGCGGCTCCAGCCACGGCACGGCCCCGTCCACTCCCCCGGCGGCGGCCCGTGCCAGCCCACCCAGGGCCAGGTAGCTGGAGAGGAAGGGTGCCGGCGCCGCGTGCCTACCCACCTCCTCGAGCAGCACCGCCGCCTCCACCATGCCCAGACCGAGGCCGCCCTGCTCCTCGGGGACCTCGACTCCCATCCAGCCCTGGCCGGCCATGGCCTTCCAGAGCTCGTCGTCCCGGCTCCCCCCCGCATCCACCACGGCCCGCACCCGCCCGGGCCCGGCCAGATCGTCGAGGAGCTCCCGGGCCGCGGCCCGCAGGGCGAGCTGGTCCTCGGACAGCTCGAAGTCCATGGACCGAGTGTCCCGGCTTGCTGACACGGACGTCAACAAATGGGGCCGTCGGTAGCATCGCCTGGCCATGGACCTGTCGCCCACGCCGGAGCAGGAGGAGCTGCGAGCCGAGCTGCGGGGGTGGCTTCGCCAGAACCTTCCGTGGGAGTACGGCACCGGGCTCCCCCCTCGCTTCGACGACCTGGGCGAGGAGGTGGCCTTCCTGCGCGACTGGCAATCCCGCCTCGCCTCGGGACGCTGGGTGGGCGTGGCCTGGCCCCAGGAGTACGGGGGCCGGGGCAGGGGACCGGCCGAGCACTACCTGGTGCAGGAGGAGCTGGCCCGGGCCCGGGCCCCCGAGCTGGTCGGTCGCATAGCCGTCAACCTGGCTGGGCCCACGCTGCTGGCCCACGGCACGCCCGAGCAGAAGCAGCGCTGGCTGCCCCGCATCCTCCCGGCCGCCGATCTGTGGTGCCAGCTCTTCAGCGAGCCCGGGGCGGGAAGCGACCTGGCGTCGGTCGCCACCCGAGCCGAGCCCGTGCCCGGAGGCTGGCGGGTGACCGGGCAGAAGGTGTGGACGTCATACGCCCAGTTCTCGGACTGGGGCATGTGCCTGGCCCGAACCGACCCCGCCGCCCCCAAGCACAAGGGCATCTCCTACCTCGTGGTCGACATGCACGCACCCGGGGTCGAGGTGAGGCCCCTGGTGCAGATAACCGGAGAGGCGGAGTTCAACGAGGTCTTCCTGACCGACGTGTTCGTGCCCCGGGAGCAGCTCGTCGGCCAAGAGAACGACGGCTGGCGGGTCTCCAGCGCCACCCTCTCCCACGAGCGGGGCACCAACCCCCGCCAGCTGGTCATCCACGCCCAGCTGCTGGACGAGCTCTTGCGCACGGCGGCCGCCTCCGGTGCCTACGACGACCCCCGCCTGCGGCCTCGGCTGGCCCAGGCCTTCGTCGAGCTGCGGCTCTTCCAGCTCCACAACTGGCGCACCCTGTCCAGGCTGGAAAAGGGCATGGAGCCGGGCCCCGAGGGAAGCCTGCTCAAGCTCTACTGGAGCGAGATGAGCCAGCGCTTCCACGACGTGGCCATGGCCGCGCTGGGCCCGGCCGCGCCTCTGTGGCGGCGGGCGGCGGGCAATCCGGGCGACGGCCTGTGGCAGCGCTCGTGGCTCTACTACCACGCGGCATCGATCTTCGCCGGGACCAACGAGATCCAGCGCAATATCGTGGCCGAGAGGGTCCTGGGCCTGCCCCGCGAGCGCGCCGGCTGACGAGAGACACAGGAGCGACCCACATGGAGCTGTCCACCGTCCGCTACCAGGTGAAGGGGCCAGTGGCCACCATCACCATGAACCGCCCCGAGGTGGCCAACGCCCAGAACACCGCCCTCATCGACGACCTCGACGCCGCCTTCGGCGGGGCCGACGCCGACGACGAGGTGAGGGTCGTGATCCTGGCCGGGGCCGGGAAGCACTTCTCCTCGGGCCACGACCTGAAGGCCCTGGTGGGCCAGGCCGAGGCTGACGAGTGGCGCCGCATGCGGGAGACGCCGGAGGGCAAGTTCCGCCACGAGAAGGTCATGTACTTCGACCGCTGCGTGAAGATCTACAACTTCCGCAAGCCCACCATCGCCGCCGTCCAGGGGAGCTGCATCGCCGCCGGGCTCATGCTGGCCTGCATGTGCGACCTGATCGTGGCGGCCGACGACGCCGTTTTCCAGAACCCGGTGCTGCGCATGACCGGGGCGGGCGTCGAGCTCTTGGTCGAGCCGTGGGAACTCGGGATGCGCAAGGCCAAGGAGTTCCTGCTGACGGGAGAGACGATCGACGCGGCCGAGGCCTGGAGGCTGGGACTGGTGAACAAGGTCGTGCCCGGGGCCCAGCTCATGGAGGCGGCCGGAGAGCTGGCGGACAAGATCGCCCTGGTGCCGCCCACCACCGCTCAGGTGGTGAAGGAATCCATCAACCACGCCTTCGACCTCATGGGCAAGGCCGACTCCTGGAAGTACCACTTCATGGCCCACCACTGGATGCACAACACGTCCACCGCCCTGACCGCCCTGGAGGAGCGCAAGAGCCGTACGTCCATGAAGGAGGTCTTCGCCGACCGGGACCGGGGCGACCTGCCTACCTCGGGCAGGTAGGCGGCCGGCGGTGGCGGGTCCCCTCGCCGGCCTCCGGGTCATCGACATAGGCACCCGCATCGCAGCCCCGTTCTGCGCCGGCCTCCTGGGCGAGATGGGGGCCGAGGTGGTGAAGCTGGAGCAGCCCCAAGGGGGTGACTTCATGCGCACCATCGGGCCCTTCGAGGACGGCTACTCGCTGTTCTGGGCCGTGGAGGGCAGGGGGCGCAAGAGCGCCACCGTCGACCTGCGCCGGCCCCAGGGCCAGGACCTGTTCCGCCGGCTGGCGGCCACGGCCGACGTGGTCTGCGAGAACTTCCGGCCGGGAACCCTGGAGGGCTGGCACATCGGTCCCGCCGACCTGGACCCGCGCCTGGTCGTCGTGCGCATCAGCGTGTTCGGCCAGGACGGGCCCAAGGCCCAGCGGCCCGGCCTCGACCGCATGGGGATCGGCTACGGCGGGCTCATGCACCTGACCGGCTACCCGGACCGGCCCCCCGTCCGCCCCGGGGTCACCGTGTCGGACTACCTGACCGCCTCGTTCTGCGCCCACGCGGCGGTCGCCTCGCTCTACGCCCGGGACGTCCGGGGAGGCCAGGGCGCGGTGATCGACGCCTCTCTCTACGGCGCCGTGCTGCGGATCCTGGAGTGGACCATCCCCGCCTACGACAGGCTGGGAGTGGTGCGGACCCGGGAGGGGAACAGGCTGGCCAACTCGGCGCCCCTGGACAACTACCCCACCGCCGACGGAGCCTTCGTGTGCATCGTGGCCGGCTCGGACGCCAACTTTCGCCGCCTGTGCTCGGCCATGGGCAGGCCCGAGCTGACCGCCGATGCCCGGTTCACCACCCTGGCCGACCGGGCCGCCCACGGCGACCTCATCAACGGCATCGTCACCGAGTGGACCAGGGGGCTGACGGCGGCCGAGGTGGAGCGGGCCTGCGTGGCCTCGGACGTGCCCGTGGCCCTGGCCTACACGGTGGCCGACATCTGCGCCGATGACCACATGGCCGCCCGGGGCGACCTGGTGGCGGTGGACGACCCCGTCCTGGGGCCGGTGCGCCAGCAGGCGCCCTTCCCTCGCTTCGTGGGCGAGCCCGTGGCCCCGCCCACCGGCGCCCCCCGGCTGGGCCAGCACAACGAGGAAGTCTGGTGCGGGCTGGTGGGCGTAAGCCCCGAGGAGCTGGCCCGTCTCCAGGCGAACGGCGTGGTCTGAGGCAGGGTCCGGGGTCGACGACCGCAGGCCGGCGCGGTCCGGCTGGATGCGAGGTTGGTCGCGGACTAGTCCGATCGGGCCATTTTGCGTAGACGCTTCAAGTCACTCCCCAAACACTCCGAATGGGCTATCCCAAGGGTGACCTTGCAGCCGTGACTGACGCGACCGACCTAGGTCGTTCGGGTGGTCCGGGCCGACCAGGGAGGGCGAGCAGTGCTGACGACGGGGGGCAGGCCATGAGCCGGGCGGTTGGAGTCGAGATTGGCACGTCGGCTGTTCGCGCCGTCGAGGTCCGGGAGACGGCCGTGGGCCCCGAGGTGGTGCGCTTCGGGCAGGCGACCCTCCGCGCCGGGGCGGTGCGCGACGGCGAGGTGATAGACGGGGCCGCCGTGGCCGAGGCCCTCGGGCGCCTGTGGGCCGATTCCGGGTTCCGGGCCAAGGAGGTCGTGGTCGGCATCGCCGGGCCCCGCATCATGGTTCGCCAGGCAGACGTGCCCCACACCAACGAGGAAGACCTGGCCTCGGCTCTGAAGTTCCAGGTCCAGGACTACTTCCCGGTGGCCACCAACGACGCGGTCATCGACTACGAGGTGATGGACCGCCTCACCGGTCCGGACGGCGGACCCGTCGCCCGGGTGCTGCTGGCCGCCGCCCCTCCGACGATGGTCGAAGGCCACCTGGCCGCCCTGGAGCAGGCCGGGCTTCGGGCCACCGCGGTCGACCTCATCCCTCTGGCGCTGGTGCGGGCCCTGGTCGAGCGCGACCTCGGGCCCCTCGGGGGCGACCCCGGGGACGAGGCCATCGTGTGCATCGGCGAGTCGGTGACCGAGGTGGTCGTCCACGAGAACGGGCTGGTCCGCTTCGTGCGCATGCTTCCGGTGGGAGGCGACCGCATCACCGACGGTCTCGGCGGCGAGCTCAAGAACGACCTGGACTGGGTCCAGGGCGTGAAGCAGGGGCGCAGAGCAGCGGCAGCCTCGGGCGGGGACGGCGGGACCCTGCTCCTGGCCAGCGACAGGATGCTCCCCCTGGTCGAGGAGATCCGGGGATCACTCGACTACTTCCAGGCCCAGGGTGGCTCGTCGGTGCGAAGGGTGGCCGTCATAGGCTCGGCCAGCCGCCTGCCCGGGCTCCTCGACCGCCTGCAGCACGAGATCCGCGTGCCCGTCGAAGCCGCCCGGGTACGCCCCACGGTGCGCATCGCCGACGTGGGACAGGCCGCCATCGACCTCTCCAGGGCCGAGCCCGTGCTCCCGGTCCCGCTGGGGCTGGCCCTGCGAGGCCTGGGCGACGCCGATCGCGTCCATCGCCTGTCGCTCGTGCCTCCCCGCCACACCGAGAAGGAGCGCCAGCGCCATGGGGCGATCGTCGCCGCCGCCTCGGTGGGCGCCGTGTTGGCCGGGCTCATGGCCCTCGCCGGGGTGCAGGTCCTGCGGGTCCACCAGGCCCAGGGCCGGGAGAGCCGGGCCAAGGCGGGGAGCCAGGCCCTCCAGCACCGCATCGACGCCCTGGCTCCCGTGGGCGCGGCCCACGCCGACCTGCTCCACCGAGAGCAGGACGTACGCTCCGTGCTCGCCGGTGACGTGGACTGGGCCCATCTCGTGAGCTCGGTGCAGCAGGCCATGCCCTCCGACGCCCTGGTGTCGAGCTTCCAGGGCTCCAGGGCCAACCCCGGCAGCGTGAACATCGCCGGCACGGGCAGCGACCAGAACATCACCGCCCGGTGGATCGAGGGGCTGGCCCGGGTCGACGCCATCACCACCCTCTGGGTGCCATCGGCCAACAAGCCGGGCGGCCCCCATCAAGACGTCACGTTCACGTCGACAGCCACCCTGACGCCGACGGCGCAGTCCACGGGGCGGGTCGACCAGTACATCGGAGGTGCACGATGAACCGCCGTCTCTCTGTCATCACCGCGGCGGCCATAGGCGTCGTGGCCCTGGCCTGGACCGCCTTGGTGTGGTCGCCCACGGCCCACAACCTCCACTCCCGCCAGGCCGCGGCCAACGCGGCCGTGCGTCATCAGGACCAGCTCAAGGTCGAGCTGTCCCGCCTGCAGGGCCTCCAGGCCAAGGCCCCGGCCGAGAAGGTCGAGGGCGACCGGCTCAAGGCGGCGCTGCCCGACGCGTCGTCGCTCGACACCCTGGTGCTGGGGCTGAACACGGCCGCTGCTCAGGCCGGCGTCGACGTCACCGCCATCCAGCCCTCGCCGCCGAGCGCGCTCAGCGGTGCAGCCATCGTCAGTCGGCCCGGCTCGGCACAGGCCCCGGCGACGGGAACCCCGGGCGCGGCAGGCCCGGCCCCGACCGAGCCCCTCTCGGAGATCCACTTCTCCCTCACCGCCCTGGGCGGCGGGACCCAGCTCCTCGACTTCCTGAATCGGCTCGACAAGCTGGGGAGGATCGTGGTGGTGGACGGCGTCTCCCTGAGCGGCGGCAAGCTGCATCCGGGCGGGCAGGGCGAGGGCGCCTTCACCGCCACCCTGACGGCACGGGCCTTCGTCCATCAGGCGCCCCCCAGCGCGACCCGGGCCAGCTAGCAAGCGGGCATGGCCCGGCGTCTCGAGGACGGCCAGGGAGGTCAGGGCGACGCCCCCCGGTCGTCCTCGACGGCCATGCCCAGCGGGCACGAGTCCAGACCCTACGGCTCGTCGGGATCGGGAAAGCCCGGGAAGGCGGCCAGCAGGCGCCGAAGGTCGCCCGCTCCCGTCCGCGCCAGCTCCCCGCCCGTGAAGCGGGGGTCGTCGGTGACCTCGGCCACCGTGTGGGGCGGATCCGCCCCCGGCCGAGGTGTCTCGGGCAGAGGCGCCTCGGGGAGCCCCGCGCCCGGTCGCCACCCCTGCGAGCCCGCCCCCTCCAGCTCGGCCAGCACCAGCCCGGCCAGGGGGCCGCGGAAGTCGTCGACCGACAGGGCGACGGGGCCCGGCAGCCGGTAGCGCGTCTTGAGCACGGTAAGGGCCGGTAGGGCCGCCAGCAGGGTGTCGTACTCCGCCTCCGACAGGTAGGTGTTGGTGATCATCACCAAGGAGGGGTCGGCCCGGTCGGGGACCTTCTGGGCGAGCTTGTAGGTTGCGGCTGCGGTGCCGTCGCTCATGCGCCGGAGCCTCAACCGGGTGCCGACTATGTAGCGGTCCTCGATGTCGACCGGGTCGACGCTCCCGTCCGGCAGGGCCCGGAGCAGGAAGCGCCGCTCCCGCTCGGGGCGGGCGTAGCTGCCTTTGCCGGGCTCCCTGCGCCACACGGTCTCAATCGTGCCAGCGGGCGGTCTGGAAGACTCGGTGCATGCGCACCGCGCCGGTGTCGGTCGACCAGGTCGTGGGCGGCCTCGAAAGGGACGGCTACGCCGTGGTCCCCGGCCTCTTCTCCCCGGAGGAGGTGGCCGCGGCCCGGTCCGACCTGGGCCGCGTCCTGGAGGCGACCCCGGAGGGGCGCAACGACTTCGAGGGCCACCGCACCAGGCGGGTGTACGCCCTGTTCGCCAAGACCCGCGCCTTCGACGGGGCGGTCACCCACCCCTTGGTGCTGGGCGTGGCCGACCGTCTCCTCGGCCACTGTCAGCTCAGCGCCCCCACCGGCATCGAGATCGGGCCCGGCGAGGTCGCCCAGGTCCTGCACTTCGACGACAGCATCTACCCCGTCCCCCGCCCCCACGACGAGCTCGTGCTCAACACCATGTGGGCCCTGGACGACTTCGTCGAGGCCAACGGCGCCACGCTCATCGTCCCCGGCAGCCACCGCTGGGTGGCCGAACGGCCGTCGGGCTCGACGCCGACCATCGCGGCAGAGATGCCGGCCGGGTCGGTGCTGTTCTACGGAGGCAGCCTGTGGCACGGCGGGGGGGCCAACCGGACCGACCGCCCCCGCCTCGGGGTCATCCTGGAGTACGCCGCCTCGTGGCTGCGCCAGCAGGAGAACCACATCCTGGCCGTGCCCAGGGAGCTGGCACGAACGCTCTCACCCCGACTGCAGGAGCTCCTGGGGTACAACATCCGCCCCCCGTTCATCGGCTACGTCGACGGCCGCCACCCCCGCCGGGCCCTGGAGGACAGAGGGGCCTGAGCCCCCTGGGGACCGGCGGCGCTCAGCCGTGGAACAGGTCGACCATGGGGTCGACCTTGGCCGCCTCGGCGAGCGGTGGCAGCCCGAAGCCGTCCTCCAGGGTGCGCAGGAGCGAGTAGTGGTTGCCGGCAACGGTCGAGCGGTAGCCGGCGGCGCGTTCCAGGGCGGGAGCGACCAGCACGAACCCGACGTGGCCCCCGCCCTGGGCGGTGGGGAGCTGGTTGCAACAGCCGCTGGTATCGGAGTTGGACGCCTCGTCGAAGGTGATGATGAGGGCCGAGTCGGGGTGAGCGTTGACGTAGGAGAGGATGGGAGGCACGTTGGCCGCCAGCCAGCCGTCGAGCACCTGGATCTGGGTCTGGGTGCCGGCGCAGGCGGCGTCGTGGCCGTCGTTGCAGGTGTTGGGGACGATGAAGGACAGGTTCCTGGGGCTTCCCCCCGACAGGTCGGGGGCGAAGCTCGTCTCGTAGGGAACGTCACGGTCGGCGCAGTAGGCGGCGTCGTTGACGATCTCGCTGAAGTACACGAACGGGTTGTGGCGGGTGGCGTACCCGGTCTGGTTGGTGTCGGTGGCGCCGGTGGGGCGGGTACAGGGCGCGGGCATGGTCTCGAAGTAGCCCCGCCACGTCTTGCCCGCCCCGTCCAGCTGGGCGCCGATGGTCGGGCCCGGCCGCACGCACGCCGCATAGGTGGGGCAGTCGAAGTGGTCGAGCGGTTGCGGGACCTGGCCGCTGACCATGGAGATGTAGTTCCCGAGGCTCACGTGCGAGGTGGCGTAGTAGGCGTCGTGGCGCACGTGGGCGTCGGCCAGCGAGTTCAGGTACGGGGCCTCGCTCGCCCGGGCGCCGAAGACGTCGCTGAAGTTGGTGTTCTCCTCGATGATCACGAAGGCGTGCGAGATGGCGGGCACCGCGGTCGCGGCCGGTGGGACGGCAGCGGGAACGGCACGCCCGACGGCCCCGGGGCCGGCCACGACCACCCCGGCGGCCAGAAGGGCCACCGTCAACCTGCTCCCCAGCCGCTGCCCCATCCTCATGTCAAGCCCTCCGCGACGAGTCCTTCCTCCGATGTTCGACCTCGGATGTCGGATTCCTCCCGATGGGGCGCTGGGGGGCGATATCGGGCATATCGGGGGCGCCGTCACCCGGCCCCCCGTCCGGGGGGCAGCCATTTCGGGCCTTGGCCACCGGCCCTTGACCGGGCCCTCGGGCTGACAGAGGATGCGTCTGCGAACAGCGCACAAGGAGGGCGGAACATGCCGCACTACCTCGTTCAAGCCGCCTACACGCCTGAGGCGTGGGCGACCCTAGTGAAGAACCCGCAGGACCGCATCAAGGCCATCGCTCCCGCGATCGAGCGCCTCGGGGGCAAGGTGCAGGACGGGTATCTCGCCTTCGGCGAGTACGACATCGTCGTGGTCTGCGAGTTCCCCGACAACGTGACCGCGGCGGCCTTCTCGGCCGCGGCCTCGGCCGGTGGATCGGTCAAGGCCTTCAAGACCACCCCCCTCATGACCATGGCCGACGCCGTCAAGGCCATGAAGAAGGCGGGCGCCTCCAACTACGAGCCCCCCGGGTAACCCCGGGCCCGCTCGGGCGTCGGGTGGGGCACGGGCGGGCCATGTCCGACACGTCGGCGCCGCCTCCCGGCGCCTCAGCCCGTCAGGGCCTCAGCCTCGGTCGGCCAGTATCAGGTCGGCCAGGCGCTGACGCTGCCAGGCCTGTGAGCCGAACAGCAGGTCGTTCTGCTTGGCCCGCCTGTAGAAGAGGTGGGCGTCGACGTCCCATGTGAAGCCCATCCCGCCGTGGATCTGGATGTCGTCGGCCGTGATGGCGACGGCGGCCTCGCCCACGTAACCCTTGGTCATGGCCACGGCCAGCTCGCGCTGGCCGTCGTCCACGTCGCTGGCCCAGGCCGCGAAGTGCGTGCCCACCCGAGCCAGCTCGAGCCGGTGCAGCATGTCGACGGCCTTGTGGCGGATGACCTGGAAGCTGGCGATGGGCCGGTCGAACTGCACGCGCGTCTGCGCGTAGGCCACCGCCTCCGCCAGGGCCCGCTCGCAGGCCCCCACCGTCTCGGCCGCCACGGCCACGGTGGCATCGTCGAGCACCCGGCGCCACAGGGCGGTCTGGTCCCCATCGGGCCCGAGGCGGCGGGCCGGCACTCCCGAGAGCTCGACGCGAGCGACCTTGCGGGTGAGGTCCAGGGCGGGGACGGGCTCGACGGAGGCCAGCGCCAGGGGGTCGACCAGGAAGCCCCCGAGCGAACCGCCTCTGTCTCGAGCGACGACGATGGCCCAGTCCGCGCTGTGGCCGTCGAGGACCACCGGCTTGAGGCCGTCGAGCGTCCACCCCTCGTCGGCGCGCGAGGCGGTGGTGGCTATGCGCCCGAGCGGGTCGCCGTGGCCCAGCTCCTCCAGAGCGACCGTGCCCCGGCGCCCACCCCCGGCCAGGGGCGCCAGCAGCTCGGTGGCACCCAGGGCCAGGGCGGCGAGGGTCGCCAGCACGGCGGAGGACAGGTACGGCCCCGGAAAGACGGCCCGGCCCATCTCCTCCTGGACCACGGTCAGCTCCAGCATCCCCAGCCCCAGCCCCCCCCGCGCCTCGGGCACCAGCAGGCCCAGCCAGCCCAGCCCCGCCATGGTCCTCCACAGCTCGTCGGTGAAGCCCCGCTCGTCGTCGACCATGCGCCGGACGAAGGACATGGGCGCCTCGGCCGCCAGGGTGGTCCGGACCGAGTCACGCAACGCCTCTTGTTCAGGGCTGAACGTGAACTCCATCGGCCTCAGCGTAAGGCAGGTGCGGGGCGGCTCGGCGTGCCTCTAGCTTGGTCGGGGACAGAGAGGAGCCGGGACGTGGAGTCGTTCGCGGGAAAGCTGGCCGTTGTCACCGGCGGCGGATCGGGCATGGGGCGCGAGCTGGTCCTCCAGCTGGCCGCCGCGGGCTGCTCGGTGGCCACCTGTGACGTGAGCCCACCCGGCCTGGCCGAGACCGCGTCCCTGGCCGGGGCCAGCGCGCCGTCCGGGACGCGGATCACGACCCACCTGTGCGACGTGTCCCACGAGCGCCAGGTGCTCGCCTTCCGGGACGAGGTCGTGTCCCAGCACGCGACGGACCGCTTGAACCTGGTCTTCAACAACGCCGGGATCGGCGGCGGGGGCAGCTTCATGACCGACCCCCGGGAGGCCTGGGAGAAGACCTTCGCGGTGGACTGGTGGGGCGTCTACTACTGCACCCGGGCCTTCCTGCCCCTCCTCGTGGCCGGGGACGACGGCTACCTGGTCAACACCAGCAGCGTGAACGGCTTCTGGGCCTCGCTCGGCCCGGGCATGCCCCACACCGCCTACAGCACGGCCAAGTTCGCGGTGAAGGGCTTCTCCGAGGCACTCATCGAGGACCTGCGCGTCAACGCCCCCCACGTGAAGGTCGCCGTCGTCATGCCCGGCCACATCGGCACCGACATCGTGAACAACTCTCGCCGGTACCTCGGCCTCCCCGAGCCCGACGACATGACCGACGCCGAGCTGGAGCCGATCCGGGCCAACCTCGCTCGCCGGGGCATGCCCGTGGCCGACGTTCCCGCCGACCAGATGCGCCAGATGGTCAAGATGATGGGCGATGTCTTCCGCAACAGCGCCCCCCTGACGGCGGCCGACGGGGCCAGGATCATCCTCGAAGGTGTCAAGGCGGGGAGGTGGCGGATCCTGGTGGGTGAGGACGCCCAGCAGCTGGACGAGCGCGTCCGGGCCGACCCCGAGGCCGCCTACGACCACTCCGGCGTCGGGCTCGGGACGCTTCGCTTCGAATCAGAGCAGGGCTAGGCGCCGCCTCCGGGGCCTCCGGCGCCTCCGGCTCCTCGGCCGGCGTTACTGTTCACGGCGATGGACTTCGCCTTCACGCCCGAGGACGAGGTCTTCCGGGCCGAGCTGCGCTCGTGGTTGGAAGGAAACCTGCGGGCCTTCCGCAAGGACCGTGACGAGGTGGAGCCGCCGCCCACCGACCTGGGCGCGACCATGGCCCGGCGCAAGGACTGGCAGCGGCGCCTCAACCAGGGCCGTTGGGCGGCCATCAACTGGCCCCGGGAGTGGGGTGGCCGCGAGGCCACCATCATGCAGAACGTCATCTACTCCGAGGAGATGGCCCGGGCCCGGACCCCGGGCATCTTCAACGCCAACGGCATCTGGCAGATCGGGCCCATGATCATCCGCTGGGGCACGGACGAGCAGAAGCAGCGCTGGCTGCCCGGCATCCTCTCCGCCGACGAGCACTGGTGTCAGGGCTTCTCGGAGCCGGAGGCCGGCAGCGACCTGGCCAACCTCCGCTGCCGGGCCACACGCGACGGCGACGAGTACGTCCTGGACGGGACCAAGATCTGGATCTCGACGGCCCACATCGCCGACTGGGGCCTGTTCCTGGTGCGCACCGACCCCGCGGCCATCGAGCGCAAGGCCAAGCATGAGGGCATCACCGCCCTCATCGTCGACATGCGCGTACCCGGGATCCAATGCCGCCCCATCCGCGACATCACCGGCGACGAGATGTTCAACGAGGTCGTCTTCGCCGAGGCCCGCGTCCCCGTCGCCTACCGCCTGGGCGAGGAAGGCCAGGGCTGGCAGGTGGCGATGGGTACGTTGGGCCACGAGCGGGTCGGGACGGCGGGCATGTCGATCACCCTGGCCGCGGAGCTGGAGCGCATGATCGCCACCGCCCGGGAGCACAACCCCGACGCCCTGGAGGACCCGGACCTGCGCGACCGCCTGGCCCGGGCCTGGACGCAGGTGACCCTCACCCGCCTGCTCAACTACCGGGCCCTCTCGAAGGTGCTGAAGGGGGAGAAGACCTGGCCCGAGGTCCCTCTGGCCAAGCTCCAGTGGAGCCACCTGTCCCAGACCCTGGCCGAGCTCGGATGCGACCTGCTGGGGCCGGCCGGCATCCTCGCCCGGGGAGGCCCCGACGCCGTGGACGGTGGGCACTGGAACCATCAGTACTGCTGGCAGCGCTATACGTCGATCGGGGCGGGCACGACCGAGGTGCAGAAGAACATCATCGCCGACCGGGCCATCTCCCTGCCCCGGCGCTAGGGGGTCGGGGGCCGGCGCTCAGCTCCGCCGGGCCGCGGCCGGCACGCTGAAGGCGAAGCAGGCTCCGGCGGGGTCACCCGGCTCGTACCAGGCGTCGCCTCCCTGGGCCCGGGCCAGACCCCGCACTATGAAAAGGCCCAGACCCGTTCCCCCGGTGGCGCTCTGGGTCGCCCTCGAGAACTTCTCGAACAATCGGGGCACGACCTCGGGCTCGACTCCCCCGCCCGCGTCGAGCACCCTGACCTCGGCGAAGCCGTCCCTGGGCCGGGCCTCCACCCGCAAGGGCGGGGAGCCGTACCTCACCGCGTTGCTGATGTAGTTGACCAACATCTGGTTGAGGCGATCGCGGTCGCCGACCACGGTCAGCACCGGAGGGCAGTCGACCTCGATGGGGGTGCCGTCCACGCCTGCCACCCCCGAGCTCGCCTCCGCGATCAGGGGCCCGAGGTCCAGCTCGTCGCGATGGATCTCCAGCGCCCCCGCATCCAGGCGCGAGGCCACCAGGAGGTCCTCGACCAGCCGGTTCAGCCTCGCGGCCTGGGTGCCGACGCCCCTGAGGAGCTGGCGCCGCTCGTCCTCCTCCAGCTGGTGGGACCGGTCCAGGAGGATGCTGGCGAAGCCACCCAGCACGGCGATGGGGTTGCGCAGCTCGTGGGCCGTGATGGCCATGAACTCGCTCTTCAGCTCGTCGGCCTGCCTGAGACGGTTGTTGGCTTCCTGCAGCTCCTCGGCCGCCCGGGCCTGGGCCAACGCCACCTGGCGCCGCTCGGTGACGTCACGGGTGAACTTGGCGAAGCCGACCAGGTCGCCGGCGACGTCGAACACGGGAGTGATGACCACGTCGGCCCAGAACCGGGAGCCGTCCTTGCGGACCCGCCACGCCTCCTCCTGGTAGCGGCCGTCCTTCACCGCCTGCTCGAGTTCGTGCTCGGGGTGGCGCTCCGCCTGGGCCTCCGGGCTGTAGAAGATGCGGAAGTGCTGGCCCAGGATCTCGTCGGTGCTGTAGCCCTTGATGCGCTCTGCTCCCGCGTTCCAGCTCGCGACGCGGCCTTCGGGGTCGAGCATGAAGATGGCGTAGTCGACGACCCCCGCCACCAGGAGGCGGAACCGCTCCTCGCTCACCTTGAGGGCGTCGACGGCCGCCCGGCGCAGGGTGACGTCCTGGACCTGGAGGAACAGGTACAGGGGCCGGCCGGCCGAGTCCTGCACCGCGGCCACCGTCGAGAGAGACCACGTGGGTACCACGGCCTCCGAGGAAAGCCTGTGCTCGAACTCGACCACGTTCTCGGCCCCGTGTGCCAGCTTGGCGATGGCCCCGGCGAAGGTGCCGACGTCGGCCCCGTGGACCAGATCCTCGTAGGAGCAACCGACGAGGTCGTCCGCCTCCCGGCCCAGGAGGCGGCCGAAGGCGGCGTTGGCCCGCACCACCCTCCCGGCCAGGGTCATGGTGGCCATGCCGATGGCCGCTTCCTTGAACACGCCCCGAAAGCGCTCGCGGTGCTCGGCCACCACGGCCTGGGCCTGGGCCTCGGGCGTCGCCGGGGCTTCGACCTCCTCGGGCACGGCCGGCCCCGGGGCCGGCGTCAGGGCCGAGGCCAGACGCTCGGCCAGCTCGCGGATGGGGACCCCCTTGTCGACGAAGTCGACCGCGCCCAGGGCCAGGGCCCGGTCGGCCAGGCCCTCGGGATCGAACCCGGAGAACATGACCACGCGCGTCGAGGGTGAGGCGGCCAGCACCCCGGGGAGGGCGGCCAGGCCGTCCATCCCCGGCATGGAGATGTCGAGCACCATGAGCGCGGGCCGGTGCCGGGCGGCCAGCTCGACCGCCTCCTCACCGTTGGAGCCCTCGGCCACCACGGCGAAGCGCCGGCTGGCGCGCAGGCCGGCCACGACCATCTCCCGCACCTCGGGGACGTCGTCGACCACGACGACCTCGGCCGCCTCGGTCAGCTCGGCCTGCTTCTCGGTCACCGGATGGGCACCGTACCCGGACTGCTCCCTGCCGGCGCCCGTCCGGGCTTCAAGGGGTGAGCGACCCGTGCACCAGGTCGGCGCGGTACTCGGGATGCTCGGTCAGCCAGGCCGAGAGCCTGCGCATGGAGGACTCGTTCTGCTTGTTGATGAACCGGTAGATGGGCCCCTCGAACCATCGCCACGGCAGCTTGGTGAGGTGGTAGCGCTCCTCGAAGTGCAGCAGGGTCCGGTTGTCGCCCACCGGCTCCAGGACGACACGGCCGGTCTGGTCCTGGCCCGGCTCCCTGCTGATCATCGTGTAGGTGTATCCCCGCTCGGGCACCACGTCGTGGACCAGCTCCAGGGCGAAGCCGCGCCGACCCAGGGGCAGGCGGTAGGTCACCCTCCGGAGCAGGCCGTTGCCCGAACCGTCGCCGGGATGGACGACGTCCACGGCCACGACCATGGGGGCGTACTCCGTCCACCGGTCGTAGTCCTGCATGAGGGCCCACAGACGGGCGGCGGAGTGGGGCAGGTCCAGGGTGTAGCGGTGCTCTCTCATCCGGGCCCCCGACTCGCTAGGCCAGCCGCTCGATGGCGGTGGCGTTGGCCTGTCCCCCACCCTCGCACATGGTCTGCAGGCCGTAACGGCCCCCGACGGCGTCCAGGTGGTTGAGCAGCGTGGTCATGATGCGCACGCCGCTGGCGCCCAAAGGGTGGCCCAGGGCGATGGCGCCCCCCCTGGGGTTGTAGCGATTCCCATCGGGCAGGAACTCGCGGGCCCACATGAGGGCTATGGCCGCGAAGGCCTCGTTGCACTCGATGGCCTCGAAATCCTCGATGTTCATGCCCGATCGGGCCAGCAGCTTGCGGGTGGCGGCGTTGGGCGCCGACAGCACCAGCACCGGGTCCTCGGCGGCCACGGTGAAGTGCACGAAGCGAGCCCGTACGGGCAGACCCAGGCGCTCGGCCGTGCTCCTGTCGGCGATGAGGATGGCCGCGGCGCCGTCCGAGGTTTGCGACGAGTTGCCGGCCGTGATGTCGGGAGCCAGGTCGGGGTCCCAGCTCGCCGCGCTGGGCAGGGCGCCCAGCGTGGCCATGGAGCCGCCCCGGCGGATGCCCTGGTCTGCGTCCACGGTCCCACCGGTGGGCTCCCCCTCCGGCCCCTTGGCCGGCACCGGTACGAGCTCGGCCGCGAAGTGGCCGGAGTCGGTGGCCTCGGCCGCCCGCCGGTGGCTCTCCAGGGCGTAGGCATCCATGTCCTCGCGGCTGATCTTCCAGC
The DNA here is from genome assembly GCA_005884125.1 of Actinomycetota bacterium. Classification (GTDB taxonomy): domain Bacteria; phylum Actinomycetota; class Acidimicrobiia; order Acidimicrobiales; family AC-35; genus AC-35. Next base: position 10,967 of record VAXP01000118.1, on the reverse strand, counting down.
GTCGAGCCAGGATCTGGGCCACCTCGAACTGGGTCTTGAGCTGGTTGTCGATCACCCTCAGGAAGTCGGCGCTGAACGGACCCGCTCCACCCCGGGCGTTGGAGGCGAGGGGGGCCCGGCTCATGGACTCCACCCCGCAGGCGACGGCCAGGTCGTAGGCGCCGGCCAGCACGCCCTGGGCCACGAAGTGCACGGCCTGCTGGGACGATCCGCACTGGCGGTCGACGGTCGTGGCCGGCACGTGCCAGGGAAGCCCCGCCCCGACCCAGGCGTTGCGGGCCACGTTCGTGCTCTGCTCGCCCACCTGGGTGACGCACCCGGCCACGACGTCGTCCACCAGGGCGGGATCCGCGCCGGCCCGGTCGAGCAGGGCCCGAAGGGTGTGGCCCAGGAGGTCGGCCGGGTGCCAGCCCGCCAACGCCCCGTTCCGCTTGCCGATCGGTGTGCGGACAGCGTCCACGATCACCGCCTCGCGGGTCTGCATCGCCCCTCCGTGTCGCCGCTCTCGTGGCTGCTCGCAAGCCGAAGCTGACATGATAGTCAGCCTTCTCCGACGAACCCCCGGGACGGACCATGCCGCGAGATCCCAGTCAGCTCGACGTCACCGGGCGACCCGTCGCCCTTCGCTCCATCGACCTGGACGTGTTCTTCCGTCCCCGGACGGTGGCCGTCATCGGCGCCTCCGACACTCCGGGGCGGCCCAACACGGCCATGACCCGCAAGGTGCGGGCCTGGTCCGAGGCAGCCGGTGCCGCCTTCCATCCCGTCAACCCCAACCGGACCGAGGTCGACGGCCTGCCCTGCCTTCCGAGCCTGGCCGATGTTCCCGGCGACATCGACCTGGCCGTCATCTTGACCGGGGACGCGGTGCGGGCCCTGGAGGGGGCCATCGAGAAGAAGGCCAAGTTCGCCGTCATCTTTGCCGCCGGATTCGCCGAGGTGGGCGGGGAGGGTGAGCGCCTCCAGTCCCAGGTGGCCGAGCTCATCGCCGGCAGCGACATCCACCTCCTGGGGCCCAACACCAATCTCAACGCCTTCGAGACCTTCCGCGACGACCTGCCCGGGTCCGCCATCGCCCTCATCACCCAGAGCGGGCACCAGGGAAGACCCATCTTCCAGGGCCAGGACCTGGGCATCGCCATGTCGCACTGGGCGCCCACCGGCAACGAGGTGGACCTGGAGTTCGCCGACTTCGCGGCCTACTTCGCCGACCAGCCCCAGGTGGGCGTGGTGGCCGGGTACATCGAGGGCTTCAAGGACGGGCGGACGCTGATGCTGGCCGCCGACCACGCCGCCCGGGGGGGTGTGCCCATCGTGGCCGTGAAGGTGGGGCGGACGGACGAGGGCCGGTCCATGGCCAAGGCCCACACCGGGCACCTCACTGGCGCCGACGCCGTCATCTCCGCCGTGTTCCGCCAGTTCGGTGTCACCCGGGTGGACGGCCTCGACGAGCTCCTCGACACCTCGGCCATGCTGGCCCGGGCCAAGCCGCCCCGCCCCGACGCCTCCCGCCCCCTCGGTCTGGCTGACGGAGTGTGCATCTACGCCATCTCGGGTGGGACCGGCGCCCACATGGCCGACATGGCCGCCGCCGCCGGGCTGCGCCTCCCGCCCCTCACCGGGGAGACCCAGCGCCAGCTGCACGAGTGGATCCCGAGCTACCTGCGGGTCTCCAACCCCGTCGACAACGGTGGGCCACCGTCGTCGGACTGGCGGGGACGCAAGATCCTGGACGCTCTGGTGGCCGACCCCAACGTGGACCTGATCATCTGTCCCATCACCGGAGCGCTGGCCTCCATGAGCAAACCCCTGGCCCAGGACCTGGTGGACGTCTCCAAGACGACGGACAAGCCCATCTGCGTCATCTGGGGCTCGCCCGTGGAGGACGACCCCGCCTACAAGGACGTGCTCCTCCACTCGCAGGTGCCCATGTTCCGCACCTTCGGGAACTGCGTGCGGGCCGTGCGGGCCTACTTCGACTACCACGCCTTCCGCCTGCGCTACGAGTCTCCGTTCGACGCCGTGGCCACCCGTCCCTCGCCTGCGGCCCGCCGGGCTCGGGCCCTCCTGGAGGCGGGACGGCCCCTGTCCGAGCACAAGTCCAAGCAGGTCCTGGCCGCCTACGGCATCCCCGTGAGCAACGACGTGCTGGTGACCAGCGGGGCCGATGCGGCCCGGGCTGCGGAGGCCATCGGGCTGCCGGTGGTCATGAAGCTGAGCTCGCCCGACCTTCTGCACAAGTCCGACCTCGGTCTGGTGCGGGTGGGCCTGGGTACGACCCGCGAGGTGCGGGCGACCTATCGCGAGCTCGTCGACCGGGCTCAGGAAGCGGCGCCCGACGCCGAGATCGAGGGTGTGCTCGTCTCCGAGGTGGTGGAGGGAGGAGTCGAGGCCGTGGTGGGCGTCGCTCACGACGAACTCTTCGGGCCCACCGTCATGGTCGGCCTGGGCGGGATCTTCGTGGAGGTGCTGCGCGACGTCTCCTTCCGGGTGCCCCCCTTCGGCCAGGAAGAGGCCCGGCGCATGGTCGAGGAGCTGCGGGCCTACCCGATCCTGTCGGGGGCACGCGGCCGGCGTCCCGTCGACGTCAAGGCCCTGGTCAAGGTGATCATGAAGGTGCAGAGGCTGGCCGTCGATCTCTCCGGGGAGATCCTCGAGCTCGACATCAACCCCCTGGTTCTGCGACCGAGGGGCGCCGTGGCCCTCGACGCCCTGGTCTCGTGCCGGTAGGGGGGACCCGGTGAGCGACGCATCGGCAACCGACGACGCGGTCCTGTACCGGGTCGACCGGGGCGTGGCCCGCATCACCCTCAACCGCCCCGAGGCCCAGAACGCCCTGACCTGGGGGATGCGGGACAGGCTCGCGGAGCTCTTCGAGGCCGCCTCGGCCTCCCTCGCCGTGCGCTCGGTGCTGCTGACAGGCACGGGAAAGGCGTTCTGCGCCGGCGCCGACCTGCGGGGGCCGCGCCCCACCGTGGCGGTCCTGCCCGGCAACGAGGCGCCCGAGGGCGCTCCCGAGCGGGCCCCGGGTGACGTGGCCCGCATGATCAGGCGGGGCTGGCAGAGGCTCGTCGGCTCGATCCTCGACTGCGAGAAGCCGGTGGTCTGCGCCGTGAACGGAACGGCCGCCGGCGGGGGGACGCATCTGGTGCTGGCGTCCGATCTGGTGGTCATGGCCGACGAGGCGCGTCTCATCGAGGTGTTCGTGCGCCGCGGCCTCGTCCCCGACGCCGGCGGCTGTTACCTGCTCCCCCGCATCGTCGGTGTCCAGCGGGCCAAGGAGCTCATGTTCTTCGGCGACGACGTCAGCGCGGCCACCGCCGACCGCATCGGCCTGGTGAACGCGGTCGTGCCCCTTTCCGAGCTCGAGAAGACGGCGACGGAGTGGGCCGAGCGCCTGGCCGGAGGACCGACCAAGACCATCGCCATGACCAAGTGGCTTCTGAACCGCTCCCTGGAGTCCGACCGGGGCACCGCCTTCTACGAGGAGGGGTGGGCCCAGGAGGCGGTGAGCGCCACCGAGGACTCCCGGGAGGGGAGGGCCAGCTTCGTCGAGCGCCGGCCTCCGAACTTCCGCGGCTGGTAGGCGGTGATCAAGGACCGCACCGCCATCGCCGGGATCGGCCAGACCGCCTTCGCCAAGTCGCTCCCGGGCAGCGAGCTGGAGATGGCCTGTCAGGCCATCAAGGCCGCCCTGGACGACGCCGCCATCGCCCCCCAGGAGGTGGACGCCCTGTGCAGCTTCACCATGGAGCAGCCCTTCGTGGAGCAGGAGGTGGCCCGCAACCTCGGGCTGGGCGACATCACCTTCTTCAGCCAGGTCGGCTACGGAGGAGGAGCAGGGTGCGCCACCGTGGGCCACGCGGCCCTGGCCGTGGCCAGCGGCCAGGCCCGGGTGGCGGTGGCCTGGCGCTCGCGGAAGCGGGGCGCGGCCGCCAGCCGGCCCTGGTCCCAGGTCTCCCGCCGGGTGAGCGGCACCGCGGCCTGGAGCCGGCCTTGGGGGCTGTTGAGGCCGGTGGACGAGATCGCCATGCTGGCCCGGCGCTACATGCACGAGTACGGCGCCTCCCGGGACCAGCTGGCCAACGCCGCCCTGGCCTTCCGCAAGCACGCCAACCGCAACCCGGCCGCGCTCATGCACGACAAGCCCCTGACCCGCGACCAGTACCTCTCGGCCCGCTGGATCTCCGAGCCCCTGTGCCTGTTCGACAACTGCCTGGAGACGGACGGCGCGGTGGCGTGCGTCGTGGTGCCGGCCGAGCGGGCCGTGGACGGCGCTCACCCCCCGGTCTACGTCCACGCCTTCGCCCAGGGGCTCAACCAGCAGCACGAGACCATGACCAACTACCACGGCCAGGACCCGCTCATGGGCCCGGGCTGGGCCTGCAGCCGGGCCCTGTGGCGGGGCGCCGACTTCGGGCCGGACGACGTCAAGGTGGCCCAGATCTACGACGCCTTCAGCCCCCTCATCCCTCTCTCCCTGGAGGGCTACGGGTTCTGCGGCCGGGGCGAAGGGGCCGCCTTCACCGAGCACGGGAACATCGAGTGGCCCGACGGCCGCCTGCCCGTGAACACGTCGGGCGGGGGCATGTCCGAGGCCTACGTGCACGGCTTCAACCTCGTCGCCGAAGGCGTGCGCCAGATGAGGGGCACGTCCACCTCCCAGGTCGAGGGGGCGGACACCTGCCTGGTCACCAGTGGAGAGGGCGTTCCCACCAGCGCCCTGCTCCTGCGCCGCTGAGAGGCGAGGAGCCGGCCGTGACTGCCGACGCCCTGCTGCCTGAGATCGACGAGGTCTCCAGGCCCTTCTGGGAGGGAGCGGCCGCGGGCGAGTTGCGTATGCAGGCCTGCGGCCGCTGTCACGCCCTGCGCTTCCCGCCCCGGCCCGTGTGCCCCCGCTGCAACTCCTTCGAGGTGGAGTGGCGCACCATGTCCGGGCGGGGCCGGGTGTGGTCCTTCGTGGTCCCCCATCCCCCGCTGCTGCCCGCCTTCATGGCCGTGGCGCCCTACAACGTGGTCGTCGTCGAGCTGGAGGAGGATCCCCTGCTGCGGCTGGTGGGCAACCTGGTCGAGGCGCCGGGCGCCCCCATCAACTCCGTCGATCCAGCCACCATCCGCATCGGCGAGCCCGTGCGCGTCGCCTTCCACCAGGTGGGCGACGTGGCCCTGCCCGTCTGGGTGCGGGCGTCCCCCTGACCTCAGCCGTCCAGGTGGAAGATCCTAGAGGCGTTGCCGCCGACGATGAGCCGACGCTCGGGCATCGGGATGTGGCCCATCATGTCGGTGATGGTCTTGCGGGAGTAGGGCCAGTCGTTGCCGTGGTGGGGGTAGTCCGATGACCACAGCATGTTCTCCACCCCAACGGCGTGGCGGTTGTCGACACCGTTGCGGTCGGTGATGAAGGTGGCCGACAGGTTGCGGTACCAGTAGTAGCTGGGGGGCTGCTGGATGGGGATGTTGCCCCACGACCGGTTGCGCCAGTAGCGATCGTCCATCTGCTCGAGGAGGTGGGGGATCCAGCCCACGCCCGTCTCGATCAAGGCGATCCGGAGGTCGGGGAAGCGCTCGAAGGTTCCCGTGAAGATCAGCTGCCCGATGGTGCTGGGCACCACCGAGAAGACGCCGGCCAGGCCCCCCACCGCCTTGGCGTTGGCCTTGGCCGCCTTGCCCCCGTAGACGCCGTGGTTCCCCTGGGCCGCGGCGGCCGCCGCCGCCTTGCGCTGGGCCTGACGGGCCCGGCGGGAGACGAGGTTGATGTGTATGCACACGGGCACGGCCTCGTCCGACGCCGCGGCCCAGAAGGGGTCGTCGCCGTCGGAGATCGTGTCGCCTCCCGACGGCCACCCCGAGATGACCACGCCCTTGAAGCCCCGGGCCCTGGCCTTGCGCAGGAAGTCGACGGCGTCGTCGATCCCGGTGGAGGGGATCTGGGCCATGCCCACGAGCCGGCTCCGGTCAGGAGCGCAGAACTCCTCCCAGAGGAAGTCGTTGTAGGCGGAGATCCCGGCCCTGACGAACTCGTCGTCCTCGTCGCCCAGGAAGTGTCCGACCGTGCGCTGGGGCGGGAACAGGATCTCGGCGTCCACGCCGTCCGTGTCCATGTCCTCGAGGCGCTCGGCCCCGTTGTAGCAGCCGGGGCGGGCGTCGTCGTAGGTGACCCCCGTCCAGCGGAACTGGTCCCACTGCATCCCCGGCGTCGACACCAGCCCGATGGGGTCGGGGTCGGGCGCGCCCGCGAACTGCCAGGCGTCGCCTCCGTCGGCGTCCTTCACGAGCTTGGGGGCCTTGTCCTGGTACTGCTTGGCCAGCCACGTCTCCCAGATGTTCCTGGGCTCGAGGATGTGGCAGTCACCGTCGACGATCTCGTAACGGCCCATGGCGCGCCTCCTGCTCGGTGGGGCTCCTGATCGGTGGGGCTCCTGCTCGGTCGGGCTCCTGGTCGGGGGCCCGCCGCCAGGCCCGGAGACCGGGTGAAAGAGTCTCGGCATGGCTGACGCCCGTGTCAACTCTCGTCGAGCGGCGTAGACCGGCCCGCGGCGACCCTCAGGAGCGATGGATCAGGTTCATGCGGGTGGTGAGGACGGGCTCGCCGGTGCGGCCGTCGCGGTAGGTCGTCTCCATGACGAGGAACGTCATGGTGCGGCCCTTGCTCTCCTTCTCGTACAGGTCGAGGACCTTGCCCTCCCCCGCGAGCACGTCGCCCACGACCATGGGGCGGTGGTACTCGAACTCCTGCTCCCCGTGGAGGATCAGCCCCCCCTTGGCCATGAGGCTTCCGATGGTCTTGGCCATGAGCTGAGGGTCGCCGTCCGGGTCGGGGGGCGGCTGTAGCTCACCGAAGGCACCCCAGTGGGCCATGGCGAAGCCGAAGGTGGGCGGGGCGGGGATGTTCTCGAAACCCGCCTCCCTGGCCTTCTCCGGGTCGGAGTAGATGGGGTTGTCGTCCTTCAGGGCCCTGGCGAAGTTGGAGACGGGTCCCCTCTCCAGGGCGATCCTGGACGAGGTCGTCTTCTTCCCGATGACGCTCGTGTCCACGGCCATGGCGGTGCGGGCTCCTTCCCTGCGGCTTCGGTGGCCCTCTCGGTTCTCGTCGGGACCGGTCCGGACACTACGGCAAGGGCCCCGGCGCCGGCTCGTCCCCGCCCACTGACGCGAGTGTGTCGGGACGCCCGGCGCGGCCTTGTGTGCTTTCTGGGCCCGCCGCTACCGTTCGATGACGGACGCGTCAGGTTCCCGACGGCATGGAGGGCGAATGGGTCTGCTCGACGGCAAGGTGGCGATCGTGACCGGCGCCGGGCACGGGATCGGCCGGGGCGAGGCCCTGGAGCTGGCCGGCGAGGGAGCCAAGATCGTCGTGAACGACCTGGGTGGGTCGGTCGCGGGCGAAGGGGCGGACAAGCGCCCGGCCGAGGAGGTGGCCGAGCTCATCCGGAGCCGGGGCGGCGAGGCCGTGGCCAACTACGACGACGTGGCCGATTGGAACGGGGCCAAGAGCCTGGTGAACCAGGCCGTGGAGGGCTTCGGGACCCTCGACGTGCTCGTGAACAACGCCGGCATCCTCCGGGACAAGATGATCTTCTCCATGACGGAAGAGGACTTCGACGCCGTCATCAAGGTTCACCTCAAGGGCACCTTCGCCATGACCCACCACGCCTCGGTGTACTGGCGCGAGCAGTC
>VAXP01000118.1:0-3263 GCA_005884125.1 Actinomycetota bacterium | reverse complement strand
CATCGTGAACACGGTCTCCAGCGCGGGCTTGCAGGGCAACGTGGGGCAGGCCAACTACGGCTCGGCCAAGGCCGCCATCGCGGCCCTGACCGTCATCACCAGCCTGGAGCTGAGCCGCTACGGCGTTCGGGCCAACGCCATCGCGCCGGGCGGGATGACGCGCATGTCGGGGTCGGTGGTGAAGGACATGGAGCTGAAGGAGCCCGACCAGTACGAGGAGTTCAACGCCATGAACCCGGGGAACTCCGCCCCCATGGTGGCCTGGCTGGCCTCCGACGACTCCCTGCACGTCACCGGTCAGGTCTTCCGGGCCGTGGGGTCGACCATCGCCCGCTACCAGCCCTGGACGCTGGGCACCGAGCTCGAGAACCCGAAGGGCGCGGCCAAGTGGGAGCCGGCCGACATCGGCAGCGAGCTGAACGCCTGGGTCTTCCACACCCGTAACCCCGGGCTCCAGCTGGGCCGCATGCGGGCCGGCACCCGCTAGGCCCGTCCCCGCCTGCGAGGTGCGCCTGGCATGGGGCCCGGAGGAGAGGCGTTCCGCGACGGCGCCCTGGCCCCCGGGGACGCCGACGCCCCCTTGATCCCGGACTGGGCCCGGCGCTGGCAGGCCACCCTCTTCGACCACGGCTGGATGATCCCGGGCTACCCGCCCGAGCTCGGCGGCCGCCACGCCACTCCGGCCCAGACCCTGGTGTACCAGGAGGAGCTGGCCCGCCGGGGGGTGCTCCGCTCGGTGCACTTCCCCGGGTACGCCATCGTCGCGCCCAGCCTGCTCGAGTTCGGCGACGAGGCCCAGCGGGCCATGGCGCCGGCGGCCATACGCGGCGACGTGGTGTGGTGCATCGGGATGAGCGAGCCCGACGCCGGCTCCGACCTGGCCGCCCTGCGCACCCGCGCCGTCCTCGACGGGGACACCTTCGTGGTCAACGGCCAGAAGGTGTGGACGTCCTACGCCATGGTCGCCGAGAGGTGCTTCTGCTACGTGCGCACCGATCCCGGCGCCCAGAGGCACCGGGGCATCTCCGTACTCATCATCGACATGGACTCGGCCGGCATCGAGGTCCGCCCCCTGCGTCAGCTCTCGGGCGCGGCCGAGTTCGCCGAGGTCTTCTTCACCGACGTCGCCGTGCCCGCAGCCAACCTGGTCGGACAGCTGGATGAGGGCTGGCGCGTCACCATGGGCTCGCTGGCCCACGAGCGGGGGGGCCTGTGGGTCCAGTCGGTGGCCAACGTCGAGGCCGCCGTGGCCGAGCTCGTGACCATGGCCCGCCGCCGGGACCTGGTCGACGATGCCGGGGTCCGGCGCCGGTTGGGGGAGCTCTACGGGCAGGCCGCATCCCTGCGGGCCCTGGGCTACAAGGGTTTCGCCGGCTTCGCCCAGGGCAGCTCCGCCCCCGAGCACTCCTATCTAAAGCTGGCCACGTCGGAGCTGGGCCAGGCCGTTTACGAGCTGGGTATGGAGCTGCTGGGGCCCGACGGCGTCGTCGTCGACCCTGAGGCGGGCGAGGAGGGCGGACGCTGGGCCCGGGGCTTCGTCACCAGCCTGGCCAGCACCATCGCCGGGGGGACGTCGGAGGTGCAGCGCAACATCATCGCCGAGCGGGTGCTCGGCCTCCCGAGGGGTTGAGACCGGTGCCTCAGTACGAGACCCTCCTGTACGAGGAGGAGGACGGGGCGGCCTGGGTCACCATGAACAGGCCCGAGGTGCACAACGCCTTCAACGCACGGATGCAGCACGAGCTGCGCGCCGTTTGGCGGGGCCTGCGCGGCAACGACGACGTGCGTGTGGTCGTGCTGACCGGGGCGGGCGACAGGGCCTTCTCCACGGGCATCGACCGCACCGAGACCATGGGTGACCAGTCCCCTGCCCGGGGCGAGCGGGTGGTGGGGTCGGGCTCGACGCCGTTCATGTTCGACGACCCGGGTGAGAACATCGGACCCAAGACGTGCGACCTGTGGAAGCCGGTCATCGCCGCCGTCAACGGCATGGCCTGCGGGGGCGCCTTCTACATGCTCGGTGAGGTGGAGTTCATCATCGCCGCCGAGCACGCCACCTTCTTCGACCCCCACGTGACCTACGGGATGACGGCCGCCTTCGAACCGGCGCACATGCTCCAGAAGATGCCGTTCCACGAGATCATGCGCCTCTCGCTGCTGGGCAACCACGAGCGCATGTCGGCCCGGCGGGCCCATGAGATCGGTCTCGTGTCCGAGGTGGTTCCCGGCCCCGACCTGCGCCAGGCCGCCTCGTGGGCCGCGGGCGTCATCGCGTCCGAGCCTCCGCTCGCCGTGCAGGGGACGTTGCGGGCCATATGGGCGGCCCAGGAGCTGTCGCGGGCCCAGGCCCTGGCGCTCGGGTACGCCTTCGTGGGCCTGGGCACCAACCAGGACTCGATCGCCGAGGGCCAGGCCACCTTCGCCTCGGGCCGACGCATCCAGTGGAGGGTGCGCTGATGCCCAGACGCCGGGTCGCCGTCGTGGGTGCCGCCCTGTCGGACTGCGGGCGGGTGGACGACAAGGACGTTTTCGAGCTCCACTACCAGGGGGCGACGCGGGCCCTGGCCGACGCGGGCCTGACCAAGGACGACGTCGACGGCTACATGTCCTGCGGCACGGGGACGCTGGCCCCGGTGGAGGTGACCGAGTACCTGGGCCTCCGCCCCACATGGGCCGACTCCACCCAGGTGGGGGGCAGCTCGTGGGAGTTCATGGCCGAGCACGCCATGGCCGCCATCGCCGAAGGCCTGGCCGAGGTGGTCGTGCTCTCGTACGGCTCCACCACCAGGGCCGACCTCAAGCGCCGGCTGCGCAGCGCCAACCTGGCCTTCAGCTCGAGGGGCCCGTCCCAGTTCGACGCGCCGTGGGGCCATACCCTCATCGCCAAGTACGCCATGGTCGCCCGCAGGCACATGTACGAGTTCGGCACCACCATCGAGCAGCTGGCCGAGATCGCCGTGTCCGCCCGCCACAACGCCTCACTGAACCCGCTGGCCTACTACCGCGACCCCATCACCATCGACGACGTGCTCGGCGAGCGCATGGTGGCCGACCCCTTCACCAAGCTCCATTGCTGCATCCGGTCCGACGGAGGAGGCGCCGTCGTCCTCACCAGCGAGGAGCGGGCCCGGGACTGCGCCCGCAAGCCGGTGTGGGTGCTGGGGACGGGTGAGGCCCTCTCCCACGTGACCATGAGCGAGTGGGACGACTTCACCTCGTCGCCCTGCGAGGCCTCGGGCAGACTCGCGTTCGGGCGGGCCGGG
>VAXP01000154.1 GCA_005884125.1 Actinomycetota bacterium | reverse complement strand
AAGGGCGGTCAGTTCGAGCCCGTGGGCAGCATGTGGGTGGAGGCGGACTGCAACGTCCCCTCGGGTGAATCGCTGGTGCGTCAGATCGTTCACGGGAAGCGCTTCTTCATCGACGAGCTGGGGAGGGAGACCACCGACCTTTGGCTCCCCGACGTGTTCGGCTACAGCGCGGCCCTGCCCCAGATTCTGCGCCAGGCCGGCATCTCCTGGTTCCTGACCCAGAAGATGTCCTGGAGCGAGGTCAACCGCTTCCCCCATCACTCCTTCTGGTGGGAGGGCATCGACGGCAGCCGCGTCTTCACCCACTTCCCTCCGGCCGCCACCTACAACGGCGACATGAGCGTGGGCGAGCTGGTCAGGTCGGTCAGAGGCTTCGCCGAGCACGGCCTGTCCGAGCGATCGCTCTACCCCTTCGGCTACGGCGACGGGGGCGGGGGGCCGACCCGGGCCATGCTCGAGTCGGCCCGGCGGCTGGCCGACCTGGAGGGCGCCCCCAAGGTGGAGCTGGACACGGTGTCCTCCTTCTTCACCAAGGCCCAGGCCGAGGCGGGCGACCTGCCCGTGTGGGTGGGGGAGCTGTACCTCGAGCGCCATCGGGGGACCTACACGACCAACGGGGAGATCAAGCGGGCCAACCGCCGGGGGGAGGAGGCCCTGCGGGCGGCCGAGCTGTGGTCGGCCGCCGTCGCCGCGGGCCCGGGCGCCGGGGCAGGCGGCCAGGATGCCGAGGCGGGCTGGGCCCGTTACCCGGGCGAGGAGCTGGATCGGGCTTGGAAGCTTCTCCTCCTCCACCAGTTCCACGACATCATCCCGGGCTCGAGCATCCACTGGGCCTACGAGGACAGCCGCCGGGACCACGGCGTCGTGTCGGAGATCACGGACCGGGTCCTCGGCCAGGCCCAGCGCACGCTGGCCCGCCGGATGGCGACCGACGGGATGACCCGGCCCTACGTGGTGTTCAACGCCGCCTCCCACGATCGCCAGGAGCTGGTCGAGATAGACCCCGGCCCGGACTCCGGCCCCGCCCTGGGGGGCCAGCGGGCCGAGGACGGGTCCCTGCTCGTCCCCGCGTCGGTGCCGGCCTGTGGTTACGCCCTCCTGGACGGGGCCGGGGCGGCCCCCGACACCATCCTGGCCGGGGTGGCCGCGGCCGACGGAGAGCTGGAGAACGAGCTCCTGCGCGTCAGCTGGAACGGCGAGGGTCTGCTCATCTCGGTGTGGGACAAGGAAGCCGGCCGGGAGATCCTGGCCTCCGGTGGCCGGGGCAACCTTTTCCAGCTCCACGAGGACCTGCCCAACGACACCGATGCCTGGGACGTCGACCTCCACTACCTCGACAAGGTCGTCGACGTCGCCGAGGCCGAGGCCATCGAGGTCGTGGAGCGGGGGCCGCTGCGGGCCGCGGTGCGCTTCGTGCGCCGGTTCGGGCAGTCGTCGGTGAGCCAGACCATGCGGCTGGCCGCGGGCTCGAGGCGCATCGAGTTCCACACCGAGGTCGACTGGCACGAGCGCCACCGCTTCTTGAAGGTCGCCTTCCCGCTGGACATCCACTCCAGCCGGGCCACCTACGAGATCCAGTTCGGCCACATCGAGCGGCCCACGCACGCCAACACCAGCTGGGACGTGGCCCGCTTCGAGGTGTGCGCCCATCGATGGGCCGAGCTGAGCGAGCCCGGCTATGGCGTGGCCCTGCTCAACGACTGCAAGTACGGCTACGACATAAGGGGCAACGTGATGAGGCTGTCGCTCCTGCGCAGCCCGGGGTGGCCCGACCCCGAGACCGATCAGGGACGGCACCGCTTCGCCTACGCCCTCTATCCCCATCCCGGTGACCTGCGCCAAGCGGGCGTCATCGCCGAGGCCGAGGCCTTCAACCTCCCCCTGGTTGCGGTGGCCGGCGACCCGGGTGCCGGCTCCGCCCCCGAGCCGGGCTCGGCGCCCGTGTCGGTGGTGAAGGTGGACGTCCCCGGGGTCAGGGTGGAGGCGGTCAAGAAGGCCGACCGGGAGGACGCCCTGGTCGTGCGCCTGTGCGAGGTGTGGGGGGGGCGGCGCACGGCTCGCATCACCACCGCCCTCCCCGTCGCCACGGTCGTGCGCACCGACCTGCTGGAACGGGACGGCGACCCGCTGGAGCTGGACGGTGGCGGTGTCGAGCTGGCCCTGCGCCCCTTCGAGCTCGTCACCCTCAAGTTCGGGCTGGCCTCGGCCGGGCCCCGGTGAAGCGGCCTCAGCTCGGGGCGGTGGAGGGGCCGAGGAGGCGGGCCACGGTGGCCGAGAGCTCTTCCGGGTCGTAGGGCTTTACCAGGTAGGCGTCGATGCCCAGCTCGACGGCCCGGCGCTCGGAGTAGGCGTCGTCCCTGCTGGTGAGGACCACGACCTTGGGCCGGGCTGATCCCATGTTGCGCAGGACGTCGAAGCCGTCCGACCAGGGCATCATGAGGTCGAGGACGACGAGGTCGACCGGTGGGGTCTGCATCAGCGCCTTGAGGGCATAGCGTCCGTCCTCGGCCACGGTCACGTCGTGGCCCGCGTCGGTGAGGTTGAGGACCACCAGCTCGGCCAGGCTCTTCTCGTCTTCGGCGACGAGGATCCGTGCCATCAGACG
>VAXP01000113.1 GCA_005884125.1 Actinomycetota bacterium | reverse complement strand
GTGCGGAGAACGTCAGGTGCCCGGCGCCCGGCTGGCCTGCGTGAACGGCACGGGCGGCTGGTTCAGCTCGGCCAGCACCATCATCCTGGGCGTGGACTAGAGCCGCAGGGGCGGGCCCGGCGCATCTCATGCTCGACCAGATCGCCCGCGTGGCTGCCCAGCGCTTCGGGGAGACCCCGGCCTTGGTGGCCGTGGACGGCTGGGCCCTCTCCTACCGCGACATCGACCGCCTATCCGACGAGGCCGCCGTGGGCCTGGCCCGCCTGGGCCTGGGAACGGGCGACGTGCTGGCGTTGACCATGCCGTCCCTACCCGAGTACGTCGTCGCCTACGTGGCCGCGGCCAAGCTCGGCGCGGTGACGGCAGGCGTCAACGACCGCCTGGCTCCGGCCGAACGGGCCTCGGTCCTGGACGTGGCCGGGCCCAGGCTGGTGCTGGCCACCGCCGAGCAGGCCCCGGCCCGGCCGCCCTCGGGCGCCACCGTGGTCGAGGTAGTCCCGGGCCAGGGTCCGGAGTCGGTGCTCTCCGGGATCCGGGCCGCGGGCGAGGCCCCTCCGTCGCTGCCGGCCGATCCCGACCGGCCCGTCACCATCGTGTTCACGTCGGGCACCACCGGCACCCCCAAGGGAGCCGTCTTCGCCGGCCGCCAGCTGGCCGCCGTCAGCCTCGCCGACGGGGGCGAGGGTTGGGGCGGTGGCGGGCGCACCCTGGCCGGAACCTCCTTCGCCCACGTCGGGTTCATGACCAAGCTCCCCGGGACCCTGAGGGCGGGCGGGACCACCTTCCTGATAAGGCGCTGGCGGGCGGCCGAGGCCCTGGAGCTGACCGAGCGCCACCGGCTCACCACCGCGGGAGGGATCCCCACCCAGGTGGCCCTCATGCTCCAGGTGCCCGGCTTCGACGGCTACGACCTGACCAGCGTCAGGGCGGTCATCTTCGGCGGTGGCCCGGCCACCCCGGCCCTGGTCCGCGAGGCCCGGGCCCGGTTCGGGGCGCCCACCGTGGCCCGCTACACGTGCACCGAGGCCGGCATCGGCCTGGGCACCGGCCCCGACGACCCGCCCGAGGACGCCGAGCTGACCGTGGGCCGGCCCCGGACGGGCGTCGAGCTGACCGTCCGCGACGCCGACCAGAGGCCGCTCCCGGCCGGCGAGGTGGGTGAGGTCTGCCTGCGCTCGCCCGCGGTGATGTGCGGCTACTACCGCGATCCCGCCGCCACCGAGGCCGTGTTCACGGCCGACGGCTCGCTGAGGACGGGCGACGTGGGCTGGGTCGACGAGGCCGGACGCCTCCGCCTGGCCGGCCGCAGCAAGGAGATGTACGTGCGGGGCGGCGAGAACGTCTTCCCCGTCGAGGTGGAGGGCGTGCTGGCCGAGCACCCGGCCGTGGCCGAGATCGCCGTCGTGCCCCGGCCCGACGACGTGATGGGCGAGATCGGCGTGGCCGTGGTCGTCCCCCGCCCCGGGGCGCCCCCCGACCTGGAGGAGCTGCGCCGCTTCGGCGCCCTTCGCCTGGCCGCCTTCAAGCTGCCCGAGGCCCTGGAGCTGGTCGAGTCCCTACCCCGCACGGCCATGGAGAAGATCGACCGCCGCGCCCTGGCCCAGGCCGCCGCGCGAGCCCACCGGACCTAGACTGACGCGGGCGTCAGCGAAGTGCCCGCAACAACCGAGGAGCCCGCAACAGCAGCCCGCAGGACGAAGGGGGAACCGCCCGTGCGCACGGAGGACCTGATCCTGGTCAGCGTCGACGACCACATCGTCGAGCCGCCCGACATGTTCGAGCACCACGTTCCTACCAAGTGGAAGGACCAGGCGCCCCGCAGCGTGCACAAGCCCGACGGAACCGACGTCTGGGTCTACGAGGGCAACGAGATACCCAACATCGGCCTCAACGCCGTGGCCGGGCGCCCGCCCGAGGAGTACAACATCGACCCCACCAGCTACGACGACATTCGGCGGGGCTGCTACGACGTGGGCGAGCGGGTCAGGGACATGGACCGCAACGGGGTGCTGGGCTCCATGTGCTTCCCCTCCTTCGTCCAGTTCTGCGGTCAGCTCTTCTCCAAGTCGCAGGACCTCGACGTGGGCCTCGTCATGCTCAAGGCCTACAACGACTGGCACGTGGACGAGTGGGCCGGCAGTCATCCCGGGCGCTTCATCCCCCTGTCGATCCCGCCCATCTGGGACCCGCAGGAGATGGCCAAGGAGGTGCGCCGCATGGCAGCCAAGGGCTGCCATGCCGTCACCTTCTCCGAGGACCCGGCCAAGCTCGGCTGGCCCCACATCTTCGGGGACCACTGGGATCCCTTCTTCGCCGCCTGCGAGGAGGAGGGCACGGTCATCTGCCTCCACATCGGTTCGTCGTCGACCGTGCTGGCCCTGGCTCCGGGCGCACCCATCGACATCATGATCACCCTGACGCCCCTCAACGCCATGCACGCGGCCACCGACCTGTTGTGGTCGCCCGTGCTGCGCAGGTTCCCCGACCTCCAGTTCGCCCTGTCCGAAGGGGGCATCGGCTGGCTGCCCTACTGGTTGGAGCGGGTGGACTACGCCTACCAGCAGCACCGGCACTGGACGCACCAGGACTTCGGCGAGCAGCTCCCCAGCCAGGTGGCGCGCGACCACTTCACCTTCTGTTTCATCAGCGACGGCGCCGGCCTCGAGACCCGCAACCTCATCGGGGTGGACAAGATCACCTGGGAGTGCGACTACCCCCACTCCGACTCGACCTGGCCCCAGNNGACGTGGCCCGCATCACCCACGAGAACGCCATGAGCCTGTTCCACTACGACCCCTTCGGCCACCGGCCCAAGCAACGGAGCACGGTCGGCGCCCTGCGGGCCGAGGCCGCGGCAGCCGACGGGGACGGCTCGCCCGGCTCATCCGGCCCGGCCGGCTCGTGATCCGGCCTCCGCCGGCTCCATGCACCAGCTCGCAGGCACGCTTCTCGGCCGCTGGTACGTCACCCTCTTCGGGCTGACCTTCGCCTGGCGGGCCGGCCGCCACCTGGGCTGGCGCAGGACCCTGCTGTACGCGGTGGCCGCCACCGCGGTGGGGATGGCGGCCGAGAACGGCTCGGTCCACCTCGGCTTCCCCTACACCCACTACCGCTTCAACCCGGCCCTGCGCCACCGCGAGCTCTTCGCCGGCGACGTCCCCCTGATGGTGCCCCTCAGCTACACGTTCATGGGGTACTTCGCCTTCGCGTCGGGGCGGGTGCTGGCGTCGGGGCCCCGCCGGACCCGCGCCCCCCGGCCGTGGATGGAGCTGCTCATGGGCTGGGTGCTGGCCGTGTGGGCCCTCTGGGTGCTCGACCCCGTGAGCCGTCTGGGCCAGCGCTTCTACCTGGGCCGGCTCTTCTCCTACCGGGGCCCGGGCTTCTGGTTCGGCCTGCCCCTGGGCAGCCAGGCCGGCTTCGCCGCCACCGCCGCCGTGCTCCTGGGCCTGCTCGCCCTGCTGTGCCGGCGGGAGCCCGACCGGCCCGTGCCCGGTCTCATCCGCCACCCCCACGCCGTGGCCCTCCTGACCTACCACCTCCAGGTGGGCCACCTCGCCGTCGTGGCCCTGGTGATCGGGGCCGACGTGCTGGCCGGGGCGGCCCTGGTGATGTGGGTCCCGGCCGCGGCCATGACCCTCGTCTACTGGTCCGCCACCGCGCCCCGGGCGGGGGACCCGGCGGTGGCCGGCACGGGAGGGCAGGGCGGGGCCGAGGTGACCGGGGCGGGCCGCGCCGCCGAGCTCGTCGACGCGGCCCTCCCCCGCTGAGCCCGACCGAGCCCGTGGTCCGGGACTGGGAGCTACGGGAAGTGCCCGCCGGCCTGGCCCGCCGCTACCGGGCCCAGGGCTGGTGGCGAGACGAGACCCTGGGCCAGGCGCTGGCCCGGGGCCTGGCCCGGGGGTCGCACAACGAGCTACGCATCCACTCCCGCACCCGGCCCTGGGCCGGAAGCCTGGCTCAGGTGGCCGAGCTGGCCCGGGGCCTGGCCGGGGGACTGAGGGCCAGGGGCGTCGGCCCGGACGACGTGGTGGCCTTCCAGGTCCCCAACTGGCTGGAGGCCGCGCTCACCTTCTACGCCGCCAGCTTCCTGGGCGCCGTCCTGGTCCCCATCGTCCACTTCTACGGGAGCAGGGAGGTGGGCCACATACTGCGCCAGTCCCGGGCCCGGGCCCTGGTGACCGCCGACCGCTTCGGTCATCTGGACCACCTGGCCGCCCTCGGCGCCCTGCGGGCCGAGCTCCCCGACCTCGAGCTGGTGGCGGTGGTGAGCGGTGGGCGCCCCGCGCTCGAGCCGGGACCGGTGCCGGCGGACACGGTCCCCTTCGCCGAGCTCCTTTCCGGCCCGGCCCTGCCCGGCCCCCTGGAGGTGGATCCAGGCGGGCCAGCCTGCGTCGCCTACACGTCGGGGACCACGGCCGACGCCAAGGGCGTCGTCCACACCCACCGCAGCCTGGGCTTCGAGGTGCGCCAGCTGGGCGCCCTGCAGGCCGCGGGAGCCAGGGCCGCCCTCACCGCCGCACCCGTGGCCCACGGCATCGGCATGCTCTCGGGTCTGCTCCTTCCCCTCGACCGGGGCCAGCCCATCCACCTCACCGACGTGTGGGACCCGGGCCGGGTGCTGTCGGACATGGCCGAGCACGGCCTCAGCGCGGGCAGCGGGGCCACCTACTTCCTCACCAGCCTGCTCGACCATCCCGAGCTCACCGCTTCGCACCTGGAGCTCATGGCCCACATCGGCCTGGGGGGATCCTCCATCCCCAGGGCCGTGGCCGACCGGGCCACGAGCCTGGGCATCTCCCTGGTGCGCATGTACGGCTCCACCGAGCACCCCTCGACCACGGGGGCCGTCCACCAGGACCCCCTGGAGAAGCGCCTGGGCACGGACGGCCACGTGCTCGACGGGGTCGAGGTCCGCGTCGTCGACGACGGAGGGCGGGACCTGGAGCCGGGCGCGCCGGGCGAGATCCTCAGCCGGGGCCCGGACTGCTTCGCCGGCTACGTCGACCCGGCCCTGACCGAGATGGCCTTCGACACGGACGGCTGGTACGCCACGGGAGACGTGGGCGTGCTCGACGGGGACGGGTGGCTGACCATCACCGACCGCAAGAAGGACATCATCATCCGGGGGGGCGAGAACGTGAGCGCGGTCGAGGTGGAGGAGCTGCTGGCCCGCCTGCCCGGCGTGGCCGAGGTCGCCGTCGTCTCCGCTCCCGACGCCAGGCTGGGCGAGCACGGGTGCGCCTTCGTGCGCCCCCAGCCCGGCGCCCCGCCCCTCGGCCTGGCCGCGGTGAGAGCCCACCTGGAGGCTGCCGGTCTGGCCCGCCCCAAGTGGCCCGAGGAACTGCGCCTGGTCGACGAGCTGCCCCGCACCCCGTCGGGCAAGGTGCAGAAGTTCGCTCTGCGGGCGCGGCTGCGGGCCGAGGCCGCGGCCCAAGCGGGCCCGGGCTGAGGCGGAGCGAGGCGAGGCAATGGACTTCGAGTTCACTGCCCCATCGCCCTGGTGCGGGACGTCGTCGAGAAGGGCGCGCCGGTCGGGCCTCTGTGGGAGCAGATGGTGGCTCTCGACTGGCAGGCCCTGACCGTGCCCGCCGACGCCGGTGGGTTGGGTCTGGGCTACGTCGAGCTGGCCGTGGTGCTGGAGGAGCTGGGACGGGTGGTCGCCCCCGGGCCCCTGAGCGCGACCGTCACCCAGCTCGTCCCCGCCGTCCGGGAGGCGGGCTCGGCCGAGCAGCGCCGACGCTTCCTGGGCCAGGTGGCCGAGGGCCGGCTGACGGGCACCCTGGCCCTGGCCGAGGCGGGCGGGCGATGGACGGCCGGCGACGTGGCCACCGTGGCCCGCCCCCGGGAGGGCGCCTGGTCCCTGACCGGGGTCAAGCGCTGGGTCGTGGACGGGGTCACGGCCGACGAGATGGTGGTGGCGGCCCGGCTCGAGGGCACCTCGGGCGAAGACGGCATCGGCCTGTTCGTGGTGCCCGGGGACGCGGTTCGAGCCCAGCCCGTCGCCTCACTGGACGCTTCCCGCCAGCACGCCACCGTGCGGTTGGAGGAGGCCGTCGTGGGAGCCGACCGGGTGCTGGGCCCGCCCGGGTCGGCCGCGGTGGGCCGGGCCCTGAGGCGGGCGGTGGAGGAGGCCACCGCCGCGGTGGCCATCGAGACCCTGGGCACGTGCCAGAGCATCTTCGACATCGCTCTGGAGTACGCCAAGGTGCGGCGCCAGTTCGGCGTGCCCATCGGGTCGTTCCAAGCCCTGAAGCACAAGTTCGCCGACATGTACGTCGCCCTGGAGCGGGCCCGGTCCCTGTGCTACTTCGCGGCCCTGGCCATCGCCGAGGAGGACGAGCGCCGCTCCCTCGCCGTGGCCATGGCCAAGTCGGCCGCGGGCGAGTGCCAGCAGCTGGTCGCTCAGGACGGCGTCCAGGCCCTGGGCGGCATCGGGTTCACCTGGGAGCACGACATGCACCTGTACGTGAAGAGGGCCAAGGCGGGCGACGCCGTGTTCGGGACGGCCCGCGAGCACCGGGCCCGCGTGGCCGAGCTGGTGGGACTGGGCCCGCCTGGTCGGCGACCGGCCTAGGGCAGGGGCACGCTCCCCGTCTCGCGCAGGAGAGCCTCCTGGGCGATGCTGGCCACCAGCGTCCCGTCCCTGGTGCGCATGGTTCCCCGGGCCAGCCCCCGGGCCCCGAAGTTGGATACCGGTCCGACGTCGAAGAGCAGCCACTCGTCGGCCCGGGCCGGGCGGTTGAACCACATGGCGTGGTCCAGGCTGGCTCCCATGAAGCGGGCGGGCAGGCTGCTGCCCGGGGCCCGGGCGCTGCCCACCACGCCCATGTCGGAGATGAAGGCCAGGGCGCAGGCGTGGAGGGCGGGGTCATCGGGCAGGGTGCGCGCCGCCCTGACCCACATGGGATGCAGGACGGGGAACCCGTCGCGCTGGGCGGCCACCGGCCGTATCTCGAAGGGACTCATGTTGGCGAAGCCCCGGAAGGGCGAGGGCGAGCTGGCCTCCTCCGGCGGCGGGACGTCGCGCCTCTCGGGCAGCTGCCAGTCGTCGCCGGGCTCGGTGACGTGGAAGGAGGCCATGAGCACCAGGGCGGGCTCTCCCAGCTGGGAGGCGGTGACCCGCCGGGTGGTGAAGGAGCGGCCGTCGCGGGTCCGCTCCACCTCCAGCTCCAGGGCGGTGCCGGGCCGGCCGGGCCGGAGGAAGTAGGCGTGGAAGGAGTTGGGCCGACGCTCCTCGTCCACGGTCAGGGTGGCCGCCCTCAAGGCCTGGCTGGCCACCTGGCCCCCGAAGAGGCGGTTGGGTCCGTCGGCCGGGGTGGCGGCCGAGAAGCGGTCCGGGCCCTTGTTCTCCAGCTCCAGCAGCTCCAGCAGGCGGTCGATCCCCTCAGACACCGCTCGTCCCCGGCTTGGCGGTCATCCCCGCACTATGGCGGGCGCGGCAGGCCCGGCTCTACTCGGCGCTGTCTGACCCGCCTACTTGACCGCGACGGGGTTGACCGGGCTGCCCAAGCCGCCGACGAAGGGCTGGGGCGAGGCCTCCAGGAGGAACTCGTAGGTGCCGTCCTCCGCGCAGTCCTCGGCCAGGGCGTCCAGGACGAAGTTCTGGCCCTGGGTCATGCCCATGTCGACGAGATGCAGGAGGTGCACGGGCAGCACCACGGCGGGGTCCTCGCACGGGTAGACCTCGAAGGTGATGTTGTCGGTGGCCACCGCGGCCGCGTCGTGGTCGTGGAACCACTGCACGGTCTGGGTCGAGGGCCCCGCTGCGGTCGGGCGGGTCCTGCTTGAGGAAGGCCATCTGCCCGGTGCGCACGAGCACGACGTCGCCCGGCTGGACGGTCAGCCTGCCCATCTCGCAGGCGGCGTCGAGGTCCTCGGCGGTTATGGGGTAGCCGCCCTCCAGGCGCTCGACGCCCCTGGCCCGGGCCACGTCCAGGAGCACTCCCCTGGTCACCAGCGTGCGCACCTTGTCGATGCCGCAACGGCCCGCCCCGAAGGCGGTCACGGTCGAGGCCGGGAAGCCGTTGTAGAGCTGACCGTCGTAGCTGACGTGGGCCAGCGAGTCCCAGTGGGTGGCGGCCTGGAGGCCCATCACCACCACGTCGTCGCTGGTGCAGAACTCGGAGGGGTCACCCGTGAGCGGCGTGTTGATGGCGACCATGGTGCGCAGCGGGTTGATCCGCCCGGGGATGGCCCCGATCTGGACGCCGTCGACGGAGAGGGGAAGGGCCATCGAGAAGGCCTTCCCCTGGCGGGCGCACGCCGCCCCCCGCCTCGTGGCCTCACCGTCGATCAGGTTCAGCGTCCCGATCTCGTCGTCGCTACCCCACCGG
>VAXP01000155.1 GCA_005884125.1 Actinomycetota bacterium | reverse complement strand
CGAACGCCGAGTCTACGAGGCCGAACCCGGCCCACGATCCAAGCCGTCGGGGTGTCCTTGCCGTTGAATCGCTCTGGTGGGGAGCTCCGATGACCTCGATGCAGCCACTCGGTCAGAATGAGAAAGCCTCCGGGAGGCGCCTCAGGAAAGGGGCCGTGATGAACCCGCCGACCGACGCAGATCTGCAATCGGCCGTTACCGCCGAGTTCCTGGCCCTGGCCGACCTGCTCGACGCCCTCCCTGAAACGGAGTGGGACACGCCTTCGCTCTGCGCAGGGTGGCGGGTCCGCGAGGTGGTCGCCCACATGACCATGCCCGTGCGCTACTCGGTTGAGCAGTTCCAGGCCGAGCTCCGGGACTGTGAGTTCGACTTCACCCGCCTCTCCAACCGGGTGGCCAGCCGAGACGGGGCTCTGCCCGTGAGTGTGCTGGTGGGCAACCTGCGCGACGACGTGCTGCACCGGTGGACCCCACCCGGCGGCGGCTACCGCGGCGCTCTCAACCACGCCGTGATCCACGGCCTGGACATCAGCGTGCCTCTCGGCGTCCCGCGACGCGCGTCGGACGACACCATCGCCATCGTGCTGAACGACCTCACACGGGGTGGTGCCCACGCCCACTTCGGTGTCGACCTCGACGGCATCAACCTGCGGGCCACCGACATGGACTGGAGCTTTGGATCGGGCAGGCCCATCAAGGGCAGGGCCGAAGACCTCGCCCTTGTCGTCTGCGGCCGCACCCTTCCAGGCGGCCGGGTCGACGGTGAGCTCGCCCGACCGGGGACAGGCAACTAACCAACCGGGCGAAGCCCTCGCGTCTCTGGACCGGAATTCGGTGGGGGAGCGCCGGGCCGACGAATAGGCTGGCCGACGTCCGGCGAGTGCGGGAGTCGGTTTGAAGCGTCAGCCCTTACGACGTGTCCTTCCCTTCGCGCGGCCTTATCTCAAGCACTTCGTCGCCATGTCGCTGGCCGCCCTGGGAGGAGTGGTGGCCGGCGTGCTCATCCCACTGGTGATCAAGGGCATCATCGACGGTCCCATCAAGAGCGGGAGCGAGAGCGACCTCGCCCCTCTGGCCGGGCTCGCCCTGCTGCTCGGTGTGATCGACTGCGGGCTGGCCGTCGGACGCCGCTTCGTCATGGCCGCGGGCGCCACCGGCCTCGAGCGCGACCTGCGCGACGCCCTCTACGAGCACCTCCAGCGCCTGCACGTGGGCTTCCACGACCGGTGGCAGTCGGGCCAGATGCTGTCGCGGGCCATGGGCGACATAAGCACGATCCGGCGCTTCCTCGCCTTCGGCCTGGTGTTCCTGATCGTGTGCGCGGCCCAGTTCGTCCTGGTGGTCGCCCTGCTGGCCCGGCTGTACCTGCCCCTGGCCCTGCTGACGGCCACGGCCGTCGCCCCCCTGATGCTGGTGTCGGCCTCCTTCCGGCGCCGCTACGGGCTCGCCACCACCATCGAGGAGTCGGCGGTCGGGATCCGGGTGGTCAAGGCCTTCCGCCAGGGAAGGCTGGTGGGGGCCCAGTTCGCGGCCGGGGCCGGGCAGCTGCGGGAGACGGCGAACGAAGGGGTGGCCCTGCGGGCCCGTTACTTCCTGCTGCTCGACCTGGTCCCCAACCTCACCGTCGCCGTGGTCCTGCTGGCCGGCGCCCTGGCCGTGGGGAGGGGCGCGCTCAGCCTGGGCGGCCTGGTGGCCTTCGTCGCCCTGGTCATCGGCATGGTGTGGCCCATCGAGGCCCTGGGCTGGATCCTGGCCAACGCCCAGGAGGCGTCGACCGCGGCCGAGCGGGTGTGGGAGATCTTTGACGCCGCCCCGGCCATCGTCGATCCGCCCGGGGCGGTGGAGCTGGTCGAGTGCCAGGGCCGGCTGCGCCTGGAGGACGTCGGTTTCCGCTATGGCGACGACGGCGCCTGGGTCCTCCGCCACGTGAGCCTGGACGTCTCGCCTGGTGAGACCGTGGCCGTGGTCGGCGCCACCGCCGCGGGCAAGACGACGATGGTGTCCCTCCTGGCCCGCCTCCACGACCCGAGCGAGGGTCGCATCACGCTGGACGCCCGCGACATCCGCACCCTGGCGCTGGGGTCGCTCAGGCGCCAGGTGGCCATGGCCTTCGAGGATCCCTTGCTGTTCTCGGCCAGCGTGCGGGAGAACCTCCTGGTGGGGCACCGCACCAGCAGCGAAGGGGACATGCGCCGGGCCCTGCACACGGCCCAGGCCGACTTCGTACACGACCTGCCCTGGGGCCTGGACACCCGGGTGGGCGAGCAGGGTCTGTCACTGTCGGGTGGCCAGCGCCAGCGCCTGGCTCTGGCCCGGGCCATCCTGGGAGAGCCCCGCGTTCTCGTGCTCGACGACCCCCTGTCGGCCCTCGACGTGCACACCGAGTCTCTGGTCGAGGACGCCCTCCGCCGTGTGCTCGACGGTGTGACCGCCCTGGTCGTGGTGCACCGGCCCTCCACCATCGCCCTGGCCGACCGGGTGGCGTTCCTGGAGGGCGGGACCATCGCCGCCGTGGGCACCCACTCCGAGCTCATGGAGAGGATCCCCGCCTACAGGCACGTGCTGGCCCAGGAGGTCGAAGACGACGAGGCGGTGGCGTGACCGACCCCGGAGCCCGGACGTGAAGGCGTCGTCTCTCGACACCGTGGCCCAGCCGGCCTGGCGGGGCGTGGCCTCCGAGGACGTGGAGGAGGTCACCGCCTCCCTGGGGACGCTGCTGCGCCATCGCACGCGCCGGCTCCTGGTGTCCCTGGTGCGTCCCCACACCCGCCCCCTGGTCATCGGCGGCTGCCTGCTGCTCGCCCACAACCTGGCCAGCATGGCCGGGCCCTACCTGGTCGAGGTGGGCATCGACCGGGGCATCCCGCCGCTCGTGTCCCACCGGGGCGCGGGCGTCCTCACCACGGTGATCCTGGCCTATCTGGGCGCCACCGCCGTCAGGGTTCTGGCCTTCGGGGGCTTCATCAAGGTCTCGGGCCGCATGGGCCAGAACTTCCTCTTCGACCTGCGCACCAAGCTGTTCGACCACTTCCAGCGACTGAGCCTGTCCTTCCACGAGCGCTACACGTCGGGACGGGTCACGTCCAGGCTCACGTCCGACATCGAAGCCATCACCGAGCTCCTCGACACCGG
Source organism: Actinomycetota bacterium (assembly GCA_005884125.1). Classification (GTDB taxonomy): domain Bacteria; phylum Actinomycetota; class Acidimicrobiia; order Acidimicrobiales; family AC-35; genus AC-35. Next base: position 943 of record VAXP01000155.1, on the reverse strand, counting down.
GCTCCAGAGCCTCATCACCGCGGCCCTGTCGATCGCCAGCACCCTGGTCGTCCTCCTCCTGCTGGACCTGCCCCTCGGCCTCACCACCCTGGCCGTCTTCTCCGGGGTGGTGGGTCTCACCCGGTGGTTCCGGCATCACTCCACCCGGGCCTACCGGGCCAGCCGCACGACGGTGGCGCTGGTCATCGTCCACTTCGTCGAGTCCCTGGGCGGGATACGGGTCATCCACGCCTTCCGCCGGGAGGCCCGCAACCGGGAGATCATGGACGACGTCAACGGTCAGTACTGCGACGCCAACGCCTGGTCGATGCGGATCGCCGGCGTGTACGGCCCCGGGGTGCGCTTCCTGGGGCACGTGGCCATGGCCGCCGTTCTCCTCTACGGCGGTCACCGGGTCATCCACCACCAGATGACCGTGGGGGTCCTGGCCGCCTTCACCCTCTACCTGCGCAAGGTGTTCGACCCCATGCAGGAGATGAGCCAGTTCTACAACACCTTCCAGGCCGCGGCGGCGGCGCTGGAGAAGCTGGCCGGGGTGCTGGAGGAGGAGCCCAAGGTGGCCGAGCCGGCCCGGCCCCGGTCGCTGCCCCGCCCTCGGGGCGAGGTCGGCCTGGAGCACGTGAGCTTCGCCTACCGGGAGGAGCTGGTTCTCCACGACGTAGACGTCGTCATACCCGCGGGTCAGACGGTGGCCCTGGTGGGCGCCACCGGGGCGGGCAAGTCGACGGTGGCCCGCCTCATCGCCCGCTTCTACGACCCCACCGTCGGTCGGGTGACGCTCGACGGCGTCGACCTGCGCCTGGTGTCCGAGGACGACATGCGCCGAGCTGTCGGCATGGTGACGCAGGAGGGTTTCCTCTTCACCGGGACCATCACCGACAACATCGCCTTCGGGCGGCCCGAGGCCAGGCACAACGAGGTGGTCGCCGCGGCCGAGGCCATC
>VAXP01000117.1:80906-113376 GCA_005884125.1 Actinomycetota bacterium | reverse complement strand
GTAGCGCAGCTTGGTTAGCGCGCAGCGTTCGGGACGCTGAGGTCGCGGGTTCAAATCCCGCCTTCCCGACCACACCGAACTCATCGCGACATGCTCGCACGTCGGGCGGAACACCTTCGTGGGTGCGCCCCGAAGCCGGCACGGAGACAGCCTCGTCTGGCATCCCGCTGCGATCATTGCAATGCGGGATCTTGAGCACGAACCCGTCGACGTTGGTCGGAGAGCCACCGGACGTACCCGTGGTCATCGTCAAGGAACTTCGAAGTATTGCTTCCGACCACAGATCAGGGAGCGTGGTTCTTGGACCGCCCCGATATCGCGGCGCCCGAGCGCGGCAGATCGCCGGGTCGGCCGCAAGGCTTGTGCGGCCAGGCCGTGCGCCGGGACGGTCGTCGGTCGAGTCGGCGCAAGGAATCGCCGCGAATGGGAGCCATCAGCGTTTGCAGGCCAGAATGGACCCATGTCCGATGGATCCGATCTCGCATGGCTCGGCCTCGAACGACGCGGCGAGGGCCGCTGGTCGTTCGAGCTCACTTCACCGCTGACGCGCCACGACGGCAAGCTCTATGGCGGAGCCGGGATCGCCGCGTCAGTCGCAACGATCGAAGCAGAGACCGGGCGCGACGCGTTGTGGACCACGACGCAGTTCGTCGGCTCGGCCGACATGGGCGACCGGATCGACTGCCACGTCGAGGTGCTGGCCAGGGGGCGACGGACCTCGCAGGTGCGCGTGACCGGCACGGCCGGCGACCACATCGTGTTCGCCGCGCTCGGCGCCACCGGCGCGGCGCGCAAGGGTCCTGTCGAGATCCAGGTCGGCACGATGCCGGACGCGCCCGCACCCGAGCACGGCGAGTCGTGGTCGTCGCGCCACCGGCACCGGCAGGACCCGGACAACCCCACCAGCTGGTTCCAGATCGCCGAGATGCGTCACGTCGAAGACGGCCGTTACATCTGGGCGCGCATGCGTGACGGTGGGCATACGCGTGCAACGATCGCCTTCCTCGCCGACATGGTGCCATCCGCGGTTGTGCGCGCTGCGGGGAAGATGGGCGGCGGCACCAGCCTCGACAACGCCATTCGCTACGGGGCCATGGCCGACACCGACTGGATCCTGCTCGACATGGACCCGTATTTCGGCTCTGGCGGCTACCTCCACGGCGCGGCGCGCGTCTGGGCGGAGGACGGCACGCTGCTCGCGGTCGCGTCGCAGACCGCGACGGCGATGGTGTGGGAGGGCGATATTCCGCCGTGGCTCAGCGAGGAGAGCCGCGGTTGACCCGATGACGAGGCCGAGGCGGTGGAGCATCGGGGCGAGGACGGCGCCCGCATCTCGGGACACCCCACGCTGAAATGACTCCCGGTCACCAAGCGGAGTTTCGGAGCCTGAGCGTCGCTGAACTTGAGGAGTTCCCCGGAACCGGTGGAGTCCATGAACGGGCCATTGACACCAAATGGCCTGATCGGGCGATTGTGCCGATATGGGGCCGATTGCAAACTTGATCCAGCGCGGGTCCGGGGCTCCGGGGGGGCGGGGCTAATCCAGACGAGCGCAGCCGAGGTGGCGATTTCGATGGCGATAAGAGTGCTGACCGTGGATGACGAGCCCAACAATCGGCTCCTCCTGCGTCTCAATCTCGCTCGTGCGGACGACCTCGAGCTCGTCGCCGAGGCTGACGACGGGGTCTCCGCCGCCGGCCTCGCCGCTGAGCATCACCCGGATGTGGTGGTCCTCGACTGGATGATGCCCGGGATGGCGGGAGTCGAGGCGATACCCCTCATCCGCCGGGGCTCACCGCGGTCGCGGATACTCATGTACTCGTCGCTGGGCTCGGCCGGGGCGGAGGAGGAAGCCCTCGCCGCGGGTGCCGACTGCTACCTGGAGAAGCGTGGAGCGATGGGCTCCGTGCTTGAGGCAGTCCGTCGACTGGCGGCCGACGACAGAGGTGGGCACACCGACGGGCGTGAGGTACCCCGCCGCAGATGCCACGCCTCAGTGGTCGGGCACCGGGCGAGGATCGGCATCTCGGTTCGGGCGGCGACGGGAGCGCCCCCACCGGTCACCGCGGAACGCCTTCCAGCCCCGCCCTCAACTCGCCGGCAGGCTCTTCGTAGATCGCGACGAGGGCGGGGGATCGGGCCAGGACGACGACACCTGCCAGGACCACTGCGAGGCTGACCGGCAGAATGGCGACCGTCCCGGCCGGGGCGCTCAGGTGCTCGTGGAAGGCCACGGTCCCAGCGATCACGCTCACGACGGGGTTGGCGACGGCCATGGCGGGGAGAGACCACTCGAGGTCGCCAGCCTGGAAACTGCTCTGCATGAGCAAGATCCCCAGCAAGCCGCTGACAGCCAGGGCGTACGGCTCCCAGCTGGCGACGCCGGTCAGGAACCCGTGGCTGAAGCGGTTGGCGGCGGTCTTCGTGAAGGCCGCCGTCAGGGCGAGAACGGCTCCGCATGCCGTGCCCAGCGCCACGGCCCGCGCCGCACCAGACAGGCGCCGGCCCATGGCGATGAGGGCGCCGGACCCTGCCACGGTGGCGGCCAGGAGGACGGACCAGGCCGACGCGGTCGGCACGGGGACACCCTTGCTGGGCGCGGCGATGGCGAGAAACGCCGCCAGGCCTCCCACCGTGGCGACAGCCCCAACCCAGTCGGCCCCGCGGAACCGCTTGTGAGACACGCGCGCGGCGAGCGGCAGGGCAAGCAGCAGTCCAACCGGACCCAGCGCCTGCACCACCGTCAACGACCCCAGCCCCAGAGCCGTCGCCTGTAGGCCGAAGCCGGCCATCTGGGTGCCGATGCCCGCCAGCCATAGTGGCTGGCGGGCGAGGTGAACCAGGAGCGTCGGGCGCAGCGAGTGCTCCGCCGGCGCGGCCCGGGCCTTGACGTGCATGAGGACGTTCGAGACCCCGAAGAGCGACGTCGCCCCCAGGGCCATGATGACGACGAGCATCTGCCGTCCTTCCCTTTCGTTGCGCATCATCCCAGGGTCGCGAGGCATGGGGCCCGGACGGGTCAGGCGCCATGGCGCCGCGCCGTCTGTGAAGGCGCTGTGTGGTCGGTCGATCGCCATGAGCGCCGAGGGCTTGTTGCGCCGGCTCCGCTCGGCCGGGTCCTCGGGTCAGGCGCGGTGACCGTTGCTTGGGCTGCGAGTCGCCTCAAGGCCGCAACCAGGGCCTCGGTCCCCGCCGTCTTCTCCAAGTAGCCGTCAGCTCCGGCGGCGAGGGCGTCGTCCTGCGACTGTCGGGAGGGCTGGGAGGTGTACATGAGGATGTGGGCGCCCGGGGCAGCCTGGCGAATGAGCGGGATGGCCTCGAGCCCGCTCACCCGAGGCATCCTCCAATCGAGGACCACGACATCGGGGTGGCACTCGGCGGCGAGACGGGCGGCGTCCAGGCCGTCGACGGCCTCGGCCACGATCTCGAGGCCGTCGTAGAGGCCGAGGCTGAGCCGCATGAGCAGGCGCACGTCGGGCTCGTCGTCCGCCACCAACAGCCGCACTGCCATCGGGACCTTCCCCAGCTTCCTGTCACGGCGTGCCCCGGCCCCGTTGGTTCGAGGTGCGAGGTGAGCTGGAGGCATTCTGCGGTCCGTCCCATTGGGGGGACAATCGCCGGATCGGGCCATTTTGTGTGCATGGTTAGCTCATGACCCGGGGCGGTAGCCCGAGTGTCGAAAGAGCGTGACGCGGGGCCAGGGCAAGGGCAGACTCTCGCACATGGCGCAAACTGCCCGGTCCCGACGCAGGCCCTCGGCCGTCGTCGCGCCGTCAGAGGAACCGACACGCCCAGAAACCTCGCCGCCGCCTCGCCGAACCGGCAGGAGGACGTTGGCGGCGGGCGTGGTGCTGGTCGTCCTAGCCGTGGTCCTGCTCGCCCGCCTGGGGGCACAGGAACGGGGGGGCCCGGCCCACACCTCTCTGGTCAGCATCGGGGACGGGATACCCGCCACGCTGTACCTCCCGGGCAAGCTGCAGGACGGTCAGCTGCCCGTGCAGAGGCCCCTGGGACAACGGCCCCCGCTCGTGGTCGTGGCTCACGGCTACTCCGCCGACCGCCAGATCATGAGCCCGATGGCACGGAGCCTGGCCAGCGCCGGATACGCCGTGCTCACCTTCGACTTCCGTGGCCACGGCTCGAACGCCTCCCAGTTCCGGGGCGACCTGCGCCGCGACCTCGACGCGGTGGTCGGCTGGGCCGGGACCTCGCCGTACATAGACGCCAGACGCATCGCCGTCCTGGGCCACTCCATGGGAGCGGGGGCCGCCCTGGACTTTGCCAGCGTCGATCCCCGGCCCGTAGCGGTGATTCCGGTCTCGGGTGGCTCGGAGGTGAGCGACGTCGATATCCCGCGCCACATCCTCTTCATGAGCGCGCAGCACGACCCCGCCTTCATCCGCCACCGCCAGAGCGAGTTGGCCGCCCAGCTGGTGGGAAAGACGGCCGTCAGCCAGGTGCAGATCGGGGGCAAGGACCACGTCACGATCCTGTACTCCGGGGCCGCGATCCGCGAGATCGTCCGCTTCCTCGACCCGGTGTTCGGCGTCACTCGCCCCGGCGCACCGCCGGGCCTTCATGATCCCCGGCTGGGCACGGCCGCGCTCTATCTGCTGACAGCCCTCGGTCTCATCGCCCTGCTGGGGGTGGCGATCGGACGGCAGGTAAGCGCCATGCCGTCGACGGCCTCCACCGGCGGCGTCCTGCTCCTGACCGGAGCCATGGTCGTCACCATGCCGCTCCTCGTGATGGGAGGACCCGAGATCCTTCCACTGGGCGCGGGCCAGCCCGTCATCGTCCACGCCGCGCTCGCCGGGGCGGCGCTGTGGGCGCTGCGGCATTACGTCCGCCGCGGCGTTGTGACCGGCCGGATCGCAACGTGGGTGGGCGACGGCCCTTGGCTGCCGTTGCGATCGGTGGCGGGGCCGGGCGCGGCAGCAGCCCTGGTCACCTTCCTGCTGCTCACACCGCTCGAGGTGGTGTTCCACCGGCTGGTGCCGACGTGGGAGCGGCTCGTGCTTTGGGCGGTGGTGGCTGTGCTCGCCCTGCCCTTCTTCGCCGCCTTCGAGGGACTCGTGCGCCGGGGCGGTACGTGGGCAGCCGTCGGGTGGGGCGCGCTGGGCCGCGTCATTCTCCTCTTGGCGCTGCTGGTCGGCGTGCGCCTGAACCTGCTGCCGGGGGTCATCACGCTGGTGGTGCCCATCCTCGTCCTCCAGTACCTGATCCTGGAGGTGTTCGCCGACACATGCTTCGCGGCGGGACGCAACCCGGCGGTCATCGCGGTGGTCGACTCCATCTTCATCGCCTGGATGGTCACGGCGCTCACGCCCATCGGCTAGCGCGGGTGGTGGCCGCGGCTGTTATCGGCCCGCCCCCGGGTCGCCGCCAAGACGACGGGCTCCGAGGGCGAGCGACGCGGCGTAGGCGTCGACCAGGCCCGCGCCCTTGTCGTAGCTGGACGTGTACGGCCCGAGCGCCTGGTACGGCACCCCGAACTTGAACTTGTAGGCGGTCGACTTGAGCGCGTCCTCGATCTGGCCCGCGCTCGCGGCGGGGTCGGCCTGGAACAGCATGGCCACGATCCCCGCCACCTCGGGGGCGGCGAACGACGTGCCCGAACCGATGAAGTAGGTGTCCACGTCATTGGGGCCCGGGCCGCTGCGGGGCGGTTCGGTCTCGACGGCTGGGCAGATGGCCTGGTACGGGCGACAGGCGGAGATGATGTTGACCCCGGGGGCCGACACGTCCGGCCAGGTGGTGGGCTGGCTGGCCTGGCCCCGGGAGGAGGTGGACGCCAGCTCCCCGTCGCGCGTCCCGGTGCCGTGGTCGTCGTAGGCGGCGACAGCGATCACGCCGGGCGTCTGGTCGTCGGTCGCGTCGGGGTTGGAGTGATCCGTGGAGCCGTCGCCTCCCGTGTTGCCGTTGGCCCACACGGTGACCACCCCGGCACGGGCCAGGGCGTCCTGGAGGTGGGCGATGACGGGGGTGCTCGCGCCCCAAGAGCAGTTCACCACCTTGATGGGCGGGCACTCGCTGGCCGGAACTCCGGCTCCGCACGGCGCGGCGTGGTGGGCCAGGATCCACGCGAAGGCATTGTCGATGCCGACCAGGCCAGCCGTGGTCGAGATCACGATGAGCCGGGCGCCCAGGGCGACCCCTCCCACCTCGGTACCGTCAGGCAACTGGTAGGCGTCCCCGACGGCGACCCCGCCGACCATGGTGCCGTGGCCACCGTGGCCGGCGTCCACGTTGGCGGGCGGCACCGGGACGACACACGCGGGGTCGCTGCTCACCTCGCTCGTGTAGGGGCTCTCCTCGCCGTCGATGATGCACGCCTCCGCCGAGAGGACGGCAGCCACCTTGCTCCCTCGGCCCGCCAGCGCGAACGCCGGGTGCGTCGGGTCGATGCCCGTGTCGATGATGGCGATGGATGCCCCCCTGCCGTCGAGCCTGTGGCCACTGGCGTCGGCCAGCTCGCCCCGAGCCCGCTGGGCGCGGGAGGCAACCGTGCCCGTACTCGCCGGTGCGGTCGCTGCCGGGACGGCCCGGGCGAGCATGGCGCCCAGCGCTGCGCCGCAGACGGAGGCCGCGATCCACCGGCGGCCCCACGGGGGCCTCACCACGCCTGGAGCCCCGAGCCGTAGCGGTAGCAGGTGCAGGAGTCGACGAATGTCAGGGCGCGGTAGGCGCTGGCGCCGTCGTGCTGGGTGGCACGGAAGGAGGCGGAGAAGGTCCCGGTCGGCTGATAGCTCGAACCAAGTCCGTTGACGGCGTCGACCAGCCCGTTGCTCGGCGGCGAGTCGAGCCACCGGCCGAAGGCGGCGGCGGCAAAGTACGGGCCCTCGCACGACGGTGCGGCGAGGATCGACGAGTTGTTGTCGACGGGTGCCAGCCCGGCGCGCTTCAGCACATCCATGCACCGCTGCCCCGGCGCCCTGGCGGCCGCGTCGAAGTCCTGGATGTTCACATCCGAAAAGGGAGACCATCCGACGCCGATCGAACCCGTCAGCTGGGTACGGGGGTTGGCGAGGTTCTGGATGATGACGGGCGGGGCCTCGAGCGAGCTGAGCCCGTAACGGGGGGCGTACTGCTGCTGCTCGGCGACGTTCATGAACAGGTAGTCCACGGCAACATTGGAAACGAAGACCACGTGGTCCACGCAGTCGGTGGAGAACTTGAGCACGGCGTTCTGCACGGCCGCGGACGCATCGGCCAGCTGATTGGCGGTGTTGCCGCTCACGCTCAGGAAGGCCACGTCGTAGACCTTGTGGCCGGTTGCTTCGAACTCGGGCGCCAGGTTCTTGGTGTAGGCGGACCTCCAGTCGGGCTGGTCGAAGGTGACCACCCCGATGCGGGTCTCGACGGTTGCACACCGTGGGTCCGACCCCCACCTGGCGTCGGCCCAATGGGCGCCGATCAGAAACCGGGGCAGCACCTGTTCCAGCCGGTCGAGGCTGACCTCGGCGGGCTCCCACAGCATCGGGGATCCCGACAGGCTGTCGGCGGAGACGTCCGCCTCGTTGGACCCGATGACCAGGGGCACCCTTCTGGCGCGAAGGCAGCTGACGAGCACGCCCCCGGAACCTGGCGTATAGCTCAGGACCACGTCGACGGGCTGATCCTGGGTGAAGTGAGTACACGCCGCCTGCAGCTGATCGGCTGGCGCTGTAGCCGAGGCCGCATCGATGGCGTAGTAGAAGGGGAGGACGCGCCGGCCGGCGATCCCCCCGTGCACGTTGATGTCGTTGACGACCGCCGCGTAGTCGGCCTGGGAGTCCGTCGTCGCACTCTTGGCGCCCGCCGACTTGTAGGCGGCGTCCAGTCCCTTGAGGTAGATCACCCCGAGACGCACGACGCTGGCCTGCCTAGTGGCCTGCGAGGCCGGTCCGCCGGTGCCGGCACCGGCGCCTGGGACGCGTCGGGACGCGGCCCCGGCCTGGCTGGCCCCGGCTGCACCGCCGCCGGCCCCACCCCCGCCACCAGGCAGGCTGTTCGCCGGGCCTCCACCTGCGGCGGGCGAGCCTGCGTCGGACGCCGCCAGTCCCCCGCTCGGGTTCGAGTCAGACGAACGGCCGCGCCCGCTGTGGACCGTCGTTCCGCACCCGGAGGCCAGCACGAGGGTCGCAGCGGTCGCCCCGGCCCACCTCCGCAGGCTCCAACGGCCCATCCCGCGCACCCTTCAGCCCGATCCCCAGCCTCGAACACATAGAGGGTAGATGTCCTCTAAGTCTGCGGTCAATGCCGAGAGCCCCCCGTGGTACAGGGACGAGTTAGAGGTTTGACGACCTCCAAGTCGTCCGGCATTCTGGCCCCGTGGCCTCCGCGGCACCACCTCGGCGGACCCAGGCCCAACGCCGGGCCGCCAGCCGGATCAGGCTGCTGGACGCGGCGCTCGAGTGCCTGGCCGACCGGGGCTACGCGGGCACAACCTTCCCCGAAATCGTCCGGCGCGCCGGGCTCAGCAACGGAGCCGTCTGGCGGCACTTTCGATCCAAGGAAGAGCTGCTGGTCGCGGCTGCCCTCCACTCGGAGGGTGCCGTCAGCGCCCTCCCCGCCCCGGTCGGGCTCGACCGGCTCACGCCGGAGGAGGGGCTGGACTCGGCGGTCGACTACTTCTGGCGTAACTACGTGAGCTCACCTGCCTTCCAGGCCCTGATCGAGCTGCTCCGCGCGAGCCGCTCGGACCCGGACCTGGCCGCGATGCTGAGCTCGGTCGATCAGCGGGCGGCCGAGCTCGTCTTCGCCACCTTCGCCCGGCTGGTCGGGCCCGAGCTGGCCGCAGACCCCAGCTTCCGGAGAAACGTCAGGCTCGTGGGCTTGACCCTGTACGGGGTCGGGCTCACCGCCCACCTCCGCTCCAGCGCCGACGAGCCACGACTGGCGGGGGAGGTCAAGCAGATGCTGCGCGCACTGTTCGGCCTGCCTGCCCCCGCGTGACGTCGTTGTCCGGGGCGGCCATGGAGGTCGCGCTCGATGGCCTGCTGGCCGACGTCGATCCTCGCGGACCGGGGTGCGTCCTTCGGGTCACCGTGGACGACGAGCCCGTCGCCATGGCGGCGCGGGGCCTGGCCGACATAGGGCGCGCTCGGCCAGTAGGCGACGACGTACCCATGTACGTGGCATCGGTGGCCAAGCAGTTCACGGGTGCCGTGGTCGCTGAGCTGGTGAATGACGGGGTCCTTCACCCCGACCAGCGGGTCGGCCGATGGCTCCCAGAGCTGTCGCCCGCCCTCGGCGACCTCGCGCTCCACCACTTGGTCCACCACACCAGCGGGGTGCGCGACGTCTACGCCCTGGCCGCGCTCGCGGGCCTGCCGGAGCGGCACCTCGGCAACCCCGATCGCGTGCGAGCCCTGATCGGGCGCCAGCGCTGCCTGCAGTTCCCACCGGGAAGCCGGCACAGCTATTCGAACTCCAACTACATCCTGCTCGCAGCCGTCGTCGAGGCCGCCGTGGGCATGCCCCTCAGCCAGGTGGCCCACCACCGGTTCTTCGGTCCACTGGGCATGAGGAGCACCGCCTTCGCGGACGGCTCTGGTTACCCCGGTTACCTCCCGGCGCCCGACGGCTGGCTACGACGCCCCACGCCCTTCATGGTCCCGGGCCCCTCCGGCCTCACCGCCACCGCCCGGGACCTGGCCCGCTGGCATGGGGAGCTCATCGCCCGGCCCGGGCTGCTGGCCGGGCTTGCCGTCAACCGCCCGCTCGTCACCGGGGACCACCACCGCTACGGCTACGGGCTGGCTTGGGAGGAGCTGGGCGGGCGCCGGGCCTACGCCCACTCCGGCTTCCTCCCGGGCTGGGCAGCGGAGGCCTTGGTCGTCCCGTCGGCCGGGCTTTCGGTGGTGTGCCTGGCCTGCACTTCGGCCGTGCCCGCCGTCACCCTGGCCCGGCGGGCGGCCGCGATCGCCATGGACGACCCCGCCGGGTCGGTGGCCGAGCCTCAGGACGCACCCGGCCCCGTCACCTACCTCAGCGATGACCGGCGGTCGGTGGTCCGCGTGCGCCACTCTGGCGACAAGGCGCTCGTCTCCACCGGAGGTGGCGCGCTGGCCGTCTCCCTGACCTCACCCCCCACCCCCGCCCTCCCGGGCGGAGCCCGGGTCCACGTCAACGGGGACAGCCTGACGATCCAGAACCAGTGGATGCCCCCGGAGCGGTTTACGCTCGTTGCGGAGGAGGCATCCGAGCACCTACCCGTGGGCGACTTCACCAACGACGAGCTCGAGCTCACCGTCCAGGTCGATCACGACGCCATCGCCATCCGCGACACCAACGTCCCGCTGCAACCTGTGGCCCGCAACATCTGGCGGGGCCAGTACCAGGTCCTCGGACTGCCTCTCGATCTCGTCGTGCACCACCACTCGGGCGAGGACGACTCCTGGATCGAGCTCAACCTGCTCCGCGCCCACGGGTTGCGGTTCCGAGCGGCGTCCTGAGGCGCAGCGCGCCTGGTCAGGGCCCGGGTCTGGTCACGTGGTACCCGAGGTCCCGGAGGGCGGTGACGGCCCGCTCGAGCTGGTCCCGATCGCGGGTTTCGACGGCGATCTCGAGCGAGGCGGTCTTGACGTCGAGGTCGGAGAACATGCGCTGGTGCAGAACCTCGACGATGTTTGCCCCTTCCCGGCCCAGGATGGAGGCCACCTCGGCCAGGGCGCCGGGCACGTCGGGAACCCCGATCGACAGCCGGTTCAGCCTTCCCGAGCGCACCAGGCTGCGCATGATCACCTCGGCCAGCAGGCGCAGGTCGATGTTGCCCCCGGTCACGACGATGCCGACGCGCCGGCCGGCGAAGCGCTGGCGGTCGGACAGCACGGCCGCCAGGCCCGCCGCTCCCGCGCCTTCCACCACCGTCTTCTCGATCTCCAGGAACAGCGCCACCGCCTGTTCGAGCGCCGCCTCGCTGACGGACACCACGTGCACCCCGTGCGCCCGCACTATGGGCACGGTGAGCCGCCCCGCGCTCGCCACGGCTATGCCTTCAGCGATCGTCGCCCCCCCGGGCACCTCCCCGCTCCCACGGAGGGCGTTGGCCATGCACGGATAGCGCTCCGACTCGACGCCGAACGCCTCGGTCGTGGGAGCCAGGGCGGCGACGGCGATGGCCACCCCGGCGATCAGCCCGCCACCTCCGACGGGCAGGATGACGGCGTCGAGCCCGTCGACGTCCCCTAGCAGCTCGAGTCCCACCGTGCCCTGGCCTGCGATCACGTCGGGATCGTCGAAGGGGGCCACCCATGCCAGCCCCCGCTTCTCGCCGAGAGCGAGCGCCGCCTTCTCCGCCTCGGCGTAAGACGTCCCCTCCAGGACGACGGTCGCACCCAAGGCCTCGACGTTGGCCACCTTGACGTTGGGGGTGGCCCGCGGCATGACGATGGTGGCTGGCACCCCGAGGCGGGACGCGTGGTAGGCGACGCCCTGGGCGTGGTTGCCGGCCGAGACGGCGACCACCCCCCGCGCCCGTTCCTCCGGAGTGAGGCGAAGGATCCGGTTGAGGGCGCCGCGCTCCTTGAACGAGGCGGTGAACTGGAGGTTCTCGAGCTTGAGCCAGATGTCCGCGCCGGTGATGGCGGACAGGGTGCGGGAGTGCACAGTCGGCGTGTGGGCAACCGCGCCGTCTATGGCGTCGGCCGCAGCGCGGACGTCGTCGATGGTGATCGACGTCGCCCTCCCCGTGCTCACGGCGTGCTCCGCCATCGCCGGAGAGTACGACCCCGGCCCGCGGCGTTGTTGGGGTGGTCCGCCCAACCCGCGGTGGCTCCTTGGTGGGTCGGTACAAGGTGCTGGCCCTTGGCTGCGAGGGGATCGCGGCGGCCGCAGGGCGAGTCCGCGCCCGGCCTTGACCACCGGCACCGGTCTGCATAATGTCGATATCCGATAACACCGTTATCAAGGGTGCTGGGGCATGGAGAAGCGACGACCCGGTCGAGGGCAAGGTGGGCGCGTCCGGGAGGTGACGCGAGCACGACTGCTCGCCGCCGCCGAGGAGATGTTCCTGTCACACGGATTCGCGGCCGCGACCGTTGACGCCATCGCCCAAGAGGCGGGCTACACGACCGGCGCGGTCTACTCGAACTTCGGCGGCAAGGCCGACCTCTTTCTGGCCGTGCTCGACGAGACGGCCCAAGAGCAGCTGGCCGCGGTGCGGGCGGCTCTCGACTCAGCACGAAGCGACGAGGAGAGACTCGACGTCGTCAACACCTCCCTCGGCGATCCGGCCCGGTGGCGGGCACACGTGGCCGCCACGATCGAGTTTCTGAGCTACGCCCGGCACCATGCAGAGCTGCGAGAGCGGTTGCGGAGTGCACAGCGACTGGCGGACCAGGCAGGCGCGGAACTGGTCTCGGTCCTGTGCCGCGCACTGGGGGTCGACCCGCCGCCGGCGGCCCACGAGGTGGGCCGGGAAATCATGGCCTTGGTCAACGGCCTTTCCGTTCGCTCGCTCTACGACGACGAGCTGGACCTCAGGACGGCGATCTCCCGCGCCGTGAACTCACTGCTCACCGGAGACCGATCCGGTATTCGGGGAATGCCTGACGCGACCGACGCGACCGCAGCCGCCGGTGCACGGGGGGGCGGGAGGGCGCGTGCTCAGCGCTAGAGAGGTCCGAGGCGCGATATGCCTTGTTGCACTGGCGACGACGTCGGTGACGGTCGCGTGCGGGAGCACGGTGCCGGCCTCTCGGTTCGCCTCGAGCTCGGAGAACACTCCGCAGGCACAGGGCGCTCCCGGCGGCCATGGGCTCTCGGCGCCTGAGTCGCCAGCCGCTTCAGGCGCCTCCAGTGCTCCGGGACAGTCGCCGCCAGCAGCAGTCGGCGCCGGCTCGGGAGCCTCGAGGACGGCAACGCCATCCGCGGGCGCTCAGGGGCCGGCCGGCGCAGCGCAGGACGCGGTAGGTGGCAGCCACGCGCCCATCCAGCTGGGTCTGCTCTACGCCGTCAACGACGGCGCCCAGAGCGCCGGCATCAACAACGGAAACGGGTTCTCGCTGAAGGATGTCGTGCAGGCCTTCGTCCAGAGCTACAACGCGAGTGGCGGCGTCGGGGGACGCCGTATCGAGCCGGTGTACGCCGAGATGCACTCCGCTTCGAACGACTACGAGTCGCAGACCCAGGCCGCCTGCGCTGCCTTCACCCAGGACCATCACGTTGCCGCGGTGCTCAGCAACGTCGGCTACTACAGCGAGAACCTCCTCACGTGCCTCTCGAAGGCCGGCGTTCCCGTGGTCAGCGGGGGATGGGAGGCTCCCGACCGGGAAGACGCAGGGCGCTTTCCCCTGCTCATCACACCGGTGACCTTGCTCGGCGAGGCGCGCCTGGCCGCGGTCGTCGATCATCTGGCGGCCGCGGGCTTCCTCCTGGCGCGCAACCGGATCGGCGTGGTCATCGAAGACTGCCCCGTCGATCAGCGTGTCTACAGGAACGGCCTCGCACCGGCGGTGCAGCGCGCCGGGCTGACCGTAGCGTCGACCTATCAAGTGCGGTGCTTCCAGTCTCTCCAGGATGTTGGCAACGAAGCGTCCGGCCTGCAGGACGCCGTACTCCAATTTCGTCAGAGCCTGGTGGATCGCGTGATGGTTGTGTCTCAGGCCGCTGAGGCCAACCTGGTGTACCTGTTCTCGGAGGGGGCCGATGGGCAGCGCTACTTCCCCGGCTACGCCCTGTCGTCGGTCACTGCTCCTACGGTGTTGGCCCTGAACGCCCCCGCCGACCAGCTCGCCAACATGCAAGGAGTCGGCTGGCTCCCTGATGTGGACACGGCCGACCCAGCGCAGGCGCCACCCACGACGACAGGAAAGCAGTGCCTCGACCGGATGCGCGCCGCGGGCATCCATCCCGTGACGAACGCCGACTACACCTACGTCTACGGCCCGTGTGACACCTTCACCCTTTACGACTCGTTGCTGCGGGCTACAGCCGGAGACGCCACGGCCGCCTCCATCATGCGGGCCTTGGGCAACGTAGGCCCGCGCTACGTCTCGGCGTCCACGGTCGACGGGCGCACGCGGATCTCCGAAGGCCGGGTGGGGGCGGGGGCCGGCCGCCTGTTCGCGTTCGTCCGGGGGAGGTTCGAGTACACGAGCGCTGCCTTCTCCCTGTGAGCAGCCTGCGCCGCTGACCGGAGCCCGCTAACCGACGTACCGGGCCTCCGGGCTGATCGGCCACAGGGGCCGGCGCGCCCGGACGTGTTCGAACACGTCCACCCGGTTGGTGGTGAGCCCGGGGCTGTCGGCGGTGACGATGAGGCTGGCGAGGTCCCGAAAGCCAGCTCGGAAGTGCTGGGAGGACTTCAGCCCGATGACCTTGTAGCGGGACACGTCGATGCCGTGGAGGAGGAAGACCTCCGGATCGATGGTCTGGAAGGGCTTGGACGTCACCACGATGTCGACGTCGTCGACGGTCAGCCGGCAGCTGGGACCGAGATCGAGCTCGAGACCGGAGAGCATGGCCCGCAGGACGAACCGACCATCGGTGATGCACCTCACCAGACCCTCGACCGGGATGGGGAGGCCATGGAGGTCGTCGTGCTTTGCGCCCAGGTTCACCTTGACCCTGGTACCGACCCCGCTGCCGATGGCCGCCTGGACGACCTCCGGGTCGGAGATGAAGCCGAAGCACGCCCGGCTCAAGCCGGCGGCGAGCATGGCCCGCAGGAGATGGGTCCCGTCGCCCGGGCTGCCACCCCCGGGATTGTCGGAGGGCTCGTTGACGACCACGGGGAAGCTGGTGGCGTTGGCTGCCCGCCGGACGGCGGACTCAGGCGTGTCGTTCTCGATGCGGAAGTCCTCCCGATGAGCCCACACCCACCTGGCCGCTTCCGTCCCCACCGCCGAGGCCAGGCCGCGGTCGCCGTCGGCGATGGCGATGATCGACGAGCCCGTGTCGGGGACGTCCGTGAACGGAAAGCCGTGCATGAGCGTGCAGTCGATGACGCCGGGCCGGGCCTCCAGCTGGGCGCAGACCTGGTTGGCCCGCGTCGCGGGCGAGTCCCCGTCGGTCGTGGAGGGAGGCAGGAGAATGGGCAGCTGCTCGACGTGTACGACGGGCCGGAGACCTTCCTCCACGACCCGGTGCAGCAGCTCGACGGCCTCGACGCCCCGGTCGTAGAGGTCCGTGTGGGGGTACAGGTGACACCCGAGCAGCAGATCGTACGCGTCGGCCATGGCCGGTGTGGCGTTGCCGTGGAGGTCGAGGGTGGCGGCGATGGGTACATCCGGCCCCACCAGGCGGCGGATGGCCCCGCCGAGGTCGGCCTCGAGGTCGTCGATCCCTTCGACGACCCCGGCGCCGTGCAGCTCGAGCGCCACGGCGTCAACGGGCATGGCCGCCCGCAGGGCCTGCAGGAGGTGTTCCTTCAGTGCGGCGTAGGCGGCGGAGTCGATGGTGCCCGACGGCTCGGCCCAAGCGAAGAACGCCGGGACGGCGTCGTCTTCTCGCCGGGCACACTCGTCGAGAATTCCGCCGACGGCCCAGCCCGTCCCGGTGAAGCGCTCCCGGATGGCCTCGCCGGTCAGGGCCAGGAACCGCTCCTCCGTGGTCATTCCCGTGCTGGCCACGGCGTAGGTGTTGGTCTCGTGGCTCAGGCCGGCGACTGCGATCCTCACGGCACCAGGCGGGTCAGCCAGTCGAAGACCCGTTGGTTGTAGTCGACACGGTGCGACGGGCGCCCATTGAGGATGAACAGGTGGCCCCCGCCCGGGTAGAGGACCAGCTCGGTCTCGACACCCCGGCTGCGCAACGCCGAGAACCACTGCTCCGCCTGCCCGACGGGGCAGCGGTGGTCCTCGGCCCCTTGCAGCACGAGGGTGGGGGTCCGCACCTCGCCGACCTCGGCAATGGGCGACTGGGCGAGGAGCCGGTCGAGGTCGTCGGCCACGGTGGCGCCCAGCTCGTTGACCGCCCACACCTCGCCGATGTCGAAGGAGCCCGTCCAGCTGGCCAGGTCGACGACGACGCCGCCCGCCACTCCCGCCGCGAACCGGTCGGTGCGTGCGGTCAGGGACGCGGTCATGAAGCCGCCGTAGCTGTAGCCGCAGACCGCGACGCGGGCCGGGTCGGCGGTTCCCTCCGCCACCAGCGCGTCGACGGCGGACAGGAAGTCCTGGGTGTCGGCCTGGCCCCAACCGTCCTTGACCAAGGCGGTGTAGAAGGCCTCGCCGTACCCGTCGCTGCCTCGCGAGTTGATCATCAGGATCGTCCAGCCCTGGGCGGCCAGCATGTGGTGGTAGAGGTGGATGCCGTCGAACACCGGCGACCACCCGTTGTGAGGCCCGCCGTGGACGTCGAGGAGGAGGGGGCCCGGGGCCGGGTGCCCGGCGCTGGGTCGCACCACCCACCCGTGGACGGCGACGCCGTCGGGTGCGGTGAACATCCGCTCCTCGACCCTCCCCAACCCGCCGGTCGCCCCGGCGGTGAGCCGGGTGAGCCGCCGGGGTCCGGAGCCGGCCCCGCTCACGTCCAGTACGGCGACCTCGCCCGCGGTGGCGGGGTCGGCCTCGACGAACGCCACCGTCCGGCCGGCGCGGTCGAGGCTGAGTCCCGACAGGGAGGAGTCGGCCCGCCCGATCAACTTCTCCGGCTCGCCTCCCTCCAGGGGGACTGCGTAGGCATGGGTGACCCCACGGTCGCGGGCGCAGAACAGCACCCTCGTGCCTTCGGGGCTGAGGACGGGAGCGGCCCCCGGATAAGCCGGTGCGCCCACCATCACGTTGCGGTCGAAGGACGTGGTTATGGGTCGCGGCACCCCGCCCGAGGCGGGCACTGCGAACAGCCGGGCATGGCCCACTTCCAGGTGGGCGGCGCCTGCGAAGACGATGGTCTGCCCGTCGGTGGTGAACGTGGGGGCGGCCGCCTGCCCCCCGTGATCGGTCACTCGGGACGGCGCCGGCGGGCCCGTGCCCGGCGAGGCGTCCACGAGGTAGACGTGGCTGCAGGGGACCAGGTCGCGATCGGGTTCGAGCGAGCCGGAGAACGCAAGGCTGCGGCCGTCCGGCGACCACGCGATGGAGGTGACCACGGAGTCCCTGCCGGTCAGCTTTCGGGGTTCCCCGCCGTCGGCGTCGACGACGAAAAGGTGAGGGAGACGGCGCAGCCAGCCCACCCCGTCCGCCTTCCACCCCTGGCGGCGTATGACGTAGGGCTCGTGCGGCGGGGGCCCACCCCCCTCCTGTCCCTCGACTCCCTGGCCGTCGGTGGGTGAGGAACGCGATACGAGAGCCAGCCGGCGCCCGTCCGGGCTCCACGACGGGCGCCCCGCGCCGCCACCCAGTGCGGTGAGGCGCCGCGCCTCACCGCCGTCGGACGGAAGCACCCAGAGCTGGGGGGCGTCGTGATCGGATCGCGTGGCGACGAAGGCCAGCCACCTGCCGTCGGGCGACCACCGGGGCTGGGAGTCGGCCGGGCCGGCGGTCAGCGTCCGGGGCTCCGCATCGCCGTCCGTGCCCACCACCCAGATGCGGGACCGGTTCTCGTCGGCGCCCTTGTCGGCCTGGGTGACCACGAACGCCACCCGCCGGCCGTCGGGAGACATCTGCGCGTCGGATATGAACGGGATGCGGTAAAGGTCCTCGGCCTTCACTGGCGGGCAGCGTAGGCGAGGCCTCCATCTGGGCCCTTGGCCGCAGGCACCAATTCGCCGGGTACCGCTCTCGCGGAAAGACAAAGCGGTCCCCACACCCCCGGTGTCAGGCTGGAGGGGTGACCGGTTTCCTCACCTCGGAGCGGGGCGGCCGGCTGACCGAGCTGGCCGACTCGGCCGAGGCAACCGCCCGGGCGGCGGCCCAGCGGGCCCAGGTGCAGGTCGACCTGCTGTGCGACCTGCCCGAGCTCCAGGCCGCAGCCGACCTGCTGGCTTGGATCTGGGGAACGGATTCTCAGAAGCCGCCGGTGAGTCGGGACCTGCTCCGCGCCCTGACCCACGCCGGCAACTACGTCGCCGGGGCCTCGTCGGCGGGCCGGCTGGTGGGCGCGTCTGTCGGCTTTCTGGGCTCTCACGACCACCGGGTCGTCCTCCACTCCCACATCACCGGCGTGGCCCCCCACGCCCAGGGCCAGCGGGTCGGATCCGCGCTGAAGCAGCACCAACGGGCCTGGTCCTTGCGCCAGGGTCTCACCGAGATCGCCTGGACCTTCGACCCCCTTGTGCGGCGCAACGGCTACTTCAACCTGACCAAGCTGAGGGCCAGGGCCGTCGCCTACCTGCCCGACTTCTACGGCGCCATGGCAGACACGATCAACGCCGACGACGAGTCGGACCGTTGCCTTGCCCTGTGGTCGCTCGCCCGTCCCGAGGTGGTGGCCGCCGCGTCAGAGCTGTCAGGGTCACCCGGTTCGTCGGGCCGCACCCGGTCCGTGGCGGATGACCCGCCCCCGGGCACCGTCCTCCTGGCCGAGAGAGACGATGGCCGTCCGGCCCTCAAGGTCGGCCACGACGGTGACGGGACGATGCTGGCGGTCCAGGTCCCGCCCGACATCGTGGCGACGCGCAAGCAGGGACCCGATGTGGCCGTGGAGTGGCGCCACGCCCTGCGCCAGGCGCTCGGCGGCGCCTTCGACGCGGGATACGAGGCCGTGGAGATGACCGGGGGCGGGTGGTACCTGCTCGAGAAGCCGGCGGGGAGGGCCGGCGGGCGGTGAAGCTCGTCGAGGTCGAGCTCCGTCGGGTGCGCCTGCCGCTGGTCGCCCCCTTCCGCACCTCCTTTGGAACCCAGACGGCCCGGGAGGCCCTGCTCGTGCGGGTCGCCGGTGCGGACAGCGAGGGCTGGGGGGAGTGCGTGGCCATGGAGGAGCCGCTCTACTCCTCCGAGTACGTGGTCGGGGCCCAGCACGTCATCCGCCACCACCTGTTGCCGCGGCTGTTCTCGGCGGGTGATGTCAGCGCCGCCCGCATCGCCGGGCTCCTCGCTCCGGTCAAGGAGCACCGCATGGCCAAGGCCGCGGTGGAGACGGCGGTGCTGGACGCCGAGCTGCGGGCCAGCGGCGTGTCACTGGGCACTCACCTCGGCGCGGTACGCGACGCGGTGGACGCCGGCGTGTCGGTCGGCATCACCGACTCCATACCGGCGTTGCTGGATACGGTGGCCGGATACCTCGACGCCGGCTACCGCCGGGTCAAGCTGAAGATCGAACCGGGCTGGGACGTGGCGCCGGTCGCTGCGGTGCGCGAGCGTTTCGGCGACGTCCTGCTCCAGGTGGACGCCAACTGCGCCTACTCCCTGGCCGACGCGTCCCGGCTGGCCCGCCTCGACGACCTGGACCTGTTGCTGATCGAGCAGCCCCTGCCGGAGGACGATCTGCCCGGCCACGCCGCCCTGGCCCGGCGGGTGCGGACCCCGATATGCCTCGACGAGTCGATCACCTCGGCGCGGGCGGCCGCCTTCGCCATCAACTTGGGTGCCTGCGCCATCGTCAACATCAAGCCCGGCCGGGTCGGCGGCTACTTGGAGGCTCGCCGCGTCCACGACGTGTGTGTCGCCCACGGCGTTCCGGTGTGGTGTGGAGGCATGTTGGAGACCGGGATCGGCAGGGCCGCCAACGTGGCTCTGGCGGCCCTGCCCGGCTTCACCCTCCCGGGTGACATCTCAGCCTCCGACCGCTACTTCCGCACCGACGTCACCCTGCCCTTCGTCCTCCAGGAGGGACGCCTGGGCGTGCCCACGGGGCCGGGTATCGGGGTCAGCCCGACGTCGGAAGCGCTCGACGAACTGACGGTATCCACCGAGCGGATCACCCCCGCCTGAGCCCGAGCAAGGAGCGCACAGGTGGCCATCGAAGACGCGCTGAAGGACTTGGAGCCGCGCCTGGCCTCGGCCGCATCCGAGCACGGGGTGGTGGGGGCGGCGATGGCCGTGGCCGTTGGCGACCACGTTGCGGACGAGGCGGCCACGGGAGTGGCCAGCCTGCGGACGGGGGCGCCGGTCACGCCCGACACCCTGTTCCAGATCGGCTCGATCACCAAGGTCTGGACGGGCACCCTCGTCATGCAGCTGGTCGACGAGGGGCTGCTGGATCTCGACAAGCCGGTGCAGGCCTTGCTGCCCGAGTTCCTGCTGGCCGATCCGGACGTGGCCTCGGCGGTGAGTGTCCGGCAGCTCCTGGCCCACACCGGGGGCTTCGAAGGCGACGTGCTCGACGACTTCGGGCGGGGGGACGATGCCATCGAGCAGTACCTCGCCGCCCTTGCGTCCAAGGCCCAGGTCCACCCGCCCGGGGCCATGTTCTCCTACTGCAACGCCGGCTTCGTGGTCCTGGGGCGGCTGGTCGAGCGCCTCCGCGGGGCTCCGTACAACACCACCCTCCGGTCCAGGCTCATCGCCCCGCTCGGTCTCGAGGCGACGGCGACCTCCGCCGACGAGGCCATCCTCCGGCCCGCCGCGGTGGGCCACGTGCCCGAGCCAGGCGGCGAAGAGGGCAAGCACATGGTTGCCCCGGTGTGGTCTCTGGGCCGGGCCATGGACCCGGCCGGCGCCCAGCTCGCCTGCGCGGCGCGTGACCTGGCCGCCTTCGCCCTGGTCCACCTCAACGACGGCAAGGCCACCGACGGCACGCAGGTCTTGAGCAGCGAAAGCGTGGCGGCCATGCAGCAGCAGCAGGTCGCCACCCCCGGTCCGGCCGACCCCGTCCTGGGCCGCGGGGTGGGCCTGCCCTGGATCCTGACCAGGGGAGAGGGGCCGGCCGTCATCGGCCACGACGGCGGCACCATCGGCCAGAACGCCTTCCTGCGGGTGGTTCCATCAGAGGGGCTGGCCTTGGTCCTGCTCACGAACGGAGGAAAGGACCCGCTCGGCCTGTTCCGTGAGATGGTCGGCGACCTGCTCTACCGGGCGGCCGGCATAACCATCCCCCCGAGCCCGCGGCCGCCGGATCCGCCGGTGCCGTTCGAGCCCCGCCGCTACGCCGGCGTCTACGAGCGCGAGAGCACCCGGCTCGAGCTGGTCGAGGAAGGCGACGGGCTGCAGATGTCGGTGGCCCACACCGGCCGAGCCGCCGAGCTAGGCCTGCCGGTCCCCCCGACACGGCGGCTGGTGGGCTTCGACGCCGACTCGCTCATCACCGCCGACCCCCTTCCCCAGAGCGACGAGCGGACGACGCTGACCTTCCTGGGCGACGACGGCTCGGGCCATCCCCGCTACCTCCACATGGGCGGCCGGGCCACTCCGCGCCGGGGCTGAGCGGCGCCGATCTAGCGCTGGCGGACGGCGACCCGGTAGCTGGCCGCCAGCCCGGCCCCGCACCAGCAGGCCACCACCATGAAGGCCGCCGACAGCGACAGGTGATGGGGTGCCCCGAGGCTCCAGCGGACCAGGTCGGCCATGTAGGCCACTGGCAAGACCCGGTGGACGTCACGTACCACGGGGGGCAGCCGCTCGAGCGGGTAGTTGACCGGCGAGAAGAGGAGGATGCCCAGGGCGACGAACTGCGTTACCGGCTGCGCTGTCTGGGGCCGGAGCAGGACGGCCAGGCAGTAGCCGACGGCAGAGCTCGAGAGGGCGATCAGGAGGAACACGGGTAGGACGGCCCAGCCGGCCCTCAGGTGGAGGCCGAAGCGAAGGTCGGCGACCAGCAGAGCCAGGGCGGTGCCCGGGATCTGGGCGACCAACCAGAAGGACACGTCGGCGGCCAGCGACGTGAGGCGGGGCACCGGGAAGGTGGACAGGTACTCGAATCGTCCGTCGAGCTTGGCCTGACTCACCTCCTGGGGCACCACAGTCAGACCGAGGAGCAGCAACGAAAGCGTGGGCGCGCCCGTGGCGAGGAACAGGGCCGAAGTGTGGTCGAGGTGGGGGACGAGCAGGGACAGCCCGTAGACGATGCCCAGGGCCAGCGCCAGCTGGATGAGGGCGATCAACACCAGCACGTTTCGGAGCCGCAGGAACTGCCACTGGACCAGGAGCCGGTAGCTATCCCACGCCCGCCGCACTGGCGTCCTCCTCCAGAGACACTCCCACCCGGCGCACGTAGACGTCCTCCAGTGAAGCGGGGGCGAGCAGGAACTCGACGATGGCCCCTTCCTCCTGAAGGCCGACGGCCCACGCCGCCGCGGCGCCGGCGTCGGCCACGGCGACCTCGGCCACCACCCTGCCCCTGGTCGCGGCCGGGCGGCGCACGAAGGCGGGGAACGGGGGCGACGATGCCTCGAGGTCGAGGCCCAGCTCGAGACGCAGGGGCGCCCGCAGCTCGGCCTTCAGCTTGGCCGGCGTACCCGTGGCGACCACCCGGCCCTGGTCGATGATGGCCAGGCGGTCGACGCACCGTTCGGCTTCGAGCACGTTGTGCGTCACCAGCAGGACGGCCGAGCCACGGTCGGCCAGGGTCCGCACCTGCTGCCAGAGCAGCTTGCGCCTGAGGGGGTCGACGTCGTTGGTGGGCTCGTCCAGGACGACCACCCGGCCGGGCTCGACGGCGGCCATGCAGAAGGCCGCGAGACGGAGCACCCCGCCCGACAGAGGAACCGCGTTCCGTTCCCACTCCCCGAGGTCGAGCAGTTGAAGGAGCTGGTGGGCCCGGCGACGGACGTCCGGTCCCCGGCCATGACGGACGCGCCCGGCCAGCGTGACCGCCTGCATGGAGGTGAGCCCGGCGACCGGCACCTGGGTCTGGGGCTGGTAGGAGCAGGCCTGGCGGGCCACGTCGGGGCGGCGCACCACGTCGACGCCGTCCATCACGATCCGGCCCGACGTGGGCCGGGCCACGCCCAGCAGCTGGGCTATGAGGGTGGTCTTGCCCGCGCCGTTGGGGCCGAGGACGCCGAACACCTCGCCCGCCTCCACCCCCAGGGAGACGTCCCGGTTGGCCCAGACGTCGCCGGGATAGCACTTGGAGACGTGCTCGAACTCAAGGAGCATCGGGGGATCCCGACGGGGCCATCGTGTAGCCGGCCATGAAGAGGTGGTACCGGCGCCGCCCGGCACGGTCGGGGTTGGTCAGGGGCGAGTAGGGACCGAACAACTCCTCCAGTTGGCGCCGCAGGTCGGCGATGTCGTCCGGGCTCAGCCACAGCTCCGAGAGCCCCAGGATGGGAAGGGACGAGCTGGGACCACCGACCGGACCGCCGGAGTCGTCGCGAGCGGCGACCTCCATCTCCGCCTTGACCAGATCGGCCAGGGCTCCCAGCACGCCGCTCTTCTTGACCGCTGCCACGGTGAGCGACGGGTCCGCTATCCAGCTGCGGGCGGTCGCCAGGTAGGACCGCTCCTGGATGCTGCCCACCATGCGGCGGTTGTGCACCCGCAGGAGCCGGTTCCGCTGGAGGATCTTGACGTGGTAGTAGAGCCGCGTCGGCGGCACGCCCAGGGCCTGCGCCAGCTGCTTTACGGTGCGGGGCTCCTCGACCGTCTCCTCGAGGATGCGGATGCGGAGCGGGTCGGCCAGGGCCCGCAGCACTGCTGGATCCCGCAGCAGCAGGCGCTCGGCCTGGTCGTGGCCGGGCCTCGCTTCTTCCTTCGCCACGGCCACGGGGCGGAACCTTATTCAACTGAGCTTGAATGGTCAAACTCAGGTGAATGTTCAACCTCGTCGCGAAATCAGTGGCGGGGGCCAAATGAGGGATCCGGCTTTCGTCAGGGCCCATAAAGGAGAGGGCGAGCCTGGCGGCGCAAACTTGTGCCGGTGAATCTCTGGGGGAGGCGCCGCTCCGCTCTGGCCATGCTCCTGGCGCTGACCGCCGCAGCCTGCGGCTCGACCGCCTATCAACACGGCAAGGGCCTCGGGGCCGGTGGCCAGACGTCGGCCGGCAACGGCTTGGGCGCTCCGGGCGACAGCACCGCCTCCGGCGCCGGTGGGGCGGCATCGGCCGCATCGGCCGGGGCGCCGGGAGCCAGCTCTTCAGGACGGGCGTCGGGATCGGCCCCCGGACCGGTGGCCCCGGGCTCATCCCAGGCGAGCGGGGGCGGACCCAGTGCCGCCGCGCACGGGTCTCTGGGCAATCCCGTCGGCGTGACCGACACCAGCATCTTCATCGGGCTCTACTACACAGTGAACGGCGCCGCCGCCAACCAGGCCATCGGAGGCAACGGCATCACCCAGGGCGACGAGAAGGCCGACCAACAGATCCTGATCGACGACATCAACGCCCACGGCGGGGTGGCGGGGCGCAAGCTGGTGCCGGTCTGGCACCAGGTGGACGCCGTAACCACCCAGACCTACGCCCAGATCTACCAAGCCATGTGCGCCGACTGGACGCAGGACCATCACGTCTTCGCGGCCTTCGGTGGTCCCACCGACACACTGCGCCAGTGCCTGCACAACGCCGGGGTCCTCCATATCACGGACGACCTGACGAGCTCCGACTCGGCGACCTTCGCGCGTTTCCCGTACTACACGGAGATAAGCCTGATGAACCTGGACCGGATCGCGGCGGAAGAGGTCCCCGCCCTCTCCGCCCAGGGCTACTTCTCCGGGTGGGACGCCGCCCTCAGCCAGCCCGGCGCCAGCCCCGCCAAGGTGGGCGTGCTCACCTACGACTCGGACACGTTCGTCCACGCAGTCAAGGGCGTGCTTCTGCCCGCGCTGGCCGGCGCCGGCCACCCAGCGGCCGACGCCGCCTACGTCTCCTATCCCCAGTCCCAGGCCGACGCGGGCAACATCTCGGCCCAGGTCTCCAGCGCCATCCTCCGGTTCCGGCAAGAAGGGGTGGACCACGTCCTGATTGTCGACGAGCGGGCCCTGCTCACCCTGTTCTTCCTCAACCAGGCCGAGTCCCAGCACTTCTTTCCCCGCTACGGTTTCAACTCCCAGAACGGGACCGAGGCCCTGCTCGAGCCGGGCGACGTGCCCAAGGAGCAGGTCAACGGGGCCCTGGGCTTCGGCTGGGCCCCGATCGTCGACATCCCCTCTACGCAGGACCCCGACAACGGGCCCTATGCCAACGACGCCCGGCGGAGCTGCATCAGCCTCATGAAGGCCCACGGCCAGAGCTACGCCAATCCCAACGCCGAGGCCATCGCCCTGCTCAACTGCAACGAGTTCCGCCTCCTCAAGCGGGCGCTGGAATTGGGCCCCACGCCGATCAGCCGCGACTCGTTCATGGCCGGCCTCAACCGGATCGGATCGTCGTTCCAGTCGACCCAGACCTTCGCCATACGCCTCGACGCGACCCATCACGACGGGGCCGCCGCCGTTCGTTACTGGGCCTACGACGGCGGCTGTGGGTGCATGCGCTACACGAGCGGCGACCAGGCCCTGCCCTGAGGCCGGCGTTCGAGCAGACCGGAAGGCTTAGCGGGAACCCGCTCCGGCGGCGACCGATGTGCGGGTGGCCAGACGGCCTCCCATGTGGACGGCCTCGACCTCGCCGGAAGGGCTCCGGACGAAGTACCCCTTCATGCCCTTGGCCGGCCCGCCGCTGACGATGTAGCGGTCTCCCTCCCCGGGAAGCAAGCCCAGGGGGATGGGCGGCTCGTCGGGCACGTCCTCGCCCGACTCTCGGATCTGGGCCAGAACCTCGGGCTTGATGGTCACCTTGACCAGCAGGCCGGTCCCTTCGACGGTGACGTCGCACTCGGCCGCGATGGTCTCGTAGTGGCCCGCGTAGGGCACCAGGTCGGCCTCGCTCAGCTCGACGGGATCAGGATCCTTGTCGATCACGCCGAGATAGGCCTCGAGCGCCCACTTGACGAGCTCGTCGTGCAGCTCCGAGCCGTTGGGCCCACAGTTGGTGAGGACGGCCACGGCGAATTCGCGCTCGGGAACCATCACGAATGCGGAGTATTGGCCGTTGGTGCTGCCGCCGTGGCTGACCAGGCGCACGCCGTCGACGTTGCGAAGCAGCCAGCTGAGCCCTACATGGTCGCCCAGAGCGCTGCCGCGCATGTCGACGGTCGGCTGCTGCATCGACTTGAGCAGCTCCTCCGCGAGCACTCGGGAACCGTCCTCGGCCCGACCGTCGCCGAGGTGGAACCGGGCCCACTTGATCTGATCGCCGGCGGTCGACGAGATTCCCCCGGCGGGGTGCGAGCCGCGAGGCAAGGCCCAGGGCCGGGCCACTGCGACCTTTCCGTCGGGATGCTGGGTATGACCAACCGCGAAGCGCCGGGTCATGATGTCGTTGGTGAAGAAGTAGCTGGCGGTGAGCCCCAACGGCTCGAAGACCAGCTCCTTGATGGCCTGTTCGTAGGTCTTGCCGGTGACCTTCTCGATGATCCGCCCCGCCAGCGACAGCGAGGCGTTGTTGTACGACACGGTGGACCCCAGGGGCGTCACCTGCTCGAGGTCGGCCATCTTGGCCACGTAGAGGGCCAGGGCGTCGTCGCCGTCACCGGTGTTGTCCAAGAGGTCGCCGGACCAGCCGGCCGTGTGGTTGAACAGCTGGCCCACCTTCACCTTGGCCGCGGTGTCCTCGTCCTTGAGGCGAAACTCGGGGACGTAGGTGCGCACCGTCTCGTTGAGGTCCACCAGGCCCTGGTCGACCAGGCGCAGCATGGCCGTGGCCGTGAACGTCTTGCCGGTCGATCCGAACTGGAACAGCGTGTTCTCGTCCACGGGCAATGGGTTCTCGATGCTGGTCACCCCGTGGAAGCCGTAGTGCTCCTCCCCGTCGTGGTAGACGCCGACCGCCACCCCCGGCACCTCGAGACGTGCGCCCGCCTCGCTGACCTTCTCCCTGAGCTGTTCCTGGTCCACCGCGCCTCCTGTGATCCTGCGGCTGGGTCGACATTGTGGGCCGGGGCTGCCTGACCGGACTTGGTGCTCGAGGCCGAAATCGGTCCAGAATTTTGGCTGCCTGCACCACCACCTACGGAGAGGCCCGGGACGGGATCGGACGATGGCCAGCGCGAGTCGGCAACAGGAGGCAGCCAGGGGGCTCACGCTCGCCCGGGCGGTGGAGACCCTGGGGCAGGGCATCGTCGAGGTCCTCACCGCGCCGGCAGGCCTGGACGTCGAGATCCACGGGCCCCGGATCTACGACCCGCTCGACCCAGGTGCGCTGGGTCAGGGCGACCTGGTGCTCGGCGTGAACATCGCAGCCCACGGGGTGGGCCCCCTGATCGCCCACGCGGCCGGGGCGGGGGCGGCCGCCGTGGCCCTGAAGCACGACGGAGCCACCCTGGGCGAGGCGGCGGGCACGGCTCAGTCGGCGGGGATCGCCCTGCTTGCCGTGACGCCGGCGATCACGTGGGACCAGCTCCACGCCCTGGTCTCCAGCGCCGTGGCCGCCACGGGCGCGGCGCCGTCCGATGGCAACGAGACGCCGGTCGGTGACCTGTTCGCCCTGGCAAACGCGGTCGCGGCCGTGGTCGGCGGGGCCGTCACCATCGAGGACGCGCGATCCAACGTCCTGGCGTACTCCAACCTCGACCAGCCGATCGACGAGCCCCGCCGCCAGACCATCCTGGGACGTCGGGTCCCCGAGGACTGGACCAGGCGCTTGCGGGACGAAGGGGTGTTCCGGGACCTGTGGGCGTCCGACGGTGTGATCCGGTTCGGAGATCCGGATGCCGGCGCTCGCATGCGGCTCGCCGTCGCCATAAGAGCCGGCACCGAGGTCCTCGGCTCCATCTGGGTCATGGAAGGAGACGAGCCGGCCAGCGCTCGAACGGAGCAGGCGTTGAGGGAGGCCGCGCCGCTGGCCGCTCTGCACGTACTCCGTCACCGGGCTTCGGGGGATCTGGCGCGACGGGAGCGGGGGGGGCTGCTTCGAGGGCTGCTGGAGCGCCATCGGTCAGCGACCGAGGTCGGCACCGGTCTTGGCCTAGACGTCAACAGCCCGTGCGCCGTGGTGGGGTTTCACCTGGGCGTCGAAGACGACGCCGAGCTGGCGCTCAAACGGGCCCGCGCCGTCGACCTCATCACGCTCTACTGCGAAGCCTTCCGGCGCCGGGTGGTGTGTGCGTGGATCGGGCGCAACGTCTATGCGCTTCTCCCCTCGCTCGACCCCGCCAGCACCGAGCGGGCGGTGACGCTGGTGGCCGACATCGCCGACCGCTCGACCCAGGCGCTGGGACTGGCCCTCCGGGCCGGCATGGGCTCGACCGTCCCCAGCCTGCACGAGGCCTGCCGGTCACGAGAGGAGGCCGACCGGGTCCTGCGGGTCATGACCCAGACGTCCGCGTGCGACCGCGCCGTCGCTCACATCGACGAGGTCCGCGTCCCCGCCATCCTGCTGGCCCTCGGAGACCTGATGCGCGAGCACCCCGAGCTCCGGCTGCCCGCTCTCGACTCACTGGCTGCCCACGACGCCCAGCACTCGAAGGCCTACGTCCAGACCCTGAAGGCCTATCTGGACGCCCTGGGGGACGTCACCGTCGCCGCCAAGGCCATGAAGCTTCACCCGAACAGCTTCCGCTACCGGTTGCGCCGGCTGGGAGAGGTCTCGGGCCTCGACCTCTCCGACCCCGGTCACCGGCTGGTCGTCGGCCTCCACCTGCTGGCCCAGCCGGAGGCGAGCGACGGGTGAGCTGGGTACGCCACGCGGGGATCAGGCCGTTCGGTTGCCGGCTTTGGCGAGGAAGGGCATCAGGTCTTTGCCGAGTGCTTCCATCGATTGACGAAAGTCCACCCAGTAATCCGGATCGGCTTCGTGCGGATGCCTGCGGCGGAGCTCGTCGGCCCAGTCCGCTCGGCCGGTTGCCCGAAGTCGCTCGAGGTAAGCGGGGAGCTCGCCGCGGCAATGACCCGGCCCGCCTTCGGCCAGCACGGACTCCATGGGGTCCACCGGTATGGCGCTGCGAGTGAGCTGTTCGCTCGTCCAGTCGCCAAGGATCGTCCGGCCCTGCTCGACGACCTGCGGGCAAGTCGAAACAAGATCGCTCGTCTCATGCGGGTCGATCCGCAAGTCAAAGAGCATGTCTTCGGGCCAGCCGTGATACCCGTCATGCCACGTCTTCAAGTAAAGGTGGTCACCGAACCGGACCCCGCGCTGACAGCTCCAGGCGCCCTGGGTCAGGACCAGATGCTCGCGGCCGGAATCATGACCGGCATGCAGTGCGGCCGCGAATGACCGTCCATCCCAGATTTCCTCGGGGACGCTGGCGCCGGCCAGTTCGAGAATGGTGGCTGCCACGTCAAGGTGGTAGTGGAGTCCGGAATCGACCCGCGGCCTGATACCTGGCCAGCGCAGTACCGAAGGAATGTGTGTCGTGGCTTCGTCCGCACCATGATGGTCGGTATAGACACCAAGCTCACCGAACGCTTCGCCGTGGTCAGAGCTCACGAGGATCGCCGTCTCGTCGAGCACGCCGAGCTGGTCCAGGCGGTCGACGAGAATGCCAACGGCATGGTCGGCGTACCGGATTCCGACGTCGTAGCCGTCGAAGATGCGTTTGACGTCGAGCATGGACGCGAGCTGCTTCGGCTCGCGGGGAACGCTTCCCTGCCAACCGCCGCCGAAACCCCAGGGTTCCTGCGCGGAGTGCGGACCGGGTAGCTCCCAGTTGCGAGCCCGGATCTGTTCGGTGTGCCAGTCCGGGACGGGATCGTCGACGAATGGGTTTCCGAAGCTCTCAGGCGCGTTGTACGGCGTGTGCGGGTCCCAGAGATGGACGTGCAGGAACCATTGGTCGCTCTTGCCGCGCCGATCGAGCCAGTCCAGAGCACCAGGCAGCACCTGGTCCGCACGTTCGTCCCCGAACCCGCGCATCAGGTTCATGGATTCTAGATACCCGTGGGTCCACCAGCTCGCGGAGTGCCGCATCGGGAAGCTCGACAGAGACGCGGTATGCCAGCCGGCGAAGAACAGCCGGCATGCCCACGATGTCCGCATGGCTGTCGACATGAACGGCCGCGTACGCCCCTCATGGCGCAGATCGGCGGCCGCACCCATATGGTTGATGACCCCGTTGCGAGTGCCGAAGGTGCCGGTAGCCAGGGCGGTTCGGCTGGGCAGGCAGGGTACGTCGGACGCGTACACCTGGGTGAAAAGAACCCCGTCGGCGGCCAGCGCGTCGATGTGGGGAGTAGTGCGTCTGTGATATCCGGCACGGCTGAGATGGTCGGCGCGCAGGGTGTCGATGTCGACGTACAGAATTCGCATGGGTCTCCGAACGGTGCAGGACGACTTCGGTCTGGTGCAGCCAAGAAAGGCTCTTCACCCCGCTGCCCGAACGGGTCGCTGGCGCGACTTGACGGGCCCGGGGTGGTGGCAACCGCGGCCAGTTGATGTTCCAGGTATTGCGTGGCCGCCGCTACCGGGTCGAAGCCTTGAGGCCCAAGTCGCCACGGCTGACGTATCTCCTCGATCCGGTCTTCCGCGATCGGTTCTTCATCCACCCCCCGTGGGCATTGAACGAGGTGGGCCGGAGTAGCGGAAGCAGGAGCACGTGGTGTCGTAGAGATTGGAGCGGTACTCCACCGGGCCGGTGTGCTGTTGGGAACCGAAGAGGGTCCGCTGGTCAAGGACCTCTGGATTTACGAAGGTGTTGCCGAGCCCGGCGAGGGCCTGCACGACGGGAGCGGTGGCGACGGCGCCTCCGGCTCGGAGGACCCCCGCGAGGTATAGCCAGCCGCCACTGCAGGCCCTGAAGTACGCGGCGTATTCGCTCGCCACGAGCTGAGTGAGGCCGCCCGCCGTCAACTCGGCCAGGCAGTCCTTCTGGCTCGTGGACAGGCCGGGGGTTTGCGGTGCGTCGACGTCCTGGTATGGCAGCCAGCCCGCGTCGTGGACATTGACGATTTGGTCGCTCGTCAGGTAGGGCTCGTATTTGGCGCCATCGTCAACGCTGAGGTACTTCGGATTCCAGTGCTGGGATTCGGCGTCCGATGCGAAGGCGACGAGCGGAATGTCGCGAATCGCAACGGTATCGATCCCGTCCACGCGCATGTGGAGTTCTGCGTTCTGGATCTGCGAGCTGGCGGTGCCGTAACCCGCAGCCCCGGTGGTACACGAGAGTACGTCGTCGTCTTTGACGTGGAAGGAGTGCTTCCGCAGGTACGGCGCCACAGTCTCATTCCAGACCTGCAGGTCGGCGGGACAGTCGCTGCGTATGACACCTAGGGTCGCCTTCGGGGTCAACCACCCGTCGTCGACGGCGCTCGTGTAAGCCAGCAGCGCTGCCACATCGTTCGAGGGGTTGTTCGGGTTGAAATGCGCCGGGAAGCGGGTCAAATCGGACTGATTGCCGGCTGAGAACCCCGCATCAATCCAAAGCACGTTGGCGTTGGCGAGGCACTGCCCCAGCACCTCGCTGTATCCGAAGCTCGCACCGAGGACCACGGCAACGTGGTGATCTTGCGTAAAGGTGGCACAGACCGACTGGAACATGACATTCCAGTCGGTGGCGTTCGTATCCACCGCGGCCCACACGGGTGAGATCGTCCGCCCGCCGATGCCACCACGGGCGTTTGCTCCGCTGACCAGGGCTTGCCAGATGTCCTGTTCGGAGTGGCTCGGTGCGACATAGCCCGGGAGGATGTCGCAGTTGCTGCACTTGGAGACGATGATGCCAACCGAGAGTGGCGTGTGTTGATTATTCGCGCCAGCGCCGACACCCGCGCTGGCACTGCCAACGCCCGCGCCGGTGTTGGAGCCGCCGACTCCGGCGAGCGCATTGGCGCCTACGGCCGTTGGACGTGTCCCAAGGGTGCCGGACCCGGCCCCGACCGTGGTCGCAGTGGCGCCCCCGGACGGGCCCCCGCCGGACAGGCCCCCGCCGGACAGGTCCTGGCTGGAGGCTACGGAGCCGGAGCCCCGATTCGCCGTGCTGCCACAGCCGACTGTGAGAGCCGCCAGTCCGACGACGATGGGCAGCCAGCGGCCTGCGGCCCGAGGCGAGAGTGCCATTCGACCTCCTCCACGGAAGCGACCTCGGGCGTGCGGCCGCGACATTGTCCGCGCGGCCGGGCCTTGGCTACTTATACGCATTAGTGGCTCCGCCACTTAAGCAGCGCACCCGAATGCGTGTCAAGGGAGGGCCATAAGCGAATGGGCCGGCCAGGTCGGCGGTTACGGCCGGCTCCCGCGAGGTCGCGGGCCATGGCCTGGTGGCGGCGGGCGCAGGGAGTCACGCTCGGCGAGGTAGTACTCGGGTACCAGCGCCACGCCAGGCCCTTCGTCGTCGGCGTCCGCCGCTGCCATCACGGCCGCCAATCGCTCGCCCATCTCGGTGAAGTCGAATCCGATGCTGGCCAGGCCCGGTGTGACCAATGACGCGAGCGGGACGTCGTCCACCCCGATCAGGCACAACGCGGACAGATTGGCTCCAGCGTCGGCAAGAGCGGAGCACAGGGCAATGGCGTACTCGTCGTTGTAGGTGCAGAGGGCGGTGCCGGGGGTGTCGCGAAGCCATTGCGCCGCGAAGCGGCGCGCGGCCGGCCCGGACAAGGGCAGCGCCTCGACCGTGAGGGAGGCGCCCGCGCGCTTGGCGTCCCGGCGCAGTACTGCGACCAATGAACCTCGGCCCGTAGCTAGAACGTGTTCGGGTGGGCCGACGAATACGACGCGGCGATGGCCGCGGGTGAGCACCTCCGCGAGCTGCCGGCGACGGGCGCCGATCGCGATGGTCTCGAGGGGCGTCCTGCCGCGCGGCCCCAGCATGGG
>VAXP01000117.1:63635-80883 GCA_005884125.1 Actinomycetota bacterium | reverse complement strand
CGATCCGACCGGCCGAGGGTCAAATCCAGCACGGCAGCGGGGTGCAGCCGAAGCCAACAGGCGACCTGCTCGACCGGGTCGGCGTAGGCCGTGAAGTCGGTCACCAGGTTCAGCTCGGCCGCCGCCAGCGGGGCCGCGCTGGATTCCACGAACTGGTCCAGCCATCGATTCGACAGCGCCATCCCGGGTAAGGGCAGCAGCACGGCGCTGCCCTTGCCGCGCTTGAGCGAGCGCGCCGCGGCGTTCGGGTAGTAGCCGAGCTCCCGGGCCGCCGAGCGAACCCGGGTCCGGGTTTGCTCTGAGATGCTCTGACCGGCGTTGTTGTTCAGTACGAAGCTGACCGTGGCCTGGGAGACTCCCGCCGCCCGCGCCACGTCCCCGCTCGTCACAGCCACTGGCACGCCCCTTGACAACAGACCTGCAAGCTAATACGCATAACCTACCGCACAATGCCAGGTTCTCGTAGGTAGACCCAGCGGGCGAGAGGAGCACCATGACCAGTCGTGGCGCCGGAGGACTCGGCCTGCAGGGCCCCGCCGCTGCTCCGCCCGACGGACCGGCCGGAACGGCCGAGATGGACCTGCGACTGCGAGAGCTGCTCACGCGAGCCGCCGCACTCGACCCTCCTCCGCTGGCGCCGCCGCAGCCCCGCCTCGGGCAAGCCCGTGAGTCCTGGCTCGCCGAGGTGCAGGCTTGCCGGGAAGCCCACACGGCGCACGCGTCGCGTCTGGCTGCGCTTGCTGGCCCCGCCGCCGGCTACCGCGGCGAACCGGGCACCGACCACCAAGTGCCGGTGCCGGGCGGGACCATCACGGTGCGCAGCTACCTTCCTGAGCGAGACCGGCCCGTCCCGGCCGTCGTGCACCTGCACGGCGGTGGGTTCTGGAACGGCGGCGGGCCTGCTGGACTCGACGCTGCCGCCGGCAGCCTGGGCATGATCCGCGACAGTCTCGGCGTGGCGGTCATCGACGTCGACTATCGGCTCGCTCCCGAACACCGCCATCCGACACCGCTGATGGACGCCGCTACCGCGGTCGATTGGCTGCTCGCCAACCGGGGGGCGCTCGGTGTCGACCCGGAGCGGATCTCTGTCGTCGGGGCCAGCGCCGGAGCCAACCTAGCCAGTGGGCTCGCCCAACTGGCCCAGTCACGCCACTGGCCGCGGCTGCGTGCTCTTGTGCTACTCGCGCCCCCGGTCGACATGCTGATGGCTTCGGCCAGTATCGACGAATTCGAGGAATTCACCCCCCGGGCCAGGGAGCTGCTGGCCAACGCACGGGACCTGTACCTGCCGGCCGGGCACGACCGGCGCGACCCGCTGATCTCGCCGATCTACGCCGACGACCCGAAGCAGTTCCCGGCCACCTTCATCGCAGCGGGACGGTACGACCCTTTGCGTGAGGACGCCGCCCGCTTCGCCGAACTGCTTCGCAGCGTCGGCGTCCTCGTCGTCTGTCGCGAGTACCCGATGAGCCACGGGCTCGGTCTGCCCGAGACCTGGGTGGCTGTCGCGATGGACCTGGCGGCGGCCATCCACTCGGCGAGCTTTGAGTGAGACCGACTCCAGGTCCCGACCTTGCGGGTCCCCTCCCAGCCCGTCCAGACACGTGATCATCGCCCGGAGACCCGATGCTCGTGACCTTATGAGTGCAGCCTGTGCGGCGTCTTGTGCTGGCTCTTCCCCACGACCCCGGCGGTGCTCCACCAGAACCGGGAAAAGGTCGACCCACGACCACGCTGGGGCGCATCGCGATCCACTTGCTGGTGACCCTGGTGGGCTGGCTCAGCGGCGATCTCGATGCGCCGGAGCGCAGAAATGAAAGATTTCTCGCCCTGGGCGGCGAATAGATCCCGTCGGCGGATCGAACAATCGCCGGGGATCCGGTTAGTGCGACCGCACCACAAACCCTAACAGGGCGGGTGGAAGCATCGGAGGGGCCAAGAATGGAGCGGGGTCTGTGTCAGTAAGGCGACGGCGGTCGGCGGGGAGGGCCGCGGCGACCGCCACTGTGGCCGCCGTGGCGCTGGCCGGCTGCGGTGCCTCCAACTTGGCCTTCAGGACCGACCGCCGCGTCCACATCTCCTCTCCCGCGAGCCGGGCACTGGTGGACGCACCCGTCACCCTGCGCTGGAACTTGTTGCCCCGCCCTGAGGCGCCGACGACGTTTGCCGTCTTCGTGGACCGGGCACCCGTCAAGCCGGGCCAGACGCTGCGGGCCGTCGCCGCGGGGGACAGCTCCTGCCAGCACGCGCCGGGCTGCCCCGACGCCCAGTACCTGGCCGACCGGCAGGTGTACACCACGACCGACACCTCGCTCACCCTGCAGACGGTGGGCTCGCTCAACTCCTACCAGACGACCCAGCTGCACGAAGCCACGATCGTTCTCCTCGACGCCAGCGGCCGCCGCGTCGGCGAAGCCGCCTGGTACGTCGACTTCCGGATGCGCCACCGGAGGTTTCGGTGACGGCCACCACCGACCAGATGCTCGTCGACGACATCGTCCAGACCCGCGAGGAGCTCAGGGCAGCGGCTCGGGCCAGCCTGGGCGTCACGGGGGACGCGTCGACGGCGGACGTTGGCGAGTTGCGCAGCCGCTACGGGATGGCCTTCTACCCTCTGGTGGCGCTGGCGCTCCTCGCCGTCGTGGACCAGTTCCAGACCTACGCCTTCACGGTGCTGACGCCCGACATAAGCCGGGCGCTGGGGCTGTCGTTGGGGGTGATCGCCGGGGTGATCGCCCTGAAGACACTCGCCATCCTGGTGGCCCCCCTGCCTATGGCCTGGCTGTCACAGGCCCGCAGTCGGCGGGCGCTGCTGTGCGTGGCCACCGGATTGGCGTGGAGCGTGATGACGCTCTTCACCGGGTTCGTCACGTCACTGATCGCCCTGATCGTGGTGCTGGTGGTGGACGGACTGACCACGGGGAGCGTGGTCGCGCTGCACCAGCCCCTCCTGATGGACACGTACCCTCCCGAGGCCCGCGTCCGGGCGCTGTCCTTCTACCGGTCGGCCTGGTACCTGGGCAATGTCGGGTCACCTCTGCTCGTCGCCCTGCTGGCCGGAATCGCCGGCTTCACCTGGCGAGGGGTCTTCCTGGCCATGGGCCTGCTCTCGATCGGCATGACGCTGTGCTGTCTTGGCCTGCGCGACCCCGGCTTCGGGCGCTGGGACACCGATCAGGTCCGGGCCAAGGTCCACGAGGCGTCGGGCGATGACGACGCCACCGTGCTGACCGAAGACGTCGAGCTGGGCTTCTGGGAGATCTGCCGACGGCTGCTGTTGATCCCGACCTGGCGACGCGTCTTCGCCGGTTACGCCGTGTTCGGGCTGCTGACCGTGCCGCTCCAGACGTTCCTGTCCTTCTTCTTGGAGCAACGGTGGAACCTGGGCCCTGCGAGCCGAGGTCTCTTCTTCGCCTACATCTCGGGCGCGGCGGTCCTGGGGCTCTTGCTCTACGGCAGGCGGGGCGAGGCCCAGTTCCGCTCCTCGCCGGCGCGCGTGCCCCGGTCCGTAGGCTTGTTTCTCGGCTTCGGGGTGGC
This sequence comes from Actinomycetota bacterium, assembly GCA_005884125.1. GTDB lineage: Bacteria > Actinomycetota > Acidimicrobiia > Acidimicrobiales > AC-35 > AC-35. Next base: position 77,343 of record VAXP01000117.1, on the reverse strand, counting down.
CCTGATCGCCGCGGGCGGGCTCTCCCCCTCCTTCGGTCTGATGGCGGGCCTCATGGGGCTGGGATTCCTGATGTTCGGGCCCCTGAACGTCGGTCTGGCCATATCCGGGTTGTCGGTTATCCCGTCCCGCATGCGGCCCCACGCCGAGGCGCTGGGCGGCATCTTCATAGCCATCGGGGGAGTGGTCGGGGCGCTGTTCTTCTCCGGGATCTCCCGCCGGTACGGCATCGCCGGGTCGATGGTGTCGGTGGCCGTTCCCGGGATCGCGGCCGCGTGGATCATCGCATCCGCGGGCAAGTACATCGGGCCGGACCTGGACCGCATGATCGACGAGATCCTGGAGGACACCGAGATCAAGCGGATCCGGGCGTCCGGGGGCCACCTGCCCATGCTGGCCTGCCGGGGCGTCGACTTCTCCTACGGACAGCTGCAGGTCCTCTTCGACGTCGACTTCACCGTCGACGACGGGGAGATGGTCGCGCTGCTCGGAGTCAACGGTGCGGGCAAGTCCACCCTGCTCAAGGTGATATCCGGGATCGGGCTGCCCAGCGCGGGGAGCGTGCGCTTCCGCGGGGAGGACATCACCTACCTCGACGCCGAGCGCCGCCTGAAGCTGGGGATCACCCAGGTTCCCGGCGGCAGGGCCGTGTTCGGCCCCATGACCGTCACCGAGAACCTGCGCTCCTTCGGCTACACGATGCGTCGGGACCGTCGGGCCCTGGAGCGCGCCATCGACCACACCTTCGAGGCCTTCCCCAGGCTGGCCCAGCGCCGGAACAGTCTCGCCTCCACCCTCTCCGGGGGCGAACAGCAGATGCTCGGCCTGGCCAAGGCGCTGATCCTCCGGCCCCGACTCCTCCTCATCGACGAGCTGTCCCTGGGGCTGGCGCCGGTGATCGTCGGCCAGCTGCTCGACATGGTCCGCACCATCAACGAACGGGGCACCGCGGTCGTTCTGGTCGAGCAGTCCGTCAACATCGCCCTGAACCTCGTCGAGCACGCCTACTTCATGGAGAAGGGGGAGATGCGTTTCGACGGGCGGAGCTCGGAGCTGCTCGGCCGCGACGACCTGCTGCGGGCCGTGTTCCTCCACGGCAGCGTGGCCGCGGGCGCGGGTGTGGGCCCGTGATCGGGGCTCTCCCGTTGCCGTCTCGCAAGACGATGGCCGTGGCCGGGGCGGCCGTCGGCATCGTGGTCGGGGTCAAGCTCGTCCTGGCCGCGCTGGCCAGCCAGCACGTCTACACGTTCTCGACGCCGCTGCCCGTCGTGCTGCTGGGCACGATCATCGGTTTGACGTACGGGCTCCTGGCCGTGGGGCTGGTGGTCATCTACCGCACCAGCCGCATCATCAACTTCGCCCACGGCCAGATCGGAGCCTTCGGTGCCGCCGTGTTCGGCCTGGTCGTGGTCAAGTACGGCGTTCCCTATTGGGTCATGTTCCCGGCCGCCCTGGCCGCCTCGGGAGCGGTGGGGGCCGCCGCCGAGGCCGGCGTGGTGCGGCGCCTGCGCTCGGCGCCCCGGCTGGTGTCGATCGTCGCCACCCTGGGCGTGGGCCAGTTCCTCGTCGTGTTCGCGGGGGCCATCAACTCGACGGTCTCGGCCGGCTCCCGGTACCCGCAGCCCTCCCTGCTCCCGGTGTTCAAAGTGGGGGCCCTGCGGGTCACTCCCGCCTACTCGGGGATGCTCTTCCTCTCCCCCGTCGTCGTGCTCGGCATCGCCGCCTTTCTCCGCTACAGCCCATTCGGTTTGGCGTTGCGGAGCGCGGCCGCCAACCCCGAGGCGGCCCGCATGTCGGGCATCTTCGCGTCCCGCATGTCGTCCCTGGCGTGGGCCATCGCCGGGGCCCTGTCGGCCTTCTCCGCCATCCTCACCCAGCCCACGCAGGGGTTCACCGCCCCGGAGGCGTTCGGGCCGGCGCTGCTCCTGCGGGCCTTGACCTGCGCGGTGGTGGCCCGCATGCAGAGCCTTCCCGCAGCCCTGTTCGCCGGGGTCGGCCTGGGCGTGACCGAGCAACTGCTCCTGTGGAACTACCCCCGCTCCGGCCTGGTGGAGGTCACGCTCTTCGCCATCATCCTTCTGGGGCTCTTGGTGCAACGCCGGCGGCCCGGCCGGGACGAGGAGAAGGGTTCCTGGGCGGCGGTGCAGGCCCTACGCCCCGTCCCCGAGGCGCTCCGCAAGATCTGGGTCGTCCGCCATCTGGGGACCATCTGCGGGGTCCTGCTCCTGGCGGTTGCCGCCTGCCTGCCGCTGGCCATCACCAACAGCGCCTCCGTCACGGTGACGGGGATCATGGCCTTCTCGATCGTGGGCTTGTCGATCGGCATACTCACCGGACTGGGCGGGCAGCTCACGCTGGGCCAGTTCGCCGTGGCCGCGGTCGGGGCGGTCATTTCCTTCTACGTGTCGTCGCACACCGGCGACTTCTTCCTGGCCATCCTCTACGCGGGCGTAGGGGCGGCGATCGTGTCGGTCCTCATCGGCCTGCCGGCGTTGCGTATCCGGGGGCTGATGCTGACGGTTACCACCCTGTCGTTTGCGCTGGCCACGCCGGCATGGCTCCTGGCCCAGCCGTGGATGCTGGGCAACGGCCACGACCCGGGCCGGCCCATCGTGCTCCATCACGCCCTCACCAGCGGCAAGGCCTACTACTACTTCGCCTTCGTCCTGTTCGTGGGCTGTCTGTGGCTGGCCCGCAACGTACGACGCAGCGGGTTCGGCCGTTTGCTGGTCGCGGTGCGGGACAACGAGGACAACGCCCGGGCCTTCACCGTCCCCGCCAGCGCGGTCAAGCTCCAGGGCTATCTGCTGGCGGGCTTCATCGCGGGCGTCGGGGGCGCTGTCTACGGGCACAGTCTGTCGAGCATCGGTGTACCGACGTTTCCGGCCAGGTCGAGCCTGGACGTCGTGGTGATGACCGTGCTGGGCGGCGTGTCGATAGCGGCCGGCCCCATCATCGGGGCCGCCTACGTGCTGGCCATCCCCGCGTTCGTGCCCCTCGACTCGGCGGGCATCGCCGCGACCCAGTTCGGGGCGCTCCTCCTCATCCTGTTCCTCCCCTCGGGACTGGCCGGCCTCATCACCCCGGTGAGGGACCGGATCGTGGCCCGGATCGGACGGTGGTACGGCATCTCCCCTGAAGGGCCGGAGGGCGCCGAAGGGGCCGCGGACGCCGACGGTGCCGCCCCCTCGAAGACGGTGCAGGCGGTCCGCCCCCCGCCCGTCACCAGCGCCAACGGCGGGCACAGGCGAGCGGCCGGCATCGCCCTGCTGGAGGCCCGCCATCTGCGCAAGCACTTCGGTGGCGTGGTCGCGGTCGAGGACGTCTCGCTACTGGTGCGAACCGGCGAGACGGTCGGCCTCATCGGCCCCAACGGCGCGGGCAAGACGACCACGTTCGAGCTGCTCGGCGGCTTCACCCGGGCCGACCGGGGCGTGGTCCTGTTCGACCAGCGGGACGTCACCCGCCTCGGCCCCGAGGCCCGGGGCCGGCTCGGACTCATCCGCTCCTTCCAGGATGCCGCCCTCTTCCCGACCATGACCGTCACCGAGGCGGTCAAGCTGGCCCTGGAACGGGTGACCCCGACGAGGTTCCTGTCGTCGGTGGCCGGGCTCACGGTCGGCGCCGAGCGGGCCAAGGACCGGGCCGCGCGCGATCTGGTCGGCTTCATGGGCCTGGACGCCTACAGGGACAAGCAGATCCAGGAGTTGTCCACGGGTACCCGGCGCATAACCGAGATCGCGTGTCTGGTGGCGCTGCGGCCCAGCCTCTTGCTGCTCGACGAGCCCTCCAGCGGGATCGCCCAACGGGAGACCGAGGCCCTGGGTCAGCTCCTGGCCAACCTGAAAGCCCAACTGGGGCTCACCCTCCTCATCATCGAGCACGACATCCCGCTCATCATGAGCATCTCCGACCGCATCGTGGCCATGGCCGACGGCCGGGTCATCGCGGCCGGGACTCCGCAGCAGGTCCGCACCGATCCCGGCGTGGTCGAGGCCTACCTCGGCGGTCGCGTGGAGGGGATCGAGCGCTCGGGGGCGATGGCCGCCGGCCGCGACCGTTCCCTCCTCCCGGCGGGAGCGCGACGATGACCGGCAGCTTCCGTGGGCCCCTGCTGGTCGTGTTGATGCTCGGCGTGATCGTGGCGCTGGGGAGCGGCGCCGCCCACGCCTCCAGCGACCAGGTGACCGTCGCCGACTCCACCGAGGCGTGGTACTCGTCCGTGCCGACGTCGGCGTGCGGCGCCCCCGTGGGCTGCCAGCCGGGGACGGGGCCGTCTGTCTACCCCGCCAACACTCTGCACGTCGGCGCCTTCGCCGGTTCGGAGACGGAGCGGACATACGTCAACCCCGACCTCTCCGCCCTGCCCCCCGGCGCCACCGCGGCGGCAGGGACCATGACCCTGCCGGTGTCCGGCGACCCCGCCGCCGGGACCCAGAACGCAGCCGGTGCCCAGCCTGTGGCCTGCCTCGTGACCGCGGCGTTCGCCGACGGGACGAGCGGCTCCACCGACCAGCCACCAGCGACGGACTGCGGAGTCACAGCCAAGGTCGCCTACGTCGCCAGCGCCGGCTCGTTCAGCGTCGACCTGACCCCGTTCCTGGATGCCTGGGCGTCGGGCAGACCGAGGCTGGGCCTGGCTCTGCTGGCCGAGCCGGGTCAGTCGCCCGCTGGTGGATGGCACCTGGCCTTCAACGGGCGCAAGATGGCCGGCGCGCCGCACATCTCCTCCACCCTCACCCTGACCCTGGCGGCGGAGGCGGCCGGCGCGGGATCACCCGGCGAAAGTGCCCCGGCGGCCGCCAATCCGGCCGGTACCGGCGAGGCGCTCCCCGGCGGTGGGACGCCGGAGGTGGGCGTGGCGCCGGTGTCACCCCTGCTGGCCGCCCCTGTCCCGGTGCCGGCTTTGGGGCCGGCGCCGTCGCCGGCTGCCCCCCCTGGGGCCTCGGGCGACCAGACGTTCCGCCCCACCCCGGCCGGCGCCGTCCTCTCCGACCCCGGCTTCCAGTACCCCGAGGCTCTGCTTCTGCCTCTCGCCTTCCTGGGCGCATTGGCCTTTCTGGCCCGGACCTTCACCTCCGACGCCACCCCACGGAGCGTGCAGCGATGAGCGACGTGATCGACACCCTGGCCCCGCTGGTCGAGTGCGAGTCGCCCTCCGAGGACCTCGCGGCGACGGCCGCGTGCGCCCGGCTCTGCGGCGAGATCGGTTCCCGAGCGCTGGGACGAGCTCCCGAGGAGGTGGTGATCGACGGACGGGCCCACCTGCGGTGGCGGTTCGGGTCCCGGCCCCGGGTGGTGCTCATCGGCCATCTGGACACCGTCTGGCCCCTCGGCACCCTGAGGCGCTGGCCCTTCGAGGTCGACGGGGACCGCGCCACCGGTCCCGGCGTCTTCGACATGAAGGCCGGAGTGGTCCAGCTCTTCATCGCCCTGTCGGGGCTCGACGACCTCGATGGCGTCAGCGTGGTGCTGACTACCGACGAGGAGCTGGGATCTCGGACTTCACGTGCGCTCATCGAGGAATCGGTCCACGGCGCGGCGGCCGCCCTGATCCTGGAGCCCAGCGCGCACGGGGCGCTGAAGACCGCCCGCAAAGGGGTCTCCTGCTACCGCCTGTCGGTGGAGGGCAGGGCCGCCCACGCTGGTCTCGAGCCAGAGAGGGGCGTCAACGCCACCATCGAGCTGGCCCACCAGGTCCTCGCCGCGGCCGCCCTCGCCCATCCGCAGCTCGGCACCACGGTGACCCCCACGGTGGTGACGGGGGGCACGGCGACCAACGCGGTCCCCGCCCAGGCCTCGGTGGCCATCGACGTGCGGGCCACGACGGTCGAGGAGCAGGAGCGGGTCGACGCCGCCCTCCGCAACCTGGCACCGGCCGTCCCGGGCTCCGCCTTGGTCCTCGAGGGGGGCCCCAACCGCCCGCCTCTGGAGAACTCGGCGTCGGCCGGCCTGTTCGCCCTGGCCCGGCAGGTCGCGGCCGAGGAGGAGCTGGGCCCGCTGAGGGGAGTGGCCGTGGGTGGTGGATCCGACGGCAACTTCACCGCCGCCGCCGGGGTGCCGACCCTGGACGGGCTGGGCGCGGTGGGCGACCATGCCCACGCCGAGGGAGAGTGGGCCTCGATCGCGGAGGTCTCGCGCCGGGCGACGCTGGTGGCGGGAATGGTGCAGCGGCTGCAACGGGCCGACGAGCAGAGTCGAAGGAGGATCACGGCATGACCGACGTGCTCATGGCCGAAACCGCATCCGGAGGAGAAGAGGTGCACGAGCCGCCCGACCCGCTCGGGCCCGCCGGCGCGGCGCCGGTGCGCCGGCTCCTGCAGGTGCTCGAACCGTCCTCGTTGGTGCCGACCTACGTCGGCATCGCGGTCGTGGCCATCGGGTTCGCGCTCATCGGCATCGCCTGGGCCAAGGTGGCCGCCCTGACGAACGTGGCTCTGCAGCTCCCGTACGTCGTCTCGGCTGGTATCAGCGGACTGGCGGTGGTGATGTGCGGAGTCCTCATCGTCAATGTGGCCGCCAAGCGTCAGGACGCGGCGGAGAGGGCCCGACAGATGGAACGGCTCACCGGCATCATGGCCGAGCTGAAGCAGGCTCTGGGAACCGGTACCGGCCGGGCCGAGAGCGGATGACGTTCCGAGAGCGGGGCCCAGACTGGATTCGTGACCCCGGCCTGCGGGCAGCGGCGACCCTGTTTGCCGCCGGCCTCGCCGGCCTCGTCGGTGTGGGCCTGGCGTGGGCGGGCGTCGCGGGCAAGCTCTCCGTTCCGATGCAGCTGCCCTTTGTGGTCTCCGGCGGGATCGGTGGCGTGGCGCTGACGGGAGCGGCGTGGGGCATGCTGGCCATCCATCTCGAGCGGAGGGCCGCGGCCTACGAACGAGCGGCCCTGGAGACCGTCGTGCGGGACGCGGCCGAGTTCGCCGAGCGGCTGCGGAGCCGCCCTGGGCCGACCGAGGGGCGCTCCCGACCTGCCCGACTCAGCCGCCGAAGGCAGCCCAAGCCATAGCGTCAGTCACCGCCAGCGGTCCGGAGGTCGAGCAGGAAGCCCTTTGCTTGAGCCAGGGCCATGGCGTCCTGGACGGTAGGGCCTTCGTACTCGGCACAGAGCAGCGAGGGCGCCTGGCAGTTCAGGCCCCGGCTCACCAGCCCGAGCGCTTCGCCCGTCCGCTCGTCGACGATCGGCCCACCTGAATCGAAGGGGATGACCGCTCCCGACAGTCGGTAGATGTCGCCAGCGAAGTAGGTCAGCGTCCCGGGCGGCTTCGAAGCCGCTCCGAGGTCGTTCAGGAGCACGGGATCCCCCACCCGCGCCGTAGCGGGAGTGGCGACGCCCGCTGGCACAGTCGGATGATCCATCATCGCCCCCCGCATCTAACCGGTGTACTCGGGTAGCACCTTGATCAGCGGCGACGCGGGCGGGCGGCCCCGCCCTTGCCCGCGGGCGGGGGAACGAACAGGCTTGAGCTGTGATCACGCCGGATGACCTGATGGAGGCGGCCGCGCTCTGTCGGGACTCGCTGCTCGTCCAAGTCGATGGCGACTGGGAATGGCCTGCAGGTCAGCTGGAGTGGACTCGCCGCCAGACCCTGGAGCACATCTGCGCGCTTGGCTACACATGGCAGCTGGCGACCCGTGCTCGGGAACGCCGGCGCATCGCCCTGACGATCCTGCCCGACGCGCCCATCGACATGCTCGTATCCACCCTGTACGACGCTGCCACCGTGCTGGCCGAGGTAGCTCGCGCCACGCCCCCCGAAGCCCGGGCCTACCACCCCGCGGGCACTGCCGACGCCGCCGGGTTCGTGGCCATGGAGACCGACGAGCTGTTGGTGCACACCCACGACATCCTCGAGGGCATCGACAACGGGCTCGAACCTTCCGAGCACCTCGCCCTTCTCGTCCTCGACCGACTCTTCCCGTGGTGGCCCCGGGAGGCCCCGCCCTGGGAGGCGCTGCTGTGGGCCAACGGACGGCGCGCCCTGGCCGGTCACGACAACCCGGGCGCCACGTGGCTGTGGCACTGCGCACCTCTGGAGGAGTGGGACGGGACGGTCCCGTCCTGGGGCCCAGCGGACAACCGGCCGGCAGGCCGGCCGTGAGGAGGCTCTAGTCGCAGGTGATACGTCGGCGTCGGGCGCGGGGAACCGTCACCCAGCATGGATCCTCCGGCGGGACACCCACCTCCGTCAACACCGGCGATTGGCGATCCCCGGACAGCGGCCACGCCTAGAAATTGTCCGGCGCGGACACCGGACGAGTTGTCAGACTCGTCCGGTGCAGAAGGCTGACATCACCGCGGACCTGGTCGAAGGCCTCGTCGCGTCACGGTTTCCGCAGTGGGCTGGCCTGCCTGTGACACCCGTTGAAGTCGACGGGTGGGACAACACAACGTTCCGTCTCGGCCACTCGATGTCGGTCCGTCTCCCCAGCGCCGACCGGTATGTAGCTCAGGTCGAGAAGGAGCACCGCTGGCTGCCGATTCTCGCCCCCCGGCTGCCGTTGCCGATCCCGGTCCCGCTCGGGCGGGGCGAGCCGAGTCCGGCATTCCCTCGCCCCTGGTCCGTGTACCGCTGGATCGATGGCGATCTTCTGACCGTCGACCGCGTCGCCGACATGAAGACGTTCGCATCGGACCTCGCCAGGTTCCTCGCCGTCCTCTACGGGTGTGAACCGGTGGGACCCCCGCCTGGGCCTCATTCCTTCTCCCGGGGTGGACCGTTGAGGACATGGGACGACCAGACCCGCGAGACGTTGGAGTCGCTGCGCCATGTGATCGATGCGCAAGCCACCCTTGACGTGTGGGAAGCGGCGCTCGACGCCCAATCCGATGCGCCGCCGGTTTGGGTACACGGGGACGTGACCGGCACGAACCTTCTCGTGGGCGAGGGCCGACTGGCCGGCGTACTGGACTTTGGGTGCTGCGCCGTCGGCGATCCAGCGTGCGACCTGACGATTGCTTGGACGTTCTTCAGTGGTGAGAGCCGAGGGCTGTTCAAGGCGCTCGTGCCGGTCGAGGCCTCCGCATGGGCACGAGGGCGGGGTTGGGCGCTCTGGAAGGCGTTGCTACACCTCGCTGCCGATCAAGCCAAGCCTGGCCAGGGGCAACGCTTCGACAGGCGCGTCGGGTGGCGGCTAAGCGCGCGCGACGTCGTCGCTGAGGTGATCGACGACCACTGCCATTGGGCGTAGGCCCGCCCCCACGCCAACACCGACCTCCGACCCGCTTGCGACTCCGCGCCAGCAGTGGATCGCCCATGAGAGGAGCGTGATGTCGTTCAGGATTCGGGTCGCCGGCCCCAGAGGAGCAGGCGCTTGAAGGGGAAGAGGTAGGGCGACCGATCGCCTAGGACCGCGAGCAAACGCCGACGATATTGCTCGATGAAGTTGTCCCACGCGTCGGGGCCGAGCGGCTCTCTGAATCGCGTGAGCGTCGTGCCTTTGAGCCACTCCACGAGATCGGCCGTCGACGCGAGGTGATGGGCGTACACCTGCAGTCGCACGTGTTGGTCGCTGCACCCGAGCTCGTCGAGCAGCCACACGTAGACCTCCGGTGTCAGCACGTTGTTGGCGACGGGATCGGGAGGTGGATCCGTGAGCAGCTCCGCGGCCAACTCGGCGGCGAGGAGCCAGGGAAGCTGATCGGCGTTCGATGGAACCTGCACAGCGAGTTGCCCACCGGGCTTCAACGAGTGGATCCAGCGTCGCAGCACCTTTCCATGGTCGGGCACCCACTGCAGCGACGCGTTGGCGAACACCACGTCGTAGGTTTCCTGCTGCTGCCACGCGCCGATGTCGCCGAGATCGAATGCGATCGTGTCAGACGCGTGGCTGGCCGCTTGGGCGAGCATGGCCTGCGAATTGTCGACACCGACCGTGTGCGCAGCGCCGAGCCTGTGGTGCAGGGCCGCGGTCAGACGTCCGTCGCCGCATCCGAGGTCCACGAGCACGGGATCCTGCGCCGGTGTGAGCAGCCTGGCGAGGTCCCAGAACGGCTGTTCGCGCTCATCGGCGTACCGGTTGTATTGCGCAGGATCCCATGCATCGGCGGCCATCGCCGGGATTCTCTCGCGCGCCGCGAGCTCGGACCCGACGCGGGCCCGCCTGGAGGGATGAGCACGCGGTCGACTCATCCAGGAGGAGCGAAGAACTCCAGGGCGATGTTGTCGGGGTCCCTGAACGACAGCCCTGACCCGTAGGGCGCGTCGACAACCCCGCCGTTGGCCACGCCGAGCTCGTTGAGCCGCCCTTCCCACTGTTGCAGCTCCTGGCGGTTGGCGCAGGCGAAGGCCAGGTGATCCAGCCCGACCCTGCGCTCGTCGAAGGCCTCGGTGCCGGCGGGGTCGGGGAACTGGTGAAGACCGACGAGCGTCTGTCCTCCGAGCAACCAGACCACGTGCCTGAAGGGACCCGTGTCCTCGTCGAGAACGGGTTTGGAGCCGAACAGGGCCTGGTACCAGGGAACGCTCCGGCCCAGGTCGCGCACGGTCAGGGCCACGTGGGTGATGGTGGGGAACTCGGGCACGCCTGCCTCCTTCGCCGTCGATCACGGCCGACCGGTCAAAGCTACGACCACAGCGACGATGTGTCTCCGCTGTGTCAGATGTGTAGGGCGGGCACGTTTCGGGTTATGACCCGTGCGGGCCGGCCATCGGCCATAAGCCATAAGGTGGTCGGGCAGGCCCCCCGGAGGTCCGGCGCCCTTGCCTGTCAAAACCGGCGAAAACCAGCTCGACGAGCACGCCCGAGCGCAGGAGCTCGCGCGGCCCTCGGACGGCGCCCGGGACGGGGGCCAGGACGGCGGAAACGGACGTTCCCTCACTGCCGACAGCGGGTGGCGGGTCGTGGTGGCCACCGCCGAGGTCTGGGTCCTGGCCCTCCTCAAGGCGTGCGGTCGGGGCCTACGGGCCCTGTCCCGACTCGCCCTCGCGGCCGGTCGACGGACCGGACGTTTGACCCGTCGGCACTGGCCCCAGGTGTGGACCGAGGTGCGGGCCACCCCGGGCGAGCTGGCCGCCATCGCCGCCGGGGCCGCCATCGAGGCTGCATCCGACCTCGCCGCCCTGGCCCGCACCCTGGGCGACGGAGCCGCGTGGACGGCATGGGCCGTCCTGTGGGCGGCCAGGGGCACGGCCGCCTTCTTGCGCCGGCACTGGCCCGGCTTCCGCCGCATGGTCGCCGCCGCGGCGGGCTCGGCCCTGGCGCTGATGCTGGCCGCGGGCCGTCTCGTCGCACGCGCCGGCTGGGTCGGGCTCGCCGCCGTGACCCGGGGCGCGGGGCGGTCCGCCGTCTGGGTCGGGCCCCGGGTCCTGTCCGCGATGGCCGCCGTCCCCGCGGGGGTGCGCACGCTCCGGGGGTGGAGGAAGGCCCGGGCCGAGAGGCCATGGCCCGTGGAGCAGGTCCGGCCCAGCGCTGCCATCGAACCCCTCGTCACCATCGGACCTCAGCGGCTCGTCGTCCGGCTCATGGCCATCGCGGCCGCGACCGCGCTCACGACCCTCGTCCTCGTGCTGGGAGCAGGCGTCGCCACCCGGGCCGCGGTCGCCGCGGCCGCGGGGTCGGCCCATATGCGCAAGGGCCACGTGGTCCTGCCGCCACTGGCCGAGCGCTCGATCGTGTACGCAGCCGACGGAAGCGTGCTGGCCGTGCTGCACGTCGACGACAACCGCCAACCGGTGACCCTGAGCCAGATGGCCCCGGTGCTCGTCGACGCCGTAGTGGACACCGAGGACGCCCATTTCTGGAAGCACGGCGGTGTCGATCCGCCGGCCATGATCCGGGCCCTAGCCAAGGACGTGGCCGCAGGGCGGGCCCGTCAGGGCGGCTCCACCATCGCCCAACAGCTGGTGAAGAACACGCTCCTGAGCCCCAAGCGGAACGTAGGGCGGAAGATCAAAGAGATAGTCCTGGCTGACCGCGTCGAGCACGAGCTGTGCAAGCGCGCCGTCCTGGAGCGCTATCTCAACACCGTCTATTTCGGCGAGGGCGCCTACGGCGTGGAGGCGGCGGCCGAGACGTACTTCGCCGTCCCCGCCTCCCGCCTCGATCCGGGCCAGGCCGCCCTCCTGGCCGGTCTCATCCAGGACCCCGACGGCTACAACCCCATGCGGGTGCCCGCCGCCGCCCGCCAGCGGCGCCAGACCGTGCTCGGCCTGCTCGTCTCCCACCACCACCTCGCACCGGAGGTGGGCCACACCTCGGCCGACCAGCCCCTGCCCGTGTCCGTCCATCGCTTGCCGGAGGGTCGTGACTACTTCACCGACGCGGTCAGGCAGGAGCTTCTGGCCGACCGCCGCCTGGGCGCGACCCAGCGGGACCGCTACTTCGCCGTCTTCGCCGGTGGTCTGCGTATACGAACCACGCTCGATCCCGGCCTGCAGCGCAAGGCCGAGGCCGCCATCGCCGGAGGCCTCCCCCAAACCGATCGTCACCTCACCGCCGCCCTGGTGGCGGAGGACCCGGGCACGGGCGCGGTGAGGGCCCTGGTCGGAGGGCCCGACTTCGGCCAGTCCCAGTTCGACGCCGCCCTGGCCGGTGCCGGCCGCCAGCCGGGCTCGTCCTTCAAGGCCTTCACCCTGGCCGCGGCCCTGGAGGCCGGTTACTCCCCGGCCGACGTTCTCGACGGCTCCACGCCGTGCTCTATAGCCAACCCAGGCGGGACCCCCGACCCGTGGGTGCCGGGCAACTTCGAAGGCGAGGCCTTCGGCCCCATCACCCTCACCGACGCGACCGCGCACTCGGTCAACTGCGCCTACGCCCGACTGGCGCCCACGGTGGGCCTGCGCCGCATCGCCGACCTGGCCCACTCCATGGGCATCACCTCCCACCTCAGCCTGGTGCCTTCCATGACGCTCGGCACCAACGTGGTGACCCCGCTCCAGATGGCCTCGGCCTACGCCACCCTGGCCGCCGAAGGCATGGCCCGCCCCGCTCATCTGGTCGAGGAGGTGGACGGGCCCGACGGCAAGCCCCTGGTGCGGGCCGAGGGCGCCGGCCACAGAGCCCTGAGCGCCCAGACGGCCCGGGAGGAGACCCAGGTCCTCCAGCAGGTCGTGCTGTCGGGTACGGGCCAAGCGGCGGCCGTCGCCGGCCATCCCGTGGCGGGCAAGACGGGCACGGCCGAGAACTACCAGGACGCCTGGTTCGTGGGCTACACCCCGGACCTGGCCACCGCGGTGTGGATGGGGGACCCCGACGGCGAGGTCCCCATGCGCGGGGTGCAGGGCATCAACGTCGTCGGCGGGACCTTTCCCGCTCGCATGTGGAGCGCGTTCATGACCCAGGCCCTGGCCGACCGCCCCGTCCTGGGTTTCGCCCCGCCCGACCCCGCACTGGTGCCCGCACCCACGGTGCTCGTCACCGGTCAGGCCCGGCCCCAGACCGGCCCGGGCGCTCCCGCCGGGGGGACCTACACCACGACCTGGTGCATGTCGTCCTGCGGCCGACCCACGCCCGGCCCGGGGGCTCCGCCTCCCGGACCACCGCCGGGAGCCCCTCCGCCGGGAGCCCCGGCTCCGGGACAGCAGCCGGGCCCGCCGGGCCACCAGCGCCACTGAGGCGCCTCCGCACGTGGACCTGGCCCGCTTCCAGCGCCTCATGCGCGACACCTACGGGAAAAGGGACAGGGCCCGGGGCGTCGAGGCCAGCGTGGCCTGGCTGGCCGAGGAAGTCGGGGAGCTGGCCCGCGCCGTGCGCAAGGGAGACGGACCGGAG
>VAXP01000117.1:59460-63623 GCA_005884125.1 Actinomycetota bacterium | reverse complement strand
AGGCGGCCGAGCGCTACGCCGCCGGCTGCCCCCGGTGCAGCTGCCGTCCCTGCGCCTGTGGGTAGATCAGGAGCTCAGGAGACCAGGGCCTCGGCGATCTGGATGGCGTTGAGGGCCGCACCCTTGCGCAGGTTGTCGCCCGAGACGAACAGGGCGAGCCCGTGCTCGACCCCGCTGTCCCTGCGGATGCGGCCGACATAGGTCGGGTCGGCCCCGGTCGCGAGCAACGGGGTGGGCACGTCCACCACCGCCACCCCGGGGGCGCGGGCCAGAAGCTCCCGGGCCCGCTCGGGGTCCAGGTCTGCCTCGAACTCGGCGTTGAGCGAGAGCGAGTGGCCGGTGAAGACCGGCACCCGCACGCACGTGGCCGAGACGGCCAGATCGGGGAGGCCCAGGATCTTGCGGGTCTCGTGGCGCAGCTTCTGCTCCTCGTTGGTCTCCCCGGCCCCGTCCTCCACCATCGTCCCCGCCATGGGCAGCACGTTGAAGGCGATGGGCCCGGGGAACACGGAGATGGCGGGAAGCTCGGCGTCCAGGGCGGCGCCGTCGAAGGCGAGGCGGGCGGCGCCGTCGCCCACCTTGCGCACCTGCTCGTCGAGCTCCTCCACACCGGCTCCCCCGGCCCCGGACACGGCCTGGTAGGTCGACACCACCAGGCGGCGCAGCCCGGCCTCCCGGTGCAGGGGGGCCAGCACCGGAATGGCGACCATGGTGGTGCAGTTGGGGTTGGCCACGATCCCCTTGGGGATGCTGGCGAGGACGTCCCCGTTGGCCTCGGGCACCACCAGGGGCACGTCGGGATCCATGCGCCAGGCGGAGGAGTTGTCGATCACCGTGGCCCCCTGGGCCGCCACCCGCGCCGCGTGCTGGCGCGACGCGGTGGCACCCATGGAGAGGAGGGCAATGTCGAGGCCGGCGAAGTCGGAGGTGGCCACGTCCTCCACGACCACCTCGCCGCCCGCCCAGGGCAGCCGCCTCCCGGTCGAGCGGGAAGAGGCGAAGTAACGGATTCCGGACACAGGAAAGGCGCGCTCGGCCAGCAGCGTGCGCATGACCCCGCCCACCTGCCCGGTCGCGCCGAACACGCCCACTTGCACCATGCCGCCAGTCTACGGGGCGACGGGCCGACGGCCCCCGGCTTTGTCCCGGACCTGCGAGGTCAGACTCAGCTCAGGGAGAAAGCCTCGTGCAGGACCTGCACCGCCCGTTCAACCTCGGCCGTGCGCACGACGCAGGAGATGCGGATGGACGACGTCGAGATCATCTCGATGTTGACGTTCTCCTTGGCCAATGTCTCGAACATGGTGGCGGCGATGCCGGGATGGGTCTTCATCCCCGCGCCGATGAGCGACACCCGGGCCACGCCGCTGTCGGCCAGCACGTCGTTGGCCCCGATCTCGCCCGCGTGCTCCCTGGTGACCTCGAGGGCGGCGTCCAGCTCCAGCTTGGGAACGGTGAAGGAGATGTCGGTGGTGCCGTGGATGGACACGTTCTGCACGATCATGTCCACGTTCACGCCCCGGTCGGCCAGTGAACGGAAGAGACGAGCGGCGATTCCGGGGCGGTCGGGCACACCCGTCACCGTCACCTTGGCCTCCGAGGTGTCGTGGGTGATGCCCGAGACGATGGCCTGCTCCATGGACGGGTCCTCCTCCTTCACCCACGTGCCCGGCTCCCACGTGAAGCTGGAGCGCACGTGCAGCGTCACGCCGTGGTTGCGGGCGAACTCGACCGAGCGGGGCATCAGCACCCGCGCGCCGGTGTCGGCCATCTCCAGCATCTCCTCGAAGGAGAGCTGGGCCAGACGGCGGGCCTCGGGGACGATGCGGGGATCGGCCGTGAACACGCCCGAGACATCGGTGTAGATCTCGCACACCTCGGCACCCAGGGCCGCGGCCAGGGCCACCGCTGTGGTGTCGGACGCGCCCCGCCCCAGGGTCGTGACGTCGCGGTCGGTGGATACGCCCTGGAAACCGGCCACCACCGGCACCCTGCCCTGGGATAGGGCGTCCCGCACCCGGTCGGCCCTCACCTCCAGGATCTTGGCCCGCCCGTGGGTCGTGTCGGTGATGATCCCGGCCTGGCTGCCGGTGAACGACGTGGCCATCACGCCCAGGTCGGCCAGGGCCATGGAGACCAGGGCGGCGGAGATGCGCTCCCCGGCCGTGAGCAGCATGTCGACCTCCCGACCGGGGCGGGTGACGCTCACGTCTTGGGCGAGGCGGATGAGCTCGTCGGTGGTCTTGCCCATGGCGCTCACCACCACGGCCACGTCGTGGCCCTGCCTGCGGGTGCGGGCCACGTGGTCGGCCACGGCCCTGATGCGGTCGGCATCGGCCACGGAGGTGCCACCGAACTTCTGGACGGTCAGGCCCACGAGGTGGGCAACCTACCAGCGGGGTCCCGACCGGCCGGCTCTTCTCGGCCCTTCGCGCCGGCTCGCGGGGGTGCCCCCGCGGGTAGCGTGACCGCCCGTGCCCAGCGCCAAGCGCCAACGCAAACGGGAGGGCCGTCAGTACCGGCAGGCTCAGGTCAAGGCCGCGCAGAAGCGCCGGGCCCAGCGCCGCAACGCCATCCGCATCGCCGTGGCGGCCGCCCTCGTCCTCGCGGTGTTGGCCTCCCTCGGGAAGTTCAGGAGCAAGAAGTCCACCAAGGTCTCGACCAAGACGACCACCACCCTCGCCTCCACCCCGACCACGGCCGTGGCCGCCGCCTTCGGGACGACGGCCTGCCCCGCCGCCGATGCCAGCGGCGCCCGTGTCACCACCTTCAAGGACTCCTTCCAGCGCTGCATCGATCCGGCCAAGCACTACACGGCCACCATCAACTTCGACGCCGGACCCATGACGGTGCAGCTGGCGGCCGACCAGTCCCCCGTCACCGTGAACAACTTCGTGGCCCTGGCCCGTAGCCACTTCTACGACGGCGTGGTGTGCCACCGGGTCGTCAAGGGCTTCGTCGACCAGTGCGGCGACCCCCAGGGGACGGGCTCGGGCGGCCCCGGCTACACCATCGCCGAGGAGCCCCCCAAGTCGGGCAAGTACGCCGTGGGCCAGCTGGCCATGGCCAAGACCGGCGCCCCCCACAGCACGGGCAGCCAGTTCTTCATCATCGTGGGCGACCAGGGCGCGGCCCTGCCCCCCCAGTACTCGTACGTGGGCACGGTGACGGCGGGGCTGGATGTAGCCAAGAAGATCGAGGCCGACGGCGCCGACGCCGATCCCAACCCACCGAAGGTCGTCCACAAGATGGTCTCGGTGACGATCGCGGAGTCATGACCAGAACCGAGGAGAAGCCGTGACCCCCACCGACCGCCCGGCCGAGGACGGATCCAGCCCCAAGCGCCAGCGCTTCGACGGCCCCCCGCCCATGTGCATCGACCCGTCCAAGCGCTACAGCGCCGAGATCGTCACCAGCAAGGGCACCATGACGGTGGCCTTCGACCCCGCGGGCGCACCCAAGACGGTCAACAACTTCGTCTTCCTGGCCCGCTACCACTACTACGACGGGGTCACCTTCCACCGGGTCATCCCCGGCTTCGTGCTCCAGGGCGGCGACCCGGAGGGGACGGGCCGGGGCGGCCCCGGATACCGCTTCGAGGACGAGCTGCCTGCTCCGGGCCGCTACGAGGTGGGCTCCCTGGCCATGGCCAACGCCGGGCCCAACACCAACGGGAGCCAGTTCTTCGTCATCAGCGGGGCCGACGGCGTGCGACTGCCGCCCAGCTACTCCCTGTTCGGCAAGGTGGTGAAAGGCCTGGACGTGGTCGCCTCCATCGACGCCATCGGCACCAAGTCGGGTACGCCCAAGGAGCAGGTGATGATCGAGTCGGTCACCGTCACCGAGTCCGAGTAGGCGTCGGGGCCGGGCCGGGTCCGGCGCGGGGGCCGGGCCGGGTCCGGCGCGGGGGCCGGGCGGGCCGAGCTCAGCGGGGCAGCACGCCGACGTCGGCGGGGGCGCGGTCGAGGAACACGCTCACCGTTCCCGCCCCGCTGACCCGCCAGGACCCGTCCGGGTCACGGATCAGCGCCGTCTGCTCGTCCACCCCCACCACGGGGATGGCGGCGGGAGCGAGCTGGATGGTGCGGTGGGCCTTCTCCGGCGACCAGGAGTCGTAGTGGGGGATGAGGGCCAGCTGCTCGATCAGGCCCAGCCCCAGGGTG
>VAXP01000117.1:19045-59385 GCA_005884125.1 Actinomycetota bacterium | reverse complement strand
GAGGACCGAGCGCAGGTGGAGGGGGGAGCCTCCTCCCATGTAGATGAAGCGGCTGGCCCGCACCGCCTCCACGTTCTCGGCCGCCTCGGCGTCGGGGCGGCGCAGGACCATGAGGCCGCGGACGGTGCCCCCCAGGGAGGAGAAGTGCCGGGCCGCCGTCTCCACCGCCCGCTCGGGGTGCTCGTAGGCGGCCGCGGTGGGCAGCACCAGGACCTCGGTCCCGCCCGAGGCCCGGAGCAGCTCGGCGTCGAAGCTGCACTTCTCCCGCCACTCCGCCCCTCCCACCAGAGCCACCGTGCCCGCCGAGCCCGTCACCGGCTCACCCGCCCTCCGGGCCCGCGCCGTCCTCGCCGGGGCCGGCCCCCGCCGGCCGGGGCCGGGCGGAGCCCACCACCGCGGTGCGCAGGACTGGGTTGGGCGGGCGCAGGGTGAAGCTCTCGCACTCGGTGACGTCCAGGCCCGCCTCCCGGGCCGCGCCGGGCACGTCACGGTCGAGGCGGCACCCGTGGCGCAGGCGGGACCAGCCCGGGGACGCCACCCGCTGCAGCCCGCCCAGGGGTCCGGGGGTGCGCACGTGCTCCAGGAAGAGCAGGCTGCCCTCGGGCCGGAGCAGCCGGCGCACGGCGAGCAGGGCCCGCACCAGGTCGGGTTCCCGGCACAGGGCCAGGGTGCTGACGACCGTGTCGGCGTAGGCGTCGGGCAGGCCGCAGTCCTCGATCCCGGCCTCGTGCACCTCGACGGGGACGGGCGCGCCCGCCACCCGGGCCAGCAGGCGCCGGCGCAGCCCGGGATGGGTCTCCAGGGCCACGACCATCGCCACCCGGTCGCCGTCGTAGAGGGAGAGGTTGGCCCCCGTCGCCGCTCCCAGCTCGACCACCTGGCCGGTGGCCGAGGCCAGCAGGGCGCTGCGGCGATGCCGCAGGCCGGCCCGCTCGAGGGCGGCATCGATCCCCTGATGCAGCGTGGCCAGCGGGTCGGGCACCGCGGGACACGCTATCGACCCGGGGCCCGGCCTCGGGCCGGGAACCTACCGCTCGGTAGTGTGTGCGGCCATGACCATCAAGCGCTTGGGGATCGTCGGTTCAGGGATCATGGGCTCGGGCGTGGCCGAGTGCGCAGCCAGGAACGGCTTCGAGGTCGTGCTGCGCTCGCGGCAGAAGGCCACCGCCGACTCCATGCTGGCCGGGCTGGAGAAGTCGTTGCGGCGCCAGGTGGAGAAGGAGCGCATCACCCAGGAGGACTGTGACGCCACCCTGGCTCGGGTGGCGGTGACCTCCGACCTGCGCGACCTGACCGACTGCGACCTGGTGCTGGAGTCGATCGTGGAGGACATGGTGGCCAAGCGCCACCTGTTCACCGAGCTCGACCGCCTGTGCGGGGAGAGCACCATCCTGGCCAGCAACACCTCCACGCTCCCGGTCGTCGAGCTGGCCATGCAGACGGGCCGGCCCGACCGGGTGTGCGGGATCCACTTCTTCAATCCCGCCCCGGTGATGTCGCTGGTGGAGATCGTGCGCCCCCTCACGGCCAGCGAGGAGACCATCACCGAGGCCAGGTCCTTCGCCGCCGCCTGCGGCAAGGAGCCGGTGGAGGTCAAGGACCAGGCCGGCTTCGTGGTCAACGCCCTGCTCTTCCCCTACCTCAACAACGCCGTGCGCCTGCTCGAGTCGGGGGTTGCCTCCAAGGAGGACATCGACACGGCCATGAAGGGCGGCTGCGGGTTCCCGATGGGGCCCTTCGCCCTGCTCGACCTGGTGGGGCTGGACACCAGCCTGGCCATCCTGGATGCCCTCTACGACGAGTTCCGCGATCCCAACTACGCCCCCGTGCCCCTGCTGCGGCGCATGGTCTCGGCCGAGCTCTTCGGGCGCAAGTCGGGCAAGGGTTTCTACGAGTACGGGCGCCGCTGAGCCCGCCGCGCCGGTGCTGCGGCGCGTCGCAGGGGAGGCCCCGCCGGTATGACAACGGGTGGAGCGGCGCAGGACAATGGACCCATGGCGGATCGACCGTGGGTGATGCGCACCTACTCCGGCCACTCGACGGCCCGGGCGTCGAACGAGCTCTACCGGAGCAATCTGGCCAAGGGCCAGACGGGTCTGTCGATCGCCTTCGACCTCCCGAGCCGGGGGCGAGGTCGGGAAGGTGGGCGTTCCCATCGCCCATCTGGGCCACATGGAGCACCTCCTGCAGGGCATACCCGTGGGCGAGCTCACCACCTCCATGACCATCAACGCCACCGCGGCGTGGCTGCTGGGCCTGTACGTGGCCAACGCCGAGGACCAGGGGACCGACCCCAGCGTGCTCGCGGGCACGACCCAGAACGACATCATCAAGGAGTACCTGTCCCGGGGAACGTACGCCTTCCCGCCCGAGCCCAGCCGGCGCCTGACCGTCGACCTCATCGCCTACACGGTCAAGCACATCCCCCGGTGGAATCCCATCAACGTGTGCAGCTACCACCTGCAGGAGGCGGGGGCCACGCCCGTGCAGGAGCTGGCCTACGCCCTGGCCGACGCCATCGGCGTGCTCGACGCCGTGCGCCAGTCGGGCCAGGTCGACCAGGACGAGTTCCCCGCCGTGGTGGGCCGTATCTCGTTCTTCTGCAACGCCGGCATCCGCTTTGTCGAGGAGACCTGCAAGATGCGGGCCTTCACCAGCATGTGGGACCGCATCTGCGCCGATCGCTACGGCGTCACCGACCCCAAGCTGCGCCGCTTCCGCTACGGCGTGCAGGTCAACTCGCTGGGCCTGACCGAGGTGCAGCCCGAGAACAACGTGCAGCGCATCGTGCTCGAGATGCTGGGCGTGACCCTCTCCAAGGGCGCCCGGGCCCGTTCCATCCAGCTGCCGGCCTGGAACGAGGCCCTGGGCCTGCCCCGGCCCTGGGACCAGCAGTGGGCCCTGCGCATGCAGCAGGTGCTGGCCTACGAGACCGACCTGCTCGAGCACGAGGACATCTTCGAGGGCTCCAAGGTGATGGAGACCAAGACGGCCGAGCTCGTCGACGCCGCCCAAGCGGAGCTCGACGACGTGCTGTCCCTCGGTGGCGCCTTCGCCGCCATCGACGAGCTGAAGGGCAGGCTCGTGCGCAGCCATGCCGACCGGACCAGGCGCATCGAGTCGGGCGACCTGCCCGTGGTCGGGGTCAACTGCTTTACCGAGAGCGCGCCCTCCCCCCTGGCCGGGGCGGAGAGCTTCCTCAAGGTCGACCCCGCGGTGGAGTCCGAGCTGCGGGAGGAGGTGGGACGCTGGCGGGCCCAGCGCGACGCCACGGCCGTGACGCGGGCGCTGGACGAGCTGCGCCGCGTGGCCGGGACCGAGGAGAACGTCATGCCCGCGACCATCGCCCTGGCCCATGCCGGGGGGACGACGGGCGAGTGGGCCGGCGCCCTGAGGGAGGTCTTCGGCGAGTACCGCGCCCCCACGGGAGTGGCCGCGGCGGTGGGCAGGCACGGCGACCAGCTGGCTCAGGTGGCGGCGCGGGTGCGGGTCATGGCCGGGGGACCTCCCCGCCTGCTGGTGGCCAAGCCCGGACTGGACGGCCACTCCAACGGGGCCGAGCAGGTGGCCGTGGCCGCCCGTGACGCCGGCTTCGAGGTCGTCTACCAGGGGATCCGCCAGACGCCCCAGCAGATCGCGGCGGCGGCCAGGGACGAGGACGTCGACCTGGTGGGCCTGTCCATCCTCTCCGGCAGCCACCTGGATCTGGTGCCCGAGGTGATCCGCCGGCTGCGGGAGGCCGGGGTGGGGGCGCCGGTGGTGGTCGGGGGGATCATCCCCGAGGCCGACCAGCCCAAGCTGGCCGAGCTCGGAGTGGCCGCCGTCTACACGCCGAAGGACTTCGCCCTCAGCCGCATCATGGCCGAGCTGGCCGACCTGGTGGAGCGGCGCCGGCGCACGCCCATCGGGGCCTGACCGGCCGGGCCGGCACAAAAGGCCGCGGTCATGCGGGCAAACCGGTCCGAGCACTTGATTCTGGGCGGCCTCCGGCCGATGGGAAGGCGTGGACCGGCGAGTGCTGCCTGGGCTCCTGAGCGGGCTGGCGGGCCTGGCTGCCGGCGTGGGGGCCATCGTCTTCTCCGTCCCCGCCCTGGCCGGCGTGGCTGCTCTTTGCGCTCTGTTTGCCGCGGGGGCCAGCGCCCTGCTCCTGCACCGGGTCCGCGCCGCCGAGGAGGAAGCGGCCTCCGCGGCCGCCCTCACCAGCATGCGCGACCTGCAGCTGGCGGCCGAGCAGAAGGCCCGCGACGTGGTCGACGAGGAGAGCGGGCTGCCCGACGGGCGCTTCTTCGAGCTGGCCCTGGACAGCAGGGTGGCCTCGGGCCGCCGTCACCTCTGGCCCGTGACCGTGGTGCTGCTCGACGTGGAGCTGGGGCCCGATGTCGTCAGCCGTGGCGCCCGCACCGAGGCCGTGCGCCAGTTCGTCTCCGTGCTGCGCCGCACCCTGCGGGAGGCCGACATCGCCTGCCGCACCGGGCCCGCCACCTTCGCCCTGCTCCTCGAGGACACCAGCGAGGAGGGTGGGGTCTGGACGGCCGAGCGTCTCCAGATCGCCCTGGCCCGCGGGAGCGCCAGCCGGGGCGGCTCGCCCGGGCCGGTACGGCGCCTGGCCGCCGGCGTCGCCGCCTACCCCAGCCACGGCCTGGCCGCCGAGGAGATCCTGGCCCGGGCCCGGGGGGCCCTGGCCCGCGCCTGCCGGGCCGAGTCGGGATCGGGCCTCGGCCAGGTCGAGGTGGCCCGGGCCGACCTCAGCTGAGCCACCCACTGGATGTCCCCAAGGTTTCCACCGCCGGGGGATAACTAGGCGGATATGACTCGGAATGGTTGACGGACTAGTCAGTTCGGGCCATTGAATCAATGGTCAGCGCGCCGCCGAGATGGCGAAGCACCGGTCCTCGACCCGGCCGAAGGCATAAGAGGGGTACATCCCGCCGAACAGGGCCCGGGTGCGCTCGGACCAGTCCAGGGCCTCGGGCGAGGAGATACGCCGGTGGATCTGGAGGATGCCGCCCTCGAACACCCGGTACTCGGCCCAACTGCCCGGGAAGTCCTTGACGCTGGCCACCTCGACCCACGGCACCGGCCCGGTGGCGGGGAAGCGCCGTACCCGGTTGCGGTGGGTGTGGCCGGCGAAGTAGCCGACCAGCCTGGGCCGGCGGGCCACCACCTCGACCAGGCGCTCGGAGTCGTCGGGGTGGATGCCGAAGTAGCCCTCGGGGCGGCTCGGCGACCCGGGGGCCCAGGGGTGGTGGTGACCGAACACCAGCACGGGCCGGTCGGCCCGCCCGCCCAACTCGTCCAGCCAGTCCAGCTGTTCGGCGCTCACCCCGCCTGAGGCCAGCCCGGGTACGGCGGTGTCGAGGATGGCCAGGATGACGCCGGGAAGGGTCACCTCCAGCGGCGCGTCGGAGGCGAAGGTGGCGCCCTGGTAGGCGTCGTGGTTGCCTCGCACGTAGTGGAGCCGGTCCCCGAAGGCGGGCTGGTAGTGGTCGAGGAAGGTGCGGAACTCCTCCTCTGTCCCGTGCGTGGTCAGGTCCCCCTTGGC
Organism: Actinomycetota bacterium; assembly: GCA_005884125.1. Taxonomy (GTDB): domain Bacteria; phylum Actinomycetota; class Acidimicrobiia; order Acidimicrobiales; family AC-35; genus AC-35. Next base: position 53,843 of record VAXP01000117.1, on the reverse strand, counting down.
CACGACCGCGTCGGGCCCGAGGACCACGATCTCGGCCACCGCGGCCCGGTTCATCGTCTGCGGGTAGGGCGGCTCGCCCGGACCGACGCGGAGCACGGGGCCCAGCTCGAGACCCTCGATCACCCCGCACTCGATCTCGCCGAAGTGCACGTCGTTGACCGTGGCCACCGTGGCCAGCCGCTCCCCCGGGGGCCGGGCCAGGGTGCGCACCTTCATGCCTTCCACGTCGTGGTCGCTGTCAGGATCGAGACCCACCCGCCGCACCACCCGGACCCTCCCGTCGTCCTCGAGCCCGGGGGCGGTAGGGACGTGCACCACGATCTCGTCGTCCGCCACCGTGGTGACCTCGGCCAGGGCCCCGGTCATGGCCGGGGCACCCGCCGGGCCCTGCTCACCGGGGCCGGCCCGCGGCCCACGGCCGCTCGCGGCGTAGAGCCAGGGGCTGGGCCCACCACCGGCCCGAGAAACGCCAGGCGGGCGGGGACTCGGCCGCCGGGGCCGGGGCCGGCGCCGGTCGGGGCCAGCACATCTCCACCGCGGCCACGATGGCGGCCAGCTCCTCGGGCGATGGCGCGGTGGGGGTCAAAGGGGCACGTTCCCGTGCTTGCGCTTGGGCAGCTCCTCCCGCTTGCTGCGCAGCATGTGGAGGCTGCGCACGAGCACGGCGCGGGTGTCGGCCGGGTCGATGACGTCGTCGACGTAGCCCCGCTCGGCCGCGGCCCAGGGGTTGACGTGGCGCTCCGAGTACTCCTCGACCAGCTCGGCCCGCCGGGCCACGGGGTCGGAGGCCTCGGCCAGCTCCCGGCGGTAGAGGATCTCGACCGCGCCGCTGGCGCCCATGACCGCGAACTCGGCCGAGGGCCAGGCGTAGGCCAGGTCGGCGCCGATCGACTTGGAGTTCATGACCACGTAGGCGCCGCCGTAGGCCTTGCGGGTGATGAGCTGGATCCTGGGCACGGTGGCCTCGCAGAAGGCGTAGAGCAGCTTGGCGCCGTGGCGGATGATCCCCCCGTACTCCTGGTCGGTACCGGGCAGGAACCCGGGCACGTCCACGAAGGTGACGAGGGGGATGTTGAAGGCGTCGCACGTGCGCACGAAGCGGCCCCCCTTCTCGGAGGAGTCGATGTCGAGCACGCCGGCCAGGATCTGGGGCTGGTTGCCGACGATGCCCACGACGTGGCCGTCGAGGCGGCCGAACCCGCATACCAGGCTTCCGGCCCAGTGGGGCGAGTACTCGAAGAACTCGCCGTCGTCGAGCACGGTGGTGATCACCCTGCGCATGTCGTAGGCCTGGTTGGAGCTGGAGGGCATGAGGTCGATCAAGCCCGGGCAGGGCCGGACCGGGTCGTCGGTGGGCTGCACCCAGGGCGGCTCCTCCAGGTTGTTGGGCGGCAGGAAGGAGAGCAGGTAGCGCACGTCCTCCAAGCCGGCCTTGTCGTCGGGCGCCACGAACGTGCACACGCCCGAGCGGGTGGCGTGGGTCATGGCCCCGCCCAGCTGCTCGTGGGTCACGTCCTCGCCCGTGACCGACTTCACCACGTCGGGCCCGGTGATGAACATGTAGGACGTGTCCTGCACCATGAACACGAAGTCGGTGAGGGCCGGGCTGTACACCGCGCCCCCGGCGCAGGGGCCCATGATGACGCTGATCTGGGGGATCACCCCCGAGGCCTGCACGTTGCGGTGGAAGATGCCGCCGTACATGGCGAGGGATACCACCCCCTCCTGGATTCGGGCGCCGGCGCCGTCGTTGAGGCCGATGATGGGGACCCCCAGGGAGCTGGCCAGGTCCATGACCTTGTGGACCTTCTCGGCGAAGACCTCCCCCAGCGCTCCGCCGAAGACGGTGAAGTCCTGGCTGAAGAGGCACACCCGCCGGCCCTCTATGGTGCCGAAGCCGGTGATGATGCCGTCTGTGTAGGGCCGCTCCGCCAGCGCCTCTCCCACGCGGTGGCGGCCGAGCATGTCGAGCTCCTGGAAGCTGCCCTCGTCAAGGAGGTACTCGACCCGCTCGCGCGCCGTCATCTTGCCCCGGTCGTGCTGGCGCTGGACGGCGCGGGGCGAGCCCGCCTTGCGGGCCTGGTCCTTGCGCGCCGCCAGCTCCTCGATGCGCTCGTTCATGGGATGGTCAGGCATAGGGGCAACGGTACCGGTGACACTCTTTGGAGTGCCGATCGAGCCGCCGCCGTCGCCCTGGGCCTTCCAGCCCGACCGCATGAGGCCGAGCGGAGGGGGCGGACGGGGCGACGGGGACGGGGAGGACGGCGACCTCGTGGGCATCGGCGCCGACCTGCAGCCGGGGACGCTGCTCGCCGCCTACCGCTCCGGGGCCTTCCCCATGCCCGTGGACGTGCCCACCCCCGGCGTGGGCGCCGGGAGCAGCCGACGGGTGCTGGCCTGGTGGTCACCCGACCCTCGGGGCGTGCTCCCCCTCGGCGGCCTCCGGGTCAGCCGCTCCCTGCGCCGGGCCTGCGGCCGCTTCGAGATCACCGTCGACACCGCCTTCGAGGATGTGGTCGCCGCCTGCGCCGATCCCGGTCGGGCCGGGGGATGGATCAGCGACGACATCCGCGACGCCTACGTCCGCCTCCACCACCTGGGCTGGGCCCACAGCGTGGAGGCCCGGGGGCCCGGCGGCCAGCTGGCCGGCGGCCTCTACGGCGTCGCCATCGGGGGGCTCTTCGCGGGCGAGAGCATGTTCCACCGGGCCACCGACGCCTCCAAGGTGGCCCTCGTGACCCTGGTCGGGATGCTGAAGGAGGGGGGAGCCTCGCTCCTCGACGTGCAGTGGGTCACCCCCCACCTGCGCAGCCTGGGGGTGGTGGAGGTCAGCCGCAGCCGCTACCTCGAGCTCCTGGACGACGCCCTGGCCCGCCCCCTTCCCCCCGCCCTGGGGAACGGCTGATCCCGGTCCTCATCCCGGCGCGGGGGCCAGCCGGGCAGCCCGCTCGGCCAGGGGCGTGGCGTCGATGCGCCGGCACAGCTCGGCCAGCTCGGGAGCAGGCCCCCGCCAGCGGAGCTCGCCCACCCCGCCCAACAGGGAGCGGTCGATGCGCAGGGTGGCCAGGTCCCGGAAGAGAAGGGCCATGTCCCGCTGGGCCACCAGGGTGGCGGCCAGCGAGGTCGCCCCCCTGACGTCCACGTCCCAGCGCCAGGGCTGGTCGGGGATGGCCTCCAGGTGCCCGTACTTGGCCAGCACCCCGCTGGCCGAGCGCGGCCCCCAGCCGGGCAGGCCCGGGTAGCCGTCGGCCGAGTCGCCGACCAGGGCCAGCCAGTCGGGGATCGACTCGGGCGGGACCCCGAAGCGGGCGACGACGCCGGCCTCGTCCACCACGGTCCCGGCCGACGCTTGCGACCCGCGGCGGTCGGGGTCGCCCCGGGCCGAGGGCGGGCGGCGCCGGTCGAGCTGCACGACGCGCCTGCCCCGAACGGCCTGGGCCAGGTCCTTGTCCGGGGTGCAGATGAGCACCTGCTCCACCTCGGGGTCCTCGGCGGCCACGGCCGCGGCCGAGGCCATGGCGTCATCCGCCTCCAGCTCGACCATGGGCCACACCACGAGCCCCAGGGCGGCCACCGCCTCCTCCAGCAAGGGGAACTGCTGGAGGAGCTCGGGGGGCATGCCCTCGCTCGTCTTGTAGCCGGGCCACAGCCCGTTGCGGAACGACTCGACCACGTGGTCGGTGGCCACGCCCAGGTGGGTGGCGCCGGACGACAGCATCCCCAGCAGCGAGGTGAGCACGCCCCTGGTGGCGGCCACCTCCCGGCCCTCGGCCGTCACGTGGCCGGGCCGGCCGAAGTGGTGGCGGAAGAGCTCGAAGGTGCCGTCGACCAGATGGACCTTCACCGGCGCCCGACCCGCGCCTACTCCTGGACGAGCTCGATGAGGGTCCCGAAGGCCGACTTGGGGTGGAGGAAGGCGACGGTCGTGCCCCGGCTCCCGGTGCGGGGATGCTCGTCGACCACCCGGGCCCCCTTGGCCTTCACGTCCTCCAGGGCCGCGTCGCAGTCCTCGACGCGGTAGCCCACATGGTGGATGCCCTCTCCCCGCCTCTCCAGGAACTTGGCCAGCGGGGAGGAGTCCGTGTAGGGCGCCAGGAGCTGGATGTAGGAGTCGGCCACCTTGATGAGGGCCTCGTCCACACCGTCGGACTCGATGCGCTCGCGGTGGGCGACGGTGGCCCCGAACATCTCCGCATACCAGCTCACCGCCGCCTCGAGGTCGTGCACGGCTATGCCGACGTGGTCGAGCTCGGTGAGAGCGCTCATGCGCCGTGGCGGCGGAACAGGGTTATGCGGTCCTCGCCCACCTTGGCCCGCAGCTCGGGGTCGTCTATGCCCAGACCCTCGCGGGGAGCCAGGCAGAGCACGCCGATCTTGCCCTCGTGCAGGTTGTGGTGGACCTGGTAGGCGGCCTCACCGGTCTGCTCGAGCGGGTACACCGCCGACAGGATGGGCTGGATCATCCCCCGGGCGATGAGGGCGTTGGCCTCCCACGCCTCCCTGTAGTTGGCGAAGTGGCTGGCCTTGATGGTCTTCAGCTTCATCCACAGATGGCGGTTGTCGTACTCGATCATGTAGCCCGAGGTCGCCGCGCACGTGACGACCGTCCCGCCCCGGGCGCAGACGAAGACCGAGGCCCCCATGGTCTGGCGGCCGGGATGCTCGAACACGATGCCGGGGTCCTCCCCGACCAGGCTGCGGATGTCCTTGCCCAGGCGGCGCCACTCGCGCTCGTCCTGGGTGTGCTCATCGCTCCAGAAGCGGTAGCCGGCCGCCTTGCGGTCGATCACCGCCTCGCAGCCGAGGTCCTCCAGCAGCTTGACCTTCTCGGGCGAGCTCACCACGCCGACGGGGATCCCCCCGCCGTTGAGCACGTACTGCACCGCGTAGCCGCCCAGCCCTCCCGTCGCTCCCCACACCAGCACGGTGTCACCCTGCTTCATGCGGGCGCCGTTGCGCCCCACCAGCATGCGATAGGAGGTGGAGTTGCACAGGGCGTTGCACGCCGCCTCCTCCCAGCTCAGGTGGGCGGGCTTGGGCATGATCTGGTTGGCCTTCACCACGGTGAGGTCGGCCAGGCCGCCGAAGTTGGACTCGAAACCCCAGATGCGCTGGTTGGCAGCCAGCATGGCGTCGTCGTGGGCCGAGGGGTCCTGGTCGTCGACGTAGTTGCAGTGGATGACGACCCGGTCGCCGGGCTTCCAGTTGCGAACGGCCGAGCCCACGCGGACGACAACGCCCGAGGCGTCCGAACCGACCACGTGGTGGGGCAGGTTGTGGCGGGCACCCCAGCGGCTCTCCTTGCCCAGCCTCTCCAGGAACCCGAACGTGGGCAGGGGCTCGAAGATGGAGGTCCAGACCGTGTTGAAGTTGATGGCGCTGGCCATCACGGCCACGTAGGCCTCGTCCGGGGCGAGCTCGGGGACGGGGACCTCCTGGACGTGGAGCGACTGGCGAGGATCCTTCTGCTCCGAGGGCCGGCCCTCGAACATGCCCACCTCGTCCTTGAGCACCACCGCGGCCCGGTAGGTGTCGGGCAAGGGGATGGCGGCCAGCTCCTCGCCGGGTGCCCGTGCCTCGATGGCCTCGAGAAAAGCTCGCATGCTCGGCAAACTACCCGTGGCCCGGCGGCGGCTCCACCCTGGCACCTTTGGCCACCGCGGCGCCGCCCTTCATAGACTTGGTGGACTCGTCCTGTCTGGAGGTGGCGCATGCCTGGTTCGGTCATCGTGGCGGGGGCCCGTACCCCGATCGGGAAGCTCTCGGGGGCGCTGGCCGGCTTCAGTGGGGCCGAGCTGGGGGGGATCGCCATCAAGGCCGCCTTGGAGCGGGCCGGAGTGGCGCCCGACCAGGTCGACTACGTCCTCATGGGCCAGGTGCTGCAGGCCGGCGCGGGACAGATCCCCGCCCGCCAGGCCGCGGTGAAGGCCGCCATCCCCATGACCACCCCGGCCACCACCGTCAACAAGGTGTGCCTCTCCGGTCTCAACTCCATCTACCTGGCCGACCAGATGATCGCGGCGGGCGACGCCGACATCGTCGTGGCCGGCGGTCAGGAGTCCATGACCAACGCCCCCTACCTGCTGCCCGAGGCCAGGGCCGGCCTGCGCATGGGCGACAAGACGATCGTCGATTCCATGATGTACGACGGGTTGTTCTGCGCCTTCGACGTCTGCGCCATGGGCGCAGGCACCGAGCGCTACCTCAAGGCCAAGACCGTGGCCCGGGATCGCCAGGACGCCTTCGCCGCCGCCTCCCACGAGCGGGCGTCCGCGGCCCAGAAGGAGGGGCGCCTGGCCGACGAGATCGTGTCCGTCGAAGTGCCCCAGCGCCGGGGCGACCCCATCCTGGTCGACACCGACGAGGGCGTCCGTCCGGGCACGACGGTCGACAACCTGGCCAAGCTCAAGCCCGCCTTCGAGGCCGACGGCACGATCACCGCGGGCAACGCCAGCCAGATCTCCGACGGCGGGGCCGCGGTCGTGGTGATGTCGCGCGCCAGGGCCGACCAGCTGGGCGTCACGCCCCTGGGGGAGTTCGTCAGCTACGGCCAGGTCGCCGGTCCCGACGCCTCCCTGCTCACCCAGCCCTCCCGGGCCACCCGCAAGGCGCTGGAGAAGGTGGGCAAAAGCGTGGGCGAGGTCTCCCTGTTCGAGTTCAACGAGGCCTTCGCCGCCGTGGGACTGGCGTCCATGGACGACCTGGGCATAGGCGACGACGTCACCAACGTCAACGGCGGCGCCATCTCCCTGGGCCATCCCATCGGGATGTCGGGCACCCGCCTGGCCCTCACGCTCCTGCTGGAGCTGCGCCGGCGGGGCGGGGGGCTGGGCGTGGCCGCCCTGTGCGGCGGCGGCGGCCAGGGCGACGCCCTGCTCCTGCGCTCGCTGGCCTGAAGCAACCCCCGGCCGCTCACCCCGGCCGGGACCGAGGGCCTCAGGCCTCCACCTCTCGGCGGCCCTCCAGGGCCCGGCCCAGCGTGAGCTCGTCGGCGTACTCCAGGTCCCCCCCCACGGGTAGACCGCTGGCGATGCGGGTCACCCGCAGGCCCAGGGGCTTCAGGAGGCGGGCCAGGTACATGGCGGTGGCCTCGCCCTCCAGGTTGGGGTTGGTGCAGAGGATCACCTCGGCCACGCCCTCGGTCTCGATCCTCGACAGCAGCTCACGAACGCGCAGCTGGTCGGGACCTATGCCCTCGATGGGGCTGATGGCGCCCTGGAGGACGTGGTACTGCCCCCGGAATTCCTGGGTCTTCTCCACGGCCACGATGTCGCGAGGTTCCTCGACCACGCAGACCAAGGTGGGATCGCGCCTGCTGTCGGTGCACAGCTCGCACAGCTCCCCTTCAGACACATTGAAGCAGCGGGTGCAGAAACGGATGCGCTCCTTCACGGCCGAGATGGCCGCAGCCAGTCGCAGGGCGTCCTCGGGCGACAGCTTGAGGAGGTGGAAGGCGATGCGCTGCGCCGACTTGGGACCGATGCCCGGGAGGCGGCCCAGCTCGTCGATCAGCTCTTGGACGGGGGCGGCGTACATCAGCGAGGTCCGGGTCCGCCAGGGCCGGGCGTCACTCCGGGCCGACCAGCCCGCCCAGCCCGCCCAGGGCCTCAGGGTCGCCGCCCAGCGCGCCAAGGGTGTTGCCGAACCCGCCCAGCGCCTCCTGGTTGAGCTCCTGCACCCGCGCCACGGCGTCGTGCAAGGCGGCCAAGACCAGGTCCTCCAGCATCTCGACGTCAGCGGGATCGACCGCGGACGGGTCGATGTGCACGGACTGGAACTCCATGGCGCCGGTGACCGCCACCCTCACCACGCCGCCTCCGGCGTGACCCTCGACGAGCTGCTCCGCCGCTGCTGCCTGGGCTTCGACAAGCTGCTGCTGCATCTGCTGAGCCTGGCGGAGGAGGTCGCCGAAGTCGGGCTGGTTCGAGGGCACTCAGACCTCCTGGGCCCCGGGGAAGGCCTGCTTGACCCGTTCGGCGGCCGACGTTATCGCCGCAGGTGCGTCCTGCAGCCCATCGAGGTCGACGTCCTCGTCCCTGGCCTCGGGGACCTCGGGGGCGCCAAACCCGGGCAAGGCCTGCTCCTCCACCACCAGGCGCAGGGGGACGGGGCGGCCGAAGTGGGCGGCCAACGCAGCCTCCACGTCGGCCCGCCGCTCCTCGCACCGGTCCCGGTGCACGGCGTTGGGGAGGGCGAACACGGCGGCGTCGACGTCGGCGCTGACGAACCGGCCCGCGCCGAACCTGGTGCGGGCCGGACCCGCCAGCGAGGGGTACACGTGATCGCCCCAGGCCACCGTCAGCTCGTCCCGCGTGGGCAGGGCACCGGTACCCGCAGGCGCACGGGTCGAAGCCGGCGGGCCCGGCGACGCCTGCGACGCGCCCCCCTGGTCGTGCTGTCGCTCAGGCTCGGAGGCCTCCGGGGGGCTGGAGGGCGCCGGTCCGGGGCCGCCCGTCCCCTGCTTGCGGACCGCGCCCAGGGCGGCACGGGGCCCTTTCGGACCCGCGCCGGGCTCGGTCGTCGGGACCGGCGGAGGCGGGGCGGCAGGGCCGCCCGACTGGGGTCCGGCCCCGCCCAGGCCGGTAGCCAGCCTCTGCTCCAGCCGGTCGATGCGCTCGACCAGCGCGGCGGGCGACGTGTCCGCCTCGGCCCGGGTCAGGCGTACCAGGGCGACCTCCAGGCAGACCCGAGGGTCGAGCGCCTCCCGCATGTCGACCAGGGCCTGGCCCAGGACTTCCATGGCCCGGACCAGGGCGGCGAGCCCCAGCCCGTCGGCCTCCTCCGCGGCGACGGTGCGCTCCGCGTCGGGCAGCGGGACCACCTCGGGCGACAATCTGGCCAGGAAGCCGTTGCGCAGGTGGGCCACCAGGTCGACGGCCAACCGCTGGGGGTCGCGTCCCTGGGCGCAGGCCGTGGCCACCGCCAACAGGGCCCGGGCGCTGTCCCGCTCGACGAGGGCGCCGACCAGCTCGTGCAGCGACGCCACCTCGTCGTCGACCTCTCCACCCGCCGCCACCTGCTCGAGGGCGGACAGCGCGTCACGGGCCGACCCGCGTCCCCTGCGCACGGCCGCCCCCAGGGCCTCCTCGGCCAGCTCGAGGCCTGCGTTGGCGCTGATCTCGTGCACGAGCTCGCCGAGGACGTCGGCGGCCAGCAGCCGGAACTCGAAATGCTGTGTGCGACTGCGGATGGTGGGAACGACCTTCTGCGGGTCGGTGGTGGCCAGCACGAACACGACGTGGCCCGGTGGCTCTTCGAGGGTCTTGAGCAGGGCGTTCGACGCGGCGGTGGACAGCATGTGGACCTCGTCGACGATGTAGACCTTCCACCGGCCGGGAGTGCCGAGCGAGGCCCGGGCCACCAGGTCCCGCATGGCCTCCACGCCGTTGTTGGACGCTGCGTCGAGCTCGACCACGTCCAGAGAGGAGCCAACCTGGACCTGGACACACGAGGCGCACACGCAGCAGGGTTCGCCGTCCCGGGGCTCGGCGCAGTTGAGCACCTTGGCCAGGATGCGGGCCGTGGAGGTCTTCCCGGTGCCCCGGGGACCGCTGAACAGGTAGGCGTGCCCGACCCGCCCCTCCCGCACGGCGTTGCGGAGCGCACCGACGACGTGGTCCTGCCCCCTCACCTCGGCGAAGCGCTGGGGCCGGTAGCGGCGGTACAGCGACCGGTAGCCGGTCTCCGCGCCCGTCTGATCGGGCTCGCTCACCACTCGTCCGCCCCGTCGGCCACCAGGGCGAGCCTATCGGCGGGGGCCCGTCACCCGGTGCGACGGCCAGGCTGACTGCGGCACACGGGAGGACCCGCTGAGAGCTGCTGCCTTCCGGCCCTGACTCGGTTCACGGGATCCCGTTGCGCAGGGCCCAGCCGTCGCACGGGGCGACGGGCCCGGTCCCGACGATAGCCTCGGAGGCTCCCAGGAGGGGTGCGAGAGCGGCCGAATCGGCACGACTGGAAATCGTGTGTGGGGAAACTCACCGTGGGTTCAAATCCCACCCTCTCCGCTGAAAACCGCAGGTCAAGGCGGGCACGGGCGCGCCCCGGCGCCGGGCTCCCATCGGCTGACCGGCGCGGGTGGGCCCGGCCCGGGACACGGGCGTCGCGACATAGTGTGCCGGCATGGGCATCATCGAAGATCTGGTTGCGCATCCGGGTGAGTACGTCGGCTTGGACCGAGACCCGACCTCGGGGAGGGTGAGCGCCGCCAGGATCGTGGTGACGCCGCTGCCCGGTGGCGCCGGCGTGGCGTTCGACTACGAGTCGTTCAATGCCGACAACCCGGACGTTGTCCGTGGTCACGCCGAGCACGCCGTTCTCGGACGGACCCACGGCGGCGGGTCGGTCCTGGTCACAGGGCATATCCACGCCGACACCGTGGCGGTGCTTCGCGAGAGCGAGCCCGGGGTGTTCGTCCTGGGTGGCGAGTCCTCGCCCTTCCCTCTCGCGATCAAGATCTCGGTTCCGGCGCCCGGGAGGCTGGACTACGTCTGGTCCTTTGGTGCCCCAGGGGGGGAGCTCGTAGAGCGCGATCGGGCAGAGCTGACGCTCTCCGCTTGAGCGGGCAGGGCTGGACGGGCGCCGTCGGATCGCCAACCAGCCTCCAAGCCAAAGTCGACTGCGCCCCTTCGCCTGCTGCCCCGCGGAGACGGTGCCCGCTTGCGCATGGATCAGGCCGCTCCGTCCGATGGCGTCACCTGCGGTACGGCTGGTTGCCGTACCGATCGATGTGAACCACGTCACGGATAGGGCGGCGCGTCGTCGGGCCGTAGTTCCCCTTCGCCCAGCCGATCGGGACAACGCAAACGGGCACCATCTTCCGAGGTAGTTCGAGCATGCGCTGAGCGACCGGCACGATCCAGATCGGTAGCGTCTGGAGCGAAGCACCCAGGCCGACGGCCCGACACGCGAGCAGGAGGTTCTGCACCGCCGGGAAGACTGAGCCGTAGAACGACGAGACCGAGATCTGGGGCCGGCCGACCGGGCGGTGCTTCAGGTTCCGCTCGTAGCAGGGAACCACGAGCAGGGGGATGTCGGCGAAGTGCTCGGCCTGCCACTGGCCCGGCGCCATCTGGCGCTGGGCCTTCTCGTCGCCGGCGGCCCTGCGTCGCTCGATCGGACCGAAGATCCGGAAGAGCGGCAGGTAGAGCTTGGCGAGCCGCTCCTTCTGCTCACGGCTGGTGACCACAACGTAGGACCAGTCCTGGCTGTTCGAACTTGTGGGCGCCTTCAGGGAGAGTTCGAGCAGCTCGTAGACCAGGTCCACGTCGACTGGCGCGGTGTGGAGCCTCCGGACGGCGCGCTGGGTCCTCATCGCGTCGGCCATCGGCATCGTGAGGCGCGCCAGCGCCTCCTCGGTGGTCGGGGGCGTGAAGTCGGTCATCGCGAGAGGGTACGGTGCCGAGCCCCCGTGGCATCTCGGCGCGGAAGGCAGGGCACATCGGGCCTGCCCTCCAGGTGCCGTTTCCGGAGCAGAGCGGCACTGCGGGCGAGTCCCCCCGACGCGTCAGTCGAACCGCAGGGCGCTTACCACCTCGATGCGCCCGGCCCGTCGGGCCGGCAACAGCGACGCCACCGCGGCGATCATCAGGGCGATGAGACCGACGGGAATCACCAGGCGCCAGGGGAACGTGAAGTGGACGGTGAACCCGAAGGTGGCCCTCTGTCCCGCGATCAGACCGGCGGCCAGCAACGAGCCCAGCGGGATGGCCAGCACGAAGGCGACCAGAGCCAAGGTGGCCGCCTCGACCAGCACCATGCCGCGGATCTGGCTGCGGACCGCGCCCGAGGAGCGCAGCATGCCGATCTCCCGGGTGCGCAGTAGCACGGAGAACACCAGGGTGTTGGCCAGGCCGAGCATCCCCGTCGCCCCGGCCAGCACCAGCATGGCGTAGGCAAGCGAGAAGAAGCCCCGCAGCTGGGAGTGGGCTTGCGCCCTGAGCATCGCCGCGGTCTGCACGAGCAGCGGCTGGTGCGCGCCGATGCGGTCGATGATGGCCTTGCGCACGGTGTCCGGGGCGGCGCCGGCCTTGACCGAGACGAGGAAGGCGTTGGGCCGCCCGGAGCCGAAGAGGGACAGGTCGGCGGTGCTGGCGATCACGCCGAAGCCGTTGCCCAGCTGGGCGTAGGTGCCGGCCACGGTGAACCGCTCCACGCCCAGGTTGGTACGAAGTGTGATCCGCTGGCCTCGCCTGACACCCATTCCCGAGGCCGTCGCATCGGGCAGCAGCACCGCGTGGCCCGCGCTGAGCGCGCTGCCTGCGCTGGCGGTATCGCCCTGGACCCAGTCGAAGTTGGCGACGCGGAAGTACGAGGCCGGGTCGATCACGGTTAGGAATGTGTTCGTGCTGCGGGCACCGTCCAGCACATCGGTCTGGCCGAAGCGCACGGGGGAGAGCCGGTCGACGCCCTTGACCGCGGCCAGTTGGTCGGCGACGCCGGGGTCGAAGGCGCCCGGCGCGGCCACCTGCATGTCGCTGCCGGCCTGGCGCGTCAGCACCTGGTCCAGGGTGTGGTTCATGGCCAGGTTGCTCGCCCCCACCGCCAGGATCATGGCCAGCACGACCATGATCAGGGCCAGCGTGTAGGCAGAGCGGCTTCGCTCCTTCACCAGGTGCATGACCGCGATGTCGCCCACACCGCGCGTCAGGCGGCGGGTGAGCGGACCCAGCATGCGGGCCAGCGGGCTGAGCAGGAAGGGGACGAGCAGCACGGCGCCGAGGAGCACCAGGATGGCGCCCAGGCTGCGCACGCCCGTGGGCGCCCGGCTGAAGATGCAGGCCATCCCGACTGTCAAGACCACGGCGCGGGGCCAGATCCGCCGGCGCCGTTCGTCGGCCGCCTGGCCCTCCCGCATGGCCGCAACCGGGCTCGCCGCCGCCGCCCGCCGGGCCGGCACCCAGGCCGCGGTCACGCTGACGACGGTGCCGATCAACACGCTGACCACGGCCGCGCCGGCGGGAAAGCCCAAGGGCGGCAGGTTCACACGCAGCAGCGAGCCCACCAACCCGACCCCGGCCGCGGCCAGGCCGTAGCCCAGCACGATTCCGGCCAGCGAGGAGACCAGTCCCAGTTGCGCGGCCTCGACGACCACCACCCTGCGGACCTGGCGGGGAACGGCGCCCAGGGCCCGGAGGGTGCCGTAGAGCCGGGTGCGTTCGGCCACGGCCAGCGAGAACGTGAGGAAGATGAGGAAGGCGCCGACGAAAAGGGCGATAACCGAGATCAGCCCCAGGGCGGCGTTCACGGCGGCGACGAAGGTGCGGAAACCCCCGGCTATCTGGGAGGCGGGCTGCATGGCCACCCGGTCGCCCAGGGCGGCGCGGTGCTGGTCGATCCAGGCCCGGGGCGTGGTGCCCTTGGTCAGGACCACATCCATGCCGTTGTAGGCGTCCGCTCTTCCGTACATGGCCCGGGCCGTGGGCAGCGACGTGTAGGCGACTCCGCCGTTGTCCGCCTGGCCCGCCCCGGTGTCGCCGATTACCCCCGCGATGGCCATCTGGACGGCGCCGGTGGGCGTGGCCATGGCAACCATCTGGCCCACCCGCAGGTGCATGCGACCGGCCAGCGATCGGGTGACGACCATCTCGCGCCCACCCGGATGGAACTGGCGGCCATCGACGAGCGTGAAGGGATGGAGCGGCGCGTAGCTCGGCAGGTCCACCCCCTGCAGGAACACGATCTGATCCTGCGAGAGGTCGGGCGGCATGCCATCAGCCTTGGGGGCGAGGCCGCGTTGCAGGAGGCTACGTATGCCCAGGGTGCTGGTGGTGCGCTCGACTCCCGGCAGCCTGGCTACCCGCGTGTCCACGCCCACCGGGAGCACGGAGTCGTAGGAACCGATTGGTCCGATCACCACGTCGGCGCGCCCGGCCCAGCCGTGCACAGTGTCGCTGAGGGCGCGCGATGTCACGCCTGCGGTCACCAGAACACCGAAGAGGGCGGCCACTCCGAGCATGGTCCCCGCCGCGGTCAGCAGGTAGCGGGCCCGGCGTGCGACCAGGCCCCGGTAGGCCAGGGTGGAGAGCGACCGCACGAGGAGTCAGACCTTGAGGGTCGCCGGACCTTGGACGCGCGTACCGGGGTCACGAGGCACCGCCGCGTCGTCGAGCTGTTCCTGCTGCTCGAGCCACCGCAACACGGCCCGTGACCGGGCCTCGTGGCTGCGATCGATTCGGGCCGCGTCGCGGCAACGGGTGTTGAGGACCAGGGGCCCCGCCATCGACCCGCCCCGCAGCAGCAGCACCTCTTCGCCGTGCGCCGCGCTGCGGGGATCGTGGGTGACCATCACGATCGTCTGCCCCAAGCTGCACTGCGCCTCCACGAACAGGGCCAGGATGTCCGCTCCGCTGCGGAAGTCCAGGTTGCCGGTGGGCTCGTCGGCCAGCAGGACAGCCGGCTCGACGAACAGGGCCCGCCCGATGGCCGCCCGTTGCTGCTGGCCCCCGGAGAGCTCGTCCGGCCGCTTGGTGCGGTGGTCGGCCAGGCCTACGAGCTCGACTATCTCGTCCAGTTTCCCCCGGTAGGCACGCTCGCGCCGGCCGGCGATCACCGCCGGCAGGGCGATGTTCTCGTCCACGCTAAGCACCGGTACCAGGTTGAAGAACTGGTACACGATGCCGATCCTGCCCCGCCGCAGGAGGGTGCGATCCTCGTCGCTCAACGACGACAGCGGCGACCCGTCGAGGAGGACCTCGCCGGCGTCCGGACGGTCCAGCCCTCCGAGTAGATGGAGGAGCGTCGACTTGCCCGAACCAGACGGGCCCATGACCGACACGAAGGAGCCCCTGCGGACGTCCAGGTCCACGCCGGCGAGCACCCGTTCGACCACCTCACCGCGGCGGTACTCCTTGACCAGGCCCCGCGCCGCCACGGCGCATGCGCCGTCCATCGTCAGCTCGGCACTCACCGGCAGCCTCCCCAGCCGTCCACGGCACAGTAGTCAGGGCGCGGACGGGTCCACCGTCCAATTTCGCTGCCGGCGACCAGACTCCTTGCTACGGGCGCCCGAAACCTGTCACGGGCCCCCGAAACCTTCCCACCGGACAGCTCGCCGCCGCCCGCGTAACAGGCGGGGGCATCTCAAGGACGGTCGGACGGCGCCGCCCTGTGCCAACGAGCGGCGCCGCGAGCGAGTGGTGGTCTGGTGGCCGGTTCAGGTCGAACCGGCCACCAAACCGGGAACGTCGATCAGGTGAGGTCGAAGCGATCGAGGTTCATGACCTTGTCCCAGGCGGCCACGAAGTCACGGACAAACTTCTCCTTCGAGTCGTCAGATCCGTAGACCTCCGAGATGGCTCGGAGCTGGGAGTTCGAACCGAAGACGAGGTCTGCGGCGGTGCCCGTCCACTTGCCCTTGCCCGTGGAGCGATCGCGACCCTCGAACACGTTTTCGGACGAGACGGATGCCTTCCACTCCGTGCTCATATCGAGCAGGTTCACGAAGAAGTCGTTGGTCAGCGTCTCGGGCCGGTCGGTGAAGACGCCGTGTTGGGATTGCCCGAAGTTGGCGTTCAGGGCCCGCATTCCGCCGATCAGAACCGTCATCTCAGGAGCGGTCAGCGTCAACAGGTTGGCCCGGTCGAGCAGCAGGGCTTCCGCCGGCAACTTCTCTCCGGCTCGGAGGTAGTTGCGGAACCCATCAGCGGTGGGTTCGAGAACGGCAAACGATTCCACGTCGGTCTGCTCCTGCATGGCGTCCGTGCGCCCCGGTACGAACGGGACCGTCACGTCGTGTCCGGCGTTCTTCGCCGCTTGCTCGACGGCAGCGCACCCCCCTAGGACGATCAGGTCGGCGAGGGAGACCTTCGTTCCGCCGGACTGTGAGAGGTTGAAGTCCTGTTGGATCTGCTCGAGGGTCTGCAGCACCTTGGCCAGTTCGGTCGGGTCGTTGACCTCCCAGTCCCTCTGCGGCGCAAGGCGGAGCCGCGCCCCGTTGGCCCCGCCACGCTTGTCGGTGCCGCGGAAGGTGGCCGCCGACGCCCAAGCGGTGGAGACCAGCTGGGAGATGGACTGGCCCGATGCGAGGATCTTGCCCTTGAGGGCAGCGATGGCCTTCTCTCCGATCAGGTCATGATCGACCCCGGGGACGGGGTCCTGCCACAGCTGGGGCTCCGAGGGAACCCACGGGCCGAGGTAGCGCGAGACGGGTCCCATGTCGCGGTGAATCAGCTTGAACCACGCCTTGGCGAACGCTTCTGCGCACTGGTCCGGGTTCTCGTGGAAGCGCTTCGCGATCGGCCCGTAGATCGGATCCATCCTCAGCGAGAGGTCCGTGGTCAGCATCATGGGGGCGTGTCGCTTCGACGGATCGTGGGCGTCGGGCACCGTGCCCTGTGCAGATGCGTCCTTGGGAGTCCACTGCTTCGCACCGGCGGGGCTCGTCGTCAGCTCCCAGTCGTACTTGAACAGGTTGTCGAGGTACCCGTTGTCCCATTTCACCGGCTCGTTGGTCCATGCGCCCTCCAGCCCGCTGGTGAGCGTGTCGGGGCCCTTACCGCTGCCGAAGGTGTTCCTCCAGCCGAGGCCTTGCTCCTCGACGGGGCAACCCTCGGGTTCCGGACCGACGTACTCTTCACCGACGGCGCCATGGCACTTGCCGAACGTGTGGCCGCCGATGATGAGCGCAACCGTCTCCTCGTCATTCATCGCCATACGCCCGAAGGTCTCTCGGATGTCCCTGGCCGCAGCCAGCGGATCCGGGTTGCCGTTGGGCCCCTGCGGGTTCACGTAGATCAGGCCCATCTGTACGGCGCCGAAAGGACCGGCGAGGTCCCTGTCGCCGCTGTAACGCTCATCTCCAAGCCACGTGTCCTCGGGGCCCCAGAAGATCTCGTCGGGCTCCCAGATGTCCTCTCGCCCGCCGCCGAAGCCGAACGTCTTGAATCCCATCGACTCCAGGGCACAGTTGCCGGCGAAGATGATCAGATCGCCCCAGGAGATCTTCCGGCCGTACTTCTGTTTGACCGGCCAGAGCAACCGGCGCGCCTTGTCGAGGTTCGCGTTGTCGGGCCAACTGTTGAGGGGGGCGAAGCGCTGAGCGCCGCTGCCGCCACCGCCCCTCCCATCGGCGATGCGGTACGTGCCTGCCGCGTGCCACGCCATCCGGATGAAGAGCGGGCCGTAGTGGCCGTAGTCGGCCGGCCACCAGTCCTGCGACGTCGTCATCACCTTGATGATGTCCCGCTTCAGCGTGTCGAGGTCGAGGGTCTTGAACTCCTCTGCGTAGTTGAAGTCCTCGCCCATCGGATTGGACAGGCGCGAGTGCTGGTGGAGAACCTGCAGGTCCAGCTGATTCGGCCACCAGTCCCGGTTCGACCTGGGCCGAGTCCGCTTGGGAGTGGGGGCGGGGAGTACCGGGTTCTCGCTGTCGCTACCTCTGTCAGACACGTCGGTCCTTCTCCTCTCTCGCTGTTTCCTTCTGATGGCTGGTCTCTCTCGACCTTGGTTGCTTTGGGCCCGAGGCCGTGCTCCTCAGCTGGTGTCGCACGCTGCGTGTCCGCTTGCGGCCGTCGGACGAGACCGAGGTCGCCGCGACACACTCGGGACATCGGCCCCAGAAGATGACCTCGGCTTCGTCGATCTCGTAGCCCGAGTCGTCGGCGGCAGTCAGGCACGGGGTGTCGCCGACGGCACAGTCGACGTCGACCATCCGGCTGCAGGTCCGGCAGATGAGATGGTGGTGGTTGTCAGCGACGCGGTCCTCGTAGCGGGCCGATGACCGGGCGGGCTGGATGCGCCGCAGGAGACCCTTGTCGGTGAGGGCCGCAAGGGCGTCATACACCGCCTGACGTGAGACGGCACCGATCTCGGCCCGCACGACCGTGCAGATGTCGTCCGCGGTGCTGTGTGGTCGATCGGACACCGCCCGGAGAACAGCCAGACGCTGGGCCGTCACCTGCAGTCCGTACCGGCGCAGAAGCCCACCGTTGTCGACGGACGTCCCCTGGGACATGCTCGGACCCTAGCCCCCATGCTGGAGTAGGTCTAGATCTGGCACGATGCCAGTTCCCGAGTGGAGGTCCACGGCCACGGGTGCGCCGCTCGGCCCGGTACCGCTACGTCTGGCCGTCCGAGCTGGAGCTGATGGGACGGGTGGCCAGGCTGCGCCTGGCGCAACGCTAGGCGGGCCGGAAGACCGAGCCCTTCACCGCAGACGGCACCCACCAGTTTGCGGTCTTCGAGAAGCCCGTCCAGTCGCCGGGCCGGGGCCTAGCCCTCGCCGGCGTCCTTGACCTCCGTCGACCCATAGGCGCGGAAGGCCATCGCTGACCAGGCCAGCATTCCCGCCGCCGGCAGGTAGCGCAGGAGGGTGTCCCTGGCCCGGGCGTGGAAGCCCATCGCTGCGATGAAGTACGCCACGAGAGCGCCAGCCGTGAGCCGCCCCAGTCGGGGCCGTCTGAGCCCCGCCAGCAATCCTGTCGCCGAGGCGCTCTTGACCACCGGGAGGACCAGGCGCAGGCCCTGCGGGAAGCCGAGATGATCGAGGTCGTCCCTGACCCACTGGTTGGGGACCGCATTGAACACAGCGTCGGCCGTCTGCACCGCGACCAGCCCCAGAACACGACGCTTCGCCGCGGGTTGCACCGGTGACAGACGCTACGAAGCGAGGTTGGGCGGCGCCAAATTGCTCAGACGGCCACCGCACGCACCGCGGGGGCGCCGGCGTGGTCGGCGTCCCGGGCTGAGGGGGGAGGATCGGACCGCGGGGAGGAGGGCGGCGAGCCCGGGCGCCGGGCGTGGAGGCCGCGAAGCCAGGCTTCGAAGCCGAGCCGGCGCTGCACCCACCGCTGGACCTCCTCGGCCTGCTCGCCGGGGTCGTCCTGTACAGTAGCGTATGAGACATACATAACTGCATTGACGATACAGTCTTGTCCCTTGGAGTCAAGTGTGAATTCGGTCATGATGCGGGGCATGCCCGGCGAGAAGCTGACGCCCGAGCGGCGCCGGCAGATGACGCGCGACGCGCTGGTCGAGGCGGCGGCCGAGGTGTTCGCCAAGAAGGGCGTGACCGGCGCGTCCATGGAGGAGATCGCGGCCGAGGCCGGCTTCACCCGGGGGGCCATCTACTCGAACTTCGGGAGCAAGGAAGAGCTGCTCCTGGCGGTCATGGACCGCTTCATCGCCCACCAGCTGGCTGAGTTCGCCGAGGAGGTGGTCGTCGCCTCCGAGGACCTCCTGGGGGTGGCCCAGAGCGCGGGGGCCGTGTTCAAACGGACCCTGTCGTTGGAGCTCATGCCTCTGGAGCTGGAGCTTCGCCTCAACGCCCTGCGCAACCCCGCAGCGCGCCGGCGACTGGCCGAGGCCGACCGGCGCACGGGGGAGATCGTGGCCCATTTCATCGAGGACCAGATCGTGGGTCAGGGCATCCGTCTCAGGATCCCCCCCCGGGACATGGGCGACATCGGGCGCGCCGCCATACAGGGCCTTCTCCAGTACGCGGCCACCGACGAGGAGGGG
Source organism: Actinomycetota bacterium (assembly GCA_005884125.1). Lineage (GTDB taxonomy): Bacteria > Actinomycetota > Acidimicrobiia > Acidimicrobiales > AC-35 > AC-35. Next base: position 34,385 of record VAXP01000117.1, on the reverse strand, counting down.
GCCGAGCGCTACCAGGGCTTGGTCGAGACGCTGTTCGTGCTTCTGGCCGGAGCCGCCTTCGAGCCCGCCGAAGGGAAGGACCCCGCCGACCAGGAGGACCCGTCTTCGACGCCACCGGGCTCGCGGTAGACCTACGGCCTCGGCGCGGGGGCCGGTGGATTCCTGGTCAGATTCGGTTGACAGTGGTGTGGCTGTCAGATTAAGGTGACAGCCTGTGGGCGTCGACGACTCTGCCGGCTCCGTCATCCCGGAAAGCCCGGCTGCCCGAGCCACCAGCGCCGATCCGGCCGAGGGCCTCCGAGCCGTGGCCGCCCTCAGGCGCCTGGCCGACAAGCTCGAGATCCTGCAGGTGCGGCGGGCCCGGGCCCTGGGTTGGTCGTGGCAGGACATCGCCGCTCAGTTGGGCGTGACCCGCCAGACGGTCCACAAGAAGCACGCCGGTCGACAGGGTGGGGACTAGAGGGACAGAGGAGCAGACGTGTTCGAGCGACTGGGTAAGTCGGCCAAGGCCGCGATGATCTCGGCCCAGATGGAGGCGGCCACCCTGGGCCGGGAGGAAGCGGGTGACGAGCACCTCCTCCTGGGCTGCCTGGCCGCCTCGGGGTCGAAGGCGGCGTCGCTGCTCAGGTCCAGAGGGATCACCCGACAGCGCCTGGTCGAGATCCTCGAAGGCCTCGACCACATGGACGGCGCCGGGCTCGACGACGACGACGCCCGGGCGCTGTCCAGCCTCGGGATCGACCTGGAGGAGGTCATCCGCTCGGCCGAGGAGGTGTTCGGGCCGGACGCCATGGACCAGGCCCAGGGGCCGCGCCGGCGAGGACCGCGCCCCCGGGCGGCCCGGTTCGGCCCGGCGGCCAAGCGCGCCATCTCCCAGTCCGTCATGGAGGCGATCGTCCTCGGTGACCGGCGGGTGGAAGTCGAGCACCTGCTCGTCGCCCTGCTCCACGATCCCACGGGGCGCTGCGCCGCCGTGGCCAGCGCCGTGGGCCTCGACTACGACTCTGTGCGGGAACAGCTCAACCCGGGACCGGGCACGGCCGCCGCGGGCTAGGAACCAGAGCTGGGCCGCGCCGCGGGCCGCCCATGGCGGTCGACGGCCGCCACACGGCGCCACAGGCCGGGCACCCGCCCGCGCTTCAGCACGCGCCCGTCGATCAGGGCGTTGAGCACGGCTCGGGCGCACTGCTCACGCATGGCCACCCGTTCCCGTAGGCGGCGGACGCGGAGCCAGGTGCGCAGGGGAGGGAGCCCGACGGTCGCGTAGACGAAGGGCTGGACGATGGCGTCGAACATGCCCACGATGCCCGCGGGCACGATCCAGCGGACAGCGAAGCGATCGGTCCAGGAGGTGGCCCGGTAGTGCTCGCCCACGGTGGTGCGGGCGAAGGCCAGATGCCGAGCCTCCTCCGTGCGGTGGTAGCGGCTGATGTCGCGGACGTAGGAGTCGGTGTCGGCATGCTCGGCCATGAGTTTCTGGAACAGGTCGGGGATCTCCTCGCCCACGAGCACGAAGGCGTCGAGCGTGGCCGGGCGCCGCAGCAGCAACGGGAGCATGCGGGAGCGCACGCGGGCGGCGAGGCGGCTGTTGAGCGGGTTGCGCTGCATCGGGGCCAGTTCGTCGACGAGGCGGACGAACAGGCGGGAGTGGCGGGTCTCCTCACCCATCTCGTGCAGGGCGTAGGTAAAGCGGGGATCGGTCACGTCGGGACTGAGGGCGAGCTGATAGGCGAAGCCGGACATGAGCACGGCCTCGAACAGGATCCCGAAGCGCACTATGGAGGCCAGCTCCTCCCGGGACAGGGTGGCGCGCTGCTCGGGGCTCAGGTCGAGGCCGAGGCCGGCGACGGACAGCAGCTCGTCCGGCACCACCTGGTCCTTGGTCAGCGTGCCGGTGACCTCGTCGTCGGGCTCGACGATCCGGCGCAGCGAGGCGGCGTTGAGCCTCTCGACCCTCGCCGTGTGCTCCGTGTGCTCGGCTTGGGGTTCGAGCCACTCGGTCGGGGACTGGGTGGCGGTCATCGCATCTCCTCCCCACGAGGACGGCCTTACCGCGCCGCCACCCTAGAGGAATTGAGTGTTTGACACAATCCCTCAGAAACAAATATCCTGACGTCCGTGTCAGAGGTGGGCGCCTCCGGCGTCGGCACCCCCGGAGTCGGCGCCCCCGGCACCAAGGGCGGGCGCACCAGGGAGGCCGTGCTCCGGGCCGCCATCGCCCGCTTCGGCCGGGACGGCTACCGGAGCACATCGGTGGCCGACATCGCGAGAGACGCCCGGCTCAGCGGCACCGCCGCCTACGCCTACTTCGCCAACAAGGAAGCCCTTTTCGTCGCGGCCGTGGACGAGGACGCCGCCGCCGTCATCCAGGAAGGCCTGTCCAGCGTCGTCGAGCACGACGACCTCGACCACTGGCGCCAGACCCTCATCTTCACCCTGCTCGACGCCGTCGGTCGCCATCCCCTGGCCCGGCGGGTCCTGGCCGGGCTCGAACCCGACTTCACCGTCAGGCTCCTCTCCATCCCCGCCCTCGAGCAGCTGCGCAAGGCCAGCGGCGAGCGCATCCGGGCCCACCAGCTCGCCGGGAAGGTCAGGGCCGACATCGACGCCCAGCAGATCGCCAACGGCCTGGTGACCATCGTCCTGTCGCTGCTGATGACCCTGGTCCAGATCGGCACCGACCCGGCGACGCTCCTCGGCCCCGACGTGGCCGCCGTGGCCGAGGCTGCGCTCAGCCCGCCCCCGGGCAGGGCCACGGGCGGCAAGCGGCGCATGTCCTGAGGCGGCCCGCCCTTAGGGCGCCTACCGCGGCGCGGGCGACATCCCGCTCCCGCTCCTGCCTTGCTGCCACGGCGCGGGCGAGCCCTGGGAGGCCCGGAGGCGGCGGGTCAGGGTGAGGGCGAGGAGGCGCATCACCTCAGGACGACCGAGCAGGGCGCCGAAGCTGCGGGCCCCGGCGACCAGGGCCCTCACCGGGGTCAGTGCGGTGACGGTGGCCGAGGAGGGGGCGGGGTCAAGCAGGGACATCTCCCCCACGAGCTCCCCCGCCCCGACCGTCGCCAGCGCCTCCTCGCGCAGGCTCACCAGGGCCAGCCCGTCGGCCAGGAGAAACAGCTCGTGGCCGGGCTCGCCCTCCCGGATGAGACGCTCGCCCGCCTCCAGGCGGACCTCGTCGAACAGCGACGCCAGCGAGACGAGGTCGCGGTCGCGAAGTCCCGAGAAGCCGGTGAGTGCGCGCAGGAAGGTGACTTTGGGATCGAGGGTCTTGGCTGGTCTGGAAAGGGCCATGCCGGCACCGTCTTTCATGTTGGGGCCTCGAGTCGGTTACCTCTGGGTTCAGCTGGATGCGAGAGCGAAGGTGAGATGGGTCACGGGGCCGTCCATCTCCACGCTGGTCGGAGGGCCCAGGCTGGTGGCCAGCCGGCGGGCGGGCCTGTTCTCGGTGAGGATGACGGCGCTCAGCGACGTGACCCGGCGCCGGGCGGCCTCGGCCACGAGCAGGCCCATGAGGGCCCGGCCCAGCCCCCGGTGCTGCCAGGCGTCCTCGACCAGGATCGACAGCTCGGCCGCCCGGGGGCCGCCCTCGCCCGGCCGGTCCCATCGGGCCACGGCGACGATCTCGTCCCCTTCCAGGGCGACCAGGCCCTCGTGGTCGCAGTGGTCGACCGCCCCCAGGTGCCGGAGGACGCTGGGCGGGGGCGCGGGAAACAGGGTGAAGAAGCGCCGGTAGACGGTCTCGGGCGAGAGGCGGTCGAAGAGGCGGCGCAGGCGCTCGCCATCGTCGGTCTCCTGGGGCCGGACCGTGATCTCGGGCAAGGGCGCCAGTCCGTTCATGATTTGAACTTAGTCCGTTCGATTTCTGAATTCAAGCGGACTAAAGTCACACCATGCGGTGGAGCGAGATCGACCAGCAGGACTGTTCGGTGGCCCGGAGCCTGTCCGTCGTCGGCGACCGCTGGACGATGCTGGTGCTGCGCGAGGCCTTCATGCGGATCAGGCGGTTCGAGGACTTCCAGGCCCGCACGGGCGCCCCTCGTCCCGTGCTCGCCGACCGCCTCAGGATCCTGGTCGACAACGGCGTGCTCGAGCGCCGCCTCTACTCGCAGCGGCCCGACCGTTTCGAGTACAGGCTCACCGAGAAGGGGCGCGACCTCTATCCGGTCGTCGTCTCTCTCCTGCGCTGGGGCGACCGCTGGATGTCGGGTCCACCGGGGCCCCCAGTGGAGCTGCGTCACAAGGCCTGCGGGCACGTGATGCTGCCCGAGCTCGCGTGTCCCGATTGCGGCGAGTGGGTCGAGGCCCGGGACGTCGAGGCCGCCGTCACCCGCTGATCCCCGCCATCGGCGACTGCCCATCGGCCGTCGCGCGCGCGACCATTGCAGAAGTGCAGCTGACCGCCTCCTTACCCGGTGGTTCGATCCGGCGGGTTCTTCTCCTTGTCTGCGCCGGCCTGCTGGCCACCGGGCTGGCCGGAGCCGCCCTGGTCGGGGACGACCAGGGCGGCACAGCGCGATCGAACGGCCTGCGATCGGCGGTGGTGTCCGGTTCGGGCGCGAGCACGGTCAACGGCCCGGCGGCCGCAGCCGCGCCGCAGCCCGCCACGGCCCCCCCTCCGCCCGTGCCCGCGTCGGGGGGAACGACCGGAACGGCGGCGACCGACCCGTTTTGGGGGGTTCTGCTGGCGAGCTTCCCCGACACCCCGGCGGGGACGGACGCGGCCAACGTGGCCCTGACCGCGGCCCGAGCCTCCGACCCTCAGGCCGCCATGGTTCGAAGCGCCTCCTACTCGTCGCTGCGGCGCGGGTTCGTGGCCGTGGTCAGCGCCCACCTGGCCAGCCGGGACGCGGCCCTGACCCAGGCTCGTCGCCTTCAGCAGGCCGGCTTCCCCGACGCCAACGCTCGCTGCATAACCAACGGGCCGCCCTGCCCCTGAGCTGTCCCCTCCTACGCTGCCGAGGTGCGCCGCACCATCGCGCCTCTTCTGGCCCTGGCCATGGCCGGCGCCTGCAGCGGGTCGTCCCACAGTCGCGTCGGAGCGTCCCACTCTGACTCGCTCCCGACCGGCCCTGCTGGGACCGCGACGTCGGCCCCGACGACGGGCGGATCGCCCGCCGCCACCGGCGGAGCCGCCGCGAAGCCATCGACCGGGGGGCCGGCGACGAGCTCGCCCCCGCCCGTGAAGCCGAGTCCGACCACCTCCTCCTCCGGCCTGGGTCCCTGCCCGTCCGGAAGCGGCCCCGTGCAGCAGGCATCGTCTCAGCCTCGAGCTGACGTCGACCAGTGTCCGCTCGGGCTCGGGGGTGTCGGGCACGCTCGTCGTCGTCAACCGCTCCGGCGATGCCCTCGGCTACACCCAGCCGGACGGCTGCGCCACGACCAAGGCGCTCCGCCAGGGAGGGCGCCGCGTCGGGGGTGGATCCCAGGCCTGCGCCCAGGTCTTCGTGGGCAGGGTGACACTGCAACCCCACGAGGCCAAGCGCCTCCCGGTGAGCTTCCAGGCCATCGACGACGGAACCGGGGCGCCCCTCCCGCCCGGGCGCTACGACGCCGTGGCCGCCCTGCACACGACGGCGGCGGACGGGACGTGGGCGGCGCCGCCGGTCACGATGACCGTCACACCCTGACGGCGCGCCAACCCCACCCGTTGCACCACTTCTGCGCCCCCTGCTGCGATCATGGCCTGCGTGGCTCGGGGGAAGACTCTCGTCGCGCTGGTCGCGGTGCTGGCCGTGGGCGCGGCTGTCACCTTCGCCGCCTTCGGCGCCGGACAGGGTCCCGGCCACCGGGCATCGGCTCGGCACCCCTCGGTGCTGGGCGAGTCGATCACCAAGCCATCGACGCCGCCCCAATCGCCGGCTCCCGGGGCCCAGGCCCCGTCGCCGGTCGCCGCGCCCCCGAGCCCGGCGGGCGCGGCCAACCCGCCCGCCGCCAGCCCTACCGCGGCGGTGCCTCCGGCCCGCGCCGCGCCGCTCACCGCCACCTCCCGCGCCAGCGGCCGCCGGGCCCCGGCCCCGGCCGCGCCCGCGGGCCCGGTGACGCTGCACTCCTTCAACCGCTCGACCTTCGTGTTCTCGCCCGACAGCTCCGAGAGCTCCTCCACGTCGTCGTTCGCAACCACCCGGGCCACTCCCTCGGGCCCCGTCGCGCTCGAGGTGCTGGGGCGGGCCGAGGGCAGCCAGGCCACGCTCTCGGCCCGGGTCACCAACAACTCGGGCCGGCCCATCTCGTTCCCCGGTGGCCTGTCCGTCACCTTCGCGCTCAGCCGGGACGGCGCCGTGGTCGAGTCGGCGACGGTCATCGACCGGGCCACGTCGAGCCTGGCTCCGGGGGCCAGCGCCGGTGTGGCCCGGCGCGTGCCCCTGAGCTCGTACGGCTCCTACTCCGTCGAGGGAACCTCGTCCTACCGCTGAGGCGCCCGCATCCGATCAGGGACCGCAGCGCACGACGCCCAGGGTGACCCTGCGGCAGGGCTCGCTCCCTCCCGATCCCGAGCCTCCCCCGGACGGAGGGGCCGTGGTCGAGGGGCTGGAAGGGCCCGGTCCCGGCGGCGGCGCCTGGCTCTGTGACGAGGAGGAGGCGGCCGATGGGCGCGGGGCGGGAGCGCCGGTCGGGCGCAGCTCGATGGCGGGCGCCTGGTCCTCGATCTCCACCGGCTCGCGCCCGGGATAGTCGCGGGAGATGGCGGCGCGGGCGTAGCCGAAGGCGCTCTGCACCGCGCCCGGGGCCCGGCCCTCGATCATGGCCTGGCGCACCATGTACTCGACCAGGTAGGAGCGACCGAAGGACTCGTTCTCGTAGGCGAGCTGGTTGGGCCCGGCCGCGGCGGTGAGGACGCGTCCGGGGGCGAGGAGACGGGTGAAGGCGGCCCCGTAGCAGGTGGCCATGCCGATCCATGCCCGCCCGGCCCGCAGCCGGGAGAAGTGGGCGGCCAGGTCGGTGTCGGTCAGGAGTCCCCCGTCGGCGGCCACCACGGCCTCGCTGTCGGGACCGAGCTTGCGCACGTGGCCGGCGTAGAAGAACACGGCCACGGCGTCGGGCGAGGAGTGGGCCGCGAGCCAGTCGACCGAGGAGGCGATGACCGCCGCCGTCGCCTGCGAGTTCTGGATGAGGAGGCGGTGGTCGGCGGGCACGGTCGCCAGGGCCAGGGCCTGGTCCACGTCCTTGGCGTCGTTGACCGCCGAGCGAAGGTCGTGTCCCCCGCCCGGGTAGTGGTCGATGCCGACGACGACGGCCCAGGTCCCACCGGCGGGCACCACCCCGGCCCAGGGATCCCGCTGCAGCGAGGCGGGCGGGGGTGGGACGGGTTGGACGGGGGCGTCGAAGTGGTCGGGGGGAGGCGTGATGGCCAGGTCGCCGGCCGGTGGAGCCGGGGCTGCCTCGGCCACGGGGTCGCCGGCCCGGCTGGCCACAGCCGGCCCGCGGACGGACCGGACCCCGGATCGGGAGTGGCGGGAGGGGCCGGGACCGAGGACGAGGGCAGCGACCAGGGTGACGACGGCCGCGACGACGCCGGTCCTGATCCCAGGCCTGCCCACCTGTCCTTCCACCGTGGGAGGTCCCGCCCGGACAGCCCCAGCGCCGCCCGAACGGGTCCGACCCGCTCGGCCCGGAATTCGACGGCTGCGGTCGTGATTCCTGCCCCCGACCCGGTCCGGTCCGGCGTGCGCCTACCGTGCTGGCCGTGGTGCCCGCCATCAGCGACGAAGGAGCCATGGAGCGGGCCCTGGCCGAGGCCGAGGCCGCCCTGACCCACGGCGACGTCCCCGTGGGGGCGGTGGTGACCATGGCGGGAGAGGTAGTCGCGGCCAGGCACAACGAACGCGAGCGGCGGGGCGACCCCACCGCCCACGCCGAGCTACTGGCCCTGCAGGACGCGGCCCGGGCGGCCGGGAGCTGGCGTCTCGAAGGTGCGACCGTCTTCGTCACGCTCGAGCCCTGCCTCATGTGCGCGGGCGCCCTGGTCGCGGCCCGTGTGGCGCGGCTGGTCTTCGGGGCGGCCGATCCCAAGGCCGGAGCCTGCGGGTCGCTTTACAACGTGTGCGTGGACCCCCGCCTCAACCATGAGGTCGCCGTTCTCCCGGGGGTGGGCGCCTCCCGGGCCGCGGCGTTGCTGGAGGCCTTTTTCGCCGCGAAACGCACCGGGTAACCTCCGCCGCCGGAGGGATGCGAGAGCGGCCGAATCGGACGGTCTCGAAAACCGTTGTGTCCTTTGGGCACCGTGGGTTCAAATCCCACTCCCTCCGCGGCCGTGACCTGGGTGCTCGTACCGAAGGCCCAGGTCACGCTGCATTTCCAGGCCGCTGAGCCCTCTGGCCGCTGCTGTCCTGCACTCGCCATTCGTGGCCAGCAGAGGCCGCGATGGTGGGGTGCGGATGGGGTGCGAGCGAAAAACTGGGGTGCGAATGGGGTGCGAGAACCGCGGCCTCTGAAGCGCGCTTTCGCCACTCGCCGCGTTCGCGTCGACCCGCTCCCAGCAAGACCGCCCAAGCGGTTGTTCGCTTCGCCGCCACCCAGGCGTCCCGCTACTGCACCGACCCCAAGGCCGCGCGCCGCCCGGTGTGCGATTTCGTTCGCCGCGTCGTGGTGCCTGCCGGCGATCTCGCGATCGCGTCGGTGCCATCCACCCCGACCTACCGCCGAAGCGGCGAGCATGCCATTGATGGCCGGCCAACCGAAGAAGCAGCGGGCCCGGCGTGGAGAGCCGGTCCCCGACGCGGCCACGCTGATCGTGCGTGGCGACCTGCTCGACCCCGAGGCTCTGCGCGACGACGCAGTAGACAACTTCGAGATCACGGCTACTGGGGGGTCTCGGTCTTCGCCGAGGTGGGCGGGTTCGATGTGGCGTGGATCGCGTCCAACAAGCTGTCCGGGGCGCGGTGGCTCGTCGTGTTCCGGGCCGGCGACGTCCTCGCCAGCGGGCTCGACCTGTGGGATACCGGCCAGAGTCCCCATTACGATGTGGTGCATCAGGACATCGACGAGCTGGTTGCCCGGCTTGTCGCCTGTCCGCACAGGATCATCCGCAACCCGACCGAACCTCCAGGAGGCTCCAGATGACGGCTCCGCCGATCGCCCTGCGAGCGGACCTCAACAACGAGGACGACGAAGGGTACAACTGGAGCCTTCTCCGCCACGCGGACGAGCCTTCGGCGATCGTAGAGGGAGCGGTTCTAGTCGCCGGCACAGCGCGATTCTGGTCCTGGGTCCGGATCCGTCGGGTCGACGACGACGGCCAAGTTCACTTCGAGCGGATCAGCGCCGAGGAAGCAGCGAGAGCACTCTCGCGCGCCAGCTGAGGCCGAACGCAAGAGCCTCGATTCGCCGAGACGCGATTCGCAGTTCGCCCTCTTGCGTGCTGGAACCAACTCCGTTCCAAGAACTTTTCACCGGGCTAGCCGGCTCCGTAGTAAGCGGCGTCGCCGTAGCTGAACACGCCGCCGTCCGCGGCGCAGAGCCAGTACCCCCGCCCGGACGGCGTCGGCGCGATGGCGACCACCGGTTGGGCCAGCGTCCTGGCCGCGGCGGAGCCGAGCGTCGGGGCGGTCCCGAAGGCGTACACCGAGCCGTCTGCGCCCGCCAACCAGTAGCCCCGACCGTCGGGCGTGGAGGCCATGGCCACCACCGGCGCGGGCAGGGACCGGCCCGATGCCGCCCCGTAGAAGCCGGCGTCGCCGTAGCCGAACACGCCGCCCTCCGCCGACACCACCCAGTAGCCGCGACCGCCAGGGGTGGCGGCCATCCCGACCACGGGCCGGCGCGGGGATTGCCCCGATGAAGCGGGCGAGCCGAACGCACCGGCGTCGCCCAAGCCGGAGATCCGCCCGTCGGATCCGACCAGCCAGTAGCCGCGACCGTCGGGGGTGGCAGCCATGCCGACGATCGGACTGGCCGGCGGTCCGGGGCCGGCCGACCCGAACGATCCCGCCGTGCCGAAGGACAGAACGGAGCCGTCCAAGCCCACCAGCCAGTAGCCGTGGCCGTCGGGCGTACGGGCTCCGCCGACCACCAGCCAGGCCAAGGTCGAGCGCTCGGCCGAGCCGGAGTCCTGCGCGTCGCCGTGCTGGGTCACGGTGCCGAGGCCAGTCACGGTCGAGTACCCCTGGCCGTCGGAACTGGGCAGGAGGGCCACCACATCGGCCCTGATGGGCGAGTCGTGGAGGATGCCACCGTCGCCGACCCACTCCCAGTGCCACGCCTCCGGGCAGGCGCTGCCTCCGGGCCGGGCCCAACCCGGGTGGTTCCAGCCGAAGCGTTCGGCCTCGGCGTTGAGGAAGCGATCGCCGGGCGAGCCGAAGGCGACGCTCCCGTCGGCGTCGGTGAAGTCGGCGGCCTTGCCCCACCCGTGCATCGAGGTGCCCTTCGGGGCTCCTGACGGGCTCGTGGCCACGGGCGCGGCGCAGGCGCTGTTTCCGGCGGCCGTCACGCTGCGCTTGACCGCCACCTGACCGGACAGGGGTCGGTAGCACTCCCTGGCGCCGAGGACGACGCCCTTGTCACGGGCGGTTGCGAACAGCAGCCCCAGGCTGGGCGCCGCGGCCCGGCTGGCCACGCAGTTGGGCGCCACCCCCACCAGGTCGCGTGCGGGCATCTCGCCGTTGGTGTCGCCGGCCACCGGGGTGGGCCGGTTGTCCAGCCTGATCGGCGACACGAACGCCGCCGCGCCCTTCGCGGCCGGAGCCGCGGCCGGAGCCGCGGTCGTGGGGACGGTCGGCGCGGCGGAGGTCGCCACCGGGGGGACGGTTCGCTCGGTGGTGGTTGGCGCCGGGGGCCGGGCGACGCGCCTGGTGCTGCTGCATCCACCGGCGACGACAACAACGGCGACGACGACGATGGCCCCGCGGGCCCGTCGAGCGGCGCCGGACCACCACCCGCTCACCGGGGGCCGTTACCGGTCAGAGGACGGGCCACGCCCCGAAGTAAAGCATTCTGCGGGCCGGCACTCGGGTCGGGATGGCCCCCTACGAACGGCGGGCGCCGGTCGACCGCCGAGCCAGAAATTCCTCCGGCGGCGACGGTGGAAGGTGGATCAGGAGACCCGGGCGCCGAGCTCTGCGTCGACAGGGGAGGGCGCCGGCGCGGTCCTGATGGCGGGCACGCCCGTCGCGTTCTCGCGCAGCGCGCCGGCGGTGGCCTCCCCCACCTGGCTGACCGTGAGCATCCGGGGGACCGCGCCCCGGGCCTTGGCCAGACCCCACGCTCCCGCGCCCAGGGCGGCCAGGGCGCCGAGGCCGATGGCGTAGCGAGCCCCGAGCTGCTGCGAGATGAGGCCCACGATGGGGCCGCCGATGGGGGTGCTGCCCAGGAACAACATCGCCTGGAGGGCGAGGACGCGCCCTCTCATCTCCGGCGCCGCTTCGATCTGCACGATGGCGGTGGACGCGGTGAGGAAGGCGATGCTGGTCACGCCGAGCACCACTCCCGCCGCGAAGGCCGTGGCCTGGTTGGGCGCCACCGCCATGAGGGCCATGGCCACGCCGTAGCCGACCGCGGACAACGCAACGGCCCGGACGCTGATGCTCCTGCGCCTGGCCGTGCCCAGCGCGCCGGCCAGCGCGCCCAGGCTGACCACCGAGAACAACAGCGGGTAGGTGGTCCCCGTCCCGTGCAGGTCCCGGGTGGTGAAGAGCGGAAAGACGGTCTGGAAGTTGTAGGACAGGGTGCCGACGACGGCCATCATCATCAGGGGAGCCCAGAGCTGTGGGACGTTGCGGGCGTAGCGCAACCCGGCTCGGACCTGGCGCTTGGCCTTGGCCGTCACCGGCGCGGTACGGAGCTCGCCGCTGCGGATCATCCACAGGCCGGCCAGCACCGCCAGATAGGACAGCCCGTCAGCGAGGAAGCACCAGCCGAAGCCCACGGTGACCACCAGCAGGCCGGCCAGCGCGGGGCCCACCACCCGGGACGACGTCATGAGAGCGCTGTTGAGGGACACGGCGTTGTTGATGTCGGTCTCGGGCACCATCTCGGACACGAAGGCCCGGCGGGCGGGGTTGTCGAAGGACACGGTGAGGCCGCCGACCAGGGCCACCGCGTAGACGGCCAGCACCGGAGGATGGCCGCTGAAGGCCAGGGCGGCCAGGGCGAAGGACTGGGCCATGGCGATGGTCTGCACGATGAGCAGCAGCCTGCGCTTATCCGAGCGGTCGGCCACGAGCCCGGCCCAGGGGCCGAGCACGAGCACGGGGCCGAACTGGGCCGCGGCCAACGCACCCAGGGCGATGCCGCTGTTGGTGAGCTTCAGCACCAGCAGGGTCTGGGTCACCAGGGTGAGCCAGTTGCCTATCTGGGAGATCAGCTGGCCGGTGAAGAAGAGGCGGAAGTTGCGGACCCTGAGCGACCTGAAGGTCTCCCCGGCCGCGACGCGGACGCGGGTCACGTGGCGTCCCGGGTGAGCGCGTCGAGAACGTCGAGCGCCGCTCCCAGCCGGGCACGCTGCTCGGCGTCGAGCTCGGCCAGGCGGGCGGCCAGCCACACGTTCTTGCGCTGGCGCAGCCTGGCCAAGGTGGCCTCACCCTTGGCGGTGGTCGACACCAGAGCGACACGCCGGTCGGTCGGGTCGAGGCGGCGCTGAACCAGCCCACCCGCCTCGAGCTTGGCCACGGCCTTTGTCACCGTCGGCGGCGCCACCCGCTCGTGGTCGGCCAGGGCGCCCAGGGTGAGGGGTCCGCGCAGGCCGATGGTGGCCAGGGCCGAGAGCTGGCTGGGCGACAGACCGGCGTCGCTCTGCTGGCGCAGCTGGCGGGCCAGGCGGGTGGCGCTCAGGCGCAGGCGGGCGGCCATGGCGGTGATGCTCTCGCCCCCGCTCCCCTCGTTCGCCTGCCTCGGCTGCGGGCCCAGGATGCGTGGCGCGGTCACGGATAGTTAGTTTACCAGACTAACCAGTTCACCTCTACCTCCGCCGCCTGCGCCTCGGGGCCCGACCGCTGCTCAAGCGGGCAGGGGGCTCGGGAGCCGGCAGAGCGCGGCCAGGGTGGGGACGAGCTCCTGCCAGGTGGTGCCCTTGTTGAGGTAGCCGTCGGCGCCGAGCTGGAGCACGTCCACCAGGGTGTAGGGGTCGGGAAAGGCGGAGAACACGACGATGCGGGTCGCGGGGGCCCGGCGCCGGATGAGGGGAAGGGCGGTGAGGCCCCCCATCCCCGGCAGCTGCAGGTCCAGCACCACGGCGTCGGGCCGGAGCTCCTCGACCAGGCTGAGGGCCTCGGCCCCGTCGCCGGCCCGGCCCACCACCTGGAAGCGCCCGTCGACCTCGAACATGAACTCGAGGAGGTCCTGCACGTCGTGGTCGTCGTCCACCACAACCACCCGGACGGGCTCGCCGTCGGCCCCGGGCGCTGCGCCGGCGCCGGCCAGATCCTCGGCGATGCCCATCTCTACTGGCTGTCCAGGCTCGGTCATGCTCGCTTCGGTGGGGCCGGGGTGCCCACCGCTCCTGACTCAGTCTTCGGTCGGGGGCTCCCCCGCCTGTAGTCACATCTAGCCAGATCTAGCGGTGACAGATGGGTCCTACGGACTACCGAGACCCTCCAGTCGCGGCCCGGCTCGCCAGCAGGCGCCGGCGGGCCCGCTCGGAGAGGCCGCCCCACACCCCGTCCTCGATGCGATGGGCCAGGGCGTACTCCAGGCAGGGCTCGCGCACGGGACAGCCCACGCATATGCGCGACGCCACCTCCACGCCCACGCCGTCGTGGGGAAAGAAGACCTCGGGGTCGGCGCCCCTGCAGTAGGCGAAGGTCATCCAGGACGTGGCCGGATCCTGCTCCGGGCCGGGCGCGCCCCGGTGAGGGCGCTCGTCCGGTTTGTCCGGCTTGTGCATCGGGGAACCCACGGCCACTCGGGCTGAGCTGTTCCCACATGTCCCGCGGCCTAATCCCCTTGGGCCGAGAACAGGCCGCGGGCGCAGCGGGTCAGCCGACCACGACGGTGCCCTTCATGCCGTCGTGGACGTCGCAGCGGTACGGGAAGGACCCGGGAGCAGCGAAGGTGCGCCGGTAGGTGCCCGAGGTGGTCGGGTCGCCGCTCGTCACCGCACCGAAGTCGACGTTGTGGGGCACGCCGCCGTCGGCCCAGCGCCAGAGCACGGTCTGCCCGGCCCGCACCGACACCCGCGCCGGGTTGAAGGCGACGTTGCGCAGGGTCACGGTGACGTCGGCGGCGCTGGCCGCGGGGGGCGACGCACCCCCGCCCGATCCGCAGCCTGCGCACACCAGAGCCAGCGCGGCGAGCGCCCCCGGCGCCCCTCGGCTCCGGGACCAACGCCGGGCGCGGGCCCACGACCTCTGCGCCCCTGCGGACCCGGCCCCGGCCATTCAGGGCTGGGGAGAATGCTGCTCTCGGTTCTCCAGCCAGCGCCGGAAGCCGGCCGCGTTGGAATGGATGCCGTTGAGCGTCTCCAGCTTCTCGCGCTGGGCGGGGTCGACCGAGGTGAGGGAGGGGCCGAAGGCGGCGTCGAGGGCCCCGGCGATGTCCTCCCCTGAGCGCCAGGCCCGCTCGGCCACCTCGGCCCACCGCCGGAGGGTCTCCTCCGCCTCCTGCAGGATGGTCTCGTGGTTGGGTACCAGGCCGTAGTGGGCCAGGGCGACGCCGGTGGGCCGGCGCGCCGCGAAGCGCCGCAGTGAGTCCACGGCCTGGTCCAGGTCGAAGTCGGGGGGCGGGGTGGCGGGTCTGAGCACGCCCACGTCGGGCAGGCGCACGCCCACGGCATCGCCCACGAAGAGGACTCCGGTCTCCGAGTCGTGCAGGCCCAGGTGGTGCTTGGCGTGGCCCGGGGAGTCGACGGCGGTGAGGGTGCGGGAGGGCGAGACCTTGAGCTCCTCCCCGTCGAGCAGCACGTGGATGCGCTCCACCGGTGTGGGGTCGAGGCGGCCGTAGAGCCCGTCCAGGAGGTCGCCGTACACGCGTGCCGCGGACGAGACGAGCCGTGAGGGATCGGCCAGGTGCCTGGCCCCCTTCTCGTGCACGTAGACGGTGGCGTCGGGGAAGGCCCGGGCCACGTCGCCCACGCCGCCGGCGTGGTCCAGGTGGATGTGGGTCACGACCACGCCGGCCAGGTCGCCCGCTCCCACCCCCAGCTCGGCCAGTGCCTGCAGCAGCGCCGGGACCGAGCTCTGGCTGCCCGTCTCCACCAGCACGGGAGACTCTCCCTGCAGCAGGTAGCCCGCGGTCATGCGCTCCCAGCCGCCGAGGAGGGTGTCGATCTGCAGCACGCCGGGTGCGATGGTCGTGGACACGGCGTGCGACGTTACCGTCAGGGCCCGAGAGCGAAGGACGGTGAGATGGAGCCTGGCCCCTGCCCCGTGTGCGGCTTCGATCCCCGCACGGTGAGCCCCGCCGACGCCGCCGT
>VAXP01000117.1:10991-19004 GCA_005884125.1 Actinomycetota bacterium | reverse complement strand
CCTGCTGGTGGGGCCGGACGGCGACGAGGAGCGCACGCCCGAGGATCTCGTGCTGCGCCGTCCCCCCGGCGGTGGATGGTCGGCGCTCGAGCACGCGGTCTGGGTCGCCGAGGTGCTGGCGCTGGCGGCCGACGCCCTGGAACGGATCCGCCTCCAGGACCACCCGTCCGTCACGGTCGAGCCCCCCGCCCCGACGGCCGGGGCCACCGAGCCGGGCGCGGTCCTGGACCGGATGGAGGAGGAGGCCGAGCGCCTGGCCCAGTCCATCGGCCGGGTCGACGCCCACGACTGGAAACGGGTCGGGCGCCTCCCCGACGGCGGGGAAGCCAGCGCCCTGCACGTGGCCCGCCACGCCGTGCACCAGGGCTTCCACCACCTCCGCGAGACGGACCGGGTGCTCTCGCAGCTGAGGGGCAGGGGCTGAGGCCCGTTTCCCCCGCCGGCCCGGGGGGGACATATCTGGTAGCAGAAAACCGAGGAGGCACCGATGGCGACACACACGATCGAGTCGCGCCGCGACCGCGTCACCCTGGCCGAGGACGCCGGCCTGGGCCGGCTTTCGGCGATCAGCGTGCTGGCGGGCATGCTCGCCGGCTATTGCGCCTTCGCCATCCTGCTGGGCGGGGCGGCCGCCATCGCCGCGGCCGCGGGACACGACCCGGGATCGTTCACGGCCCACACCTGGCACAGCGCCGGGCTGGCCGTCGGGGTCGGGGTGGCGGTGTTGGTGTTCGTCTCCTATCTGTTCGGCGGCTACGTCGCCGGTCGCATGGCCCGGCGCGCCGGTGCGGCCCACGGCGTGACCGTGTTCGTCTCCAGCCTGGTGGTGGCGGCCGGCGCCGGCGCCCTGGTCCGCTTCCAGGCCGACACGTCCACCCTGACGGCCGCGCTGCGGGACCTGGGTCTCCCAACCGCCTGGGCCGAGTGGCGCACGGCGGCCACGGTCGCAGGCATCGGCGCTGTGGCGGCGATGCTCGTGGGTGCCATGGTGGGCGCGACCCTGGGTGAGCGCTGGCACGGGAAGCTCGTGCGCCGGGCGGCCGACCCCGAGATCGGTCCCGCGGCCGATGCCCGGGCCGCAGCCGCGGTGCGGGAGGAGGAGGCAGTGCGCTTGCACCGCGCCGCCCTGACCCGGGCCGACCGCAGCAGCGAGGTGACGACGACCCACGAGCCGGTGCTCCGCGGCGCTGACAGGGAAGACCAAGGGACCCGGGCCTAGTTCCTCAATTGCGCTGGGGGCCCCGTGGGTACGGTCCCGCGGTGCGGCGCGCCCTGCTCCCCCGGCTCCTGGTCGCCGGGGTGGGGCTGACGGCTCTGACCGGGTGCGCAGGGAGCGGCGCCACCACGGCGCCGGCTCCCGGGGCCCTGGTTGCTGCCTCGACCTCGGCCCCCGCACCTGCCGCGGCCCCGCCCGCTCCCGATCCCACCGGCCGCCCGTCCCCGCCGACGTCGTCATCGTCAGCGGCCACGGCCGGATCGGCCAGGGCGAGGGGGCCGGCGACCGCCCGGCGGCCCCTCCCCCAGCCCCTGCCCGAGCCCAACCGCGTGGCCCCCGCTTCCTCGCCCGCGGCCGGCTCGGTGGGAGGGGCCCCGGCCCTGTGGCCCGGCGACTTCCCCGATCCCTTCGTGCTCCTGGTCCGAGGCCCGGCCGACGCAGGGAGCCGCTACTACGCCTACGCCACCCAGGCGGGGACGACCGAGGTGCAGACCATCCGCTCGCCCGACCTGGCCCATTGGGAATGGGTGGGCGAGGCCCTCCCCCGCCTGCCGTCGTGGGCGGTCTATGGGTACCTGTGGGGTCCATCCGTCCTGGCTCGCAGCGCGGGCTACGTCCTCTACTACGCCACCCGCCAGGCGGCCACGGGACGGCAGTGCATCTCCCTCGCCGTGAGCCTGCTCCCCCAGGGCCCCTTCGTGGACACGTCGGACGGCCCCTTCATCTGCCAGCTCGATCGCGGCGGGTCGATCGACCCCAGCCCCTTGGTCGACGACAACGGCACCCCCTGGCTGGTCTGGAAGAGCGAGGGCACCCTGGCCGGCGAGCCCACCCGCATATGGGCCCAGCGCCTCTCCGCCGATGGCCGGGTTCTGGCCGGCCAACCCACCGAGCTGGCCCACACCGACCAGGGCTGGGAGCGCCCGATCGTGGAAGGCCCCACCATGGCTCGGGTGGGGGGGAGATACGTGCTGTTCTACGCGGCCAACAGGTGGGAGACGCCCGGCTACGCCATCGGCTACGCGCTGTGCGCGACCCCGGCCGGCCCCTGCCACAAGCCCCTGGGCGGTCCCGTCATGGCCACGTCGGGCGGCGAGGCCGGCCCCGGCGGCCCGTCGGCCTTCGTCGACTCGGGCGGCGCCCTCCGTCTCGCCTACCACGCCTGGACCGCGGGCCAGGTGGGCTACCCGGGTGGCGCCCGCCGCCTGCACCTGGCCAACGTCAGCCTGGCCGGCGACGTCGCGACCCTGCGGGAGTAGAGGCCAGGTCCACCAGGACGGCGCCGGCCAGCAGCACCACGGACAGCCAGGCCAGTGGGGTGGCGGCCTCGAAGTGCGTGGGCCAGTCCAGCCTGAGGGGGAAGCGGTAGCGCAGCTGGAGCTGCGCCACGTAGATGGCCGCGCTCGCCACCAGCGCGGCCGGGGCCAGGGCCAGCCCGGCCCGGGCCCAGCGCCAGCGCAGCGCCGCGGCCACGGCCACCGCGGCGACGGCGCCTGCCCAGGGCCCGACGACCACCGCCCCCAGCGTTGCGCGACCGGGGCCGGCGCCGGAGGGCAAGGCCCAGGCAGGCGACCAGGGCCAGGGCCGACACCACCAGGGCGGCCCACACCCGGCGCTGGGGCGTCCACGTCAGGGCCACCTCCATGGCGGTGGCGCCGGCCGGGGCCTGCACCAGCCACCCGTTGGCGTAGCCGTCGACCAGCCGGGGAGAACCGAGCGAGCGCCCGCCGGCGGGGCCGGAAGGGGACGGCCCGCTCACGCGGGTGACCCGGGCCCGCCAGCCCGCGTTGTGGCTCTGGCCCAGGACGAGCCAGAAAGGCCGGCCCGACGAGCCCGGGGGGGAGAGATCGACGCGTAGCCGGGCCGAGGTGCGGGACTGACGCAGCACGTGGACGGCGGGGGCGCCTTCCGTGCGCGCCGGGCCGCCGGGCGTGGCGACACCGGCGCTGTCGAGGGCGGCGGGGGCTCCGCCCCATCCCCGTGTCCCGCCCGGGCCGGGCCCGCAGGACGTGGGGCCCGGCCTCCAGGGCCAGCGGGGAGCCGTCGCAGGTCCGCACCGACATCGACACCCGGGCGACGTCGCGCGGGTCGGCGCCGGGCGAGGGGGCCGACACGAGCAGCGGGACCGGGTGTCCGTCCACCTCGAGCAGGTCGGCCCGGCACGAGGCCGGAAACGGAGGCGAGGGGGGGACGTGCAGTCCCGTTACGCCCGCCTCGGCCACCGCGGGGGGGAGGACCTGAGTCGTGCGGCTGAAGTAGTTGATGGTCCTGAGCTTGCGCATGGCCTCGACCACCAGGCGGATGCGGCGTCCGGTGACCGCGGGGAAGCGCAGCGTGACCGGGGAGGAGGCCTGGCCCGAACGGCCGTCGGGGATCGGGGGAACGTCGAGGGTGGCCGCGGGGCGACCGTCCGCCTCGAGGCGCAGGCGGGTGGGGACCGAGTGACGGCCGTCGGCCACCACCGCCAGGTCCAGGTGGTCGAAGGTCAACGGCGCGGGGGCCGTCGCCTCCAGCCAGGGCTGTCCGGCCGAGTCCTCGATGGTCGGCGACCACGCCGTCCCCGGGTCGCCGTCGAAGCCGGCCTGGGACCGGGCCCGGAGGTCGCCCCCGATACGGCTGGAGGAGGTCGCCACGGGCGCGCCCTGGGCCGGGCCGGGCTGGCCGGTGCTGGCGTCCAGGGCCGCGTCGGAGGCGGTGTCGGACAGTCGGGCCGCGCCCGCCAGCGCGAAGGAGCGGGCCGCGGGCAGGGCGAAGGCGCGCCTCACGGCCGTCTCCTCGTCCCGCTTGTAGGGCTCAGCCGGGTTGGCCCGGGACCGGGCCAGCAGCACGACCAGGCGATGGTCGAGCGACGTCCCCGCCAGCCCGCTCAGGGGCCGGGTCGGTAGGCGCACCACCTCGTCGAGGCTCTGGTCGCCGATGCCCACCTCGGCGAAGCCCACGCCGCTCACCCCCGAGAAGTCGGCCCGGGATCCGTAGTTGGTGTCGTCGACCACGATGGACAGGCGGCGGAAGCTGCGCCGGGGGAAGGTCACCACCTGTCCGGGCAGGGAGCGCGACGACGGGCCCAGCTCGACGTTGACGTCGGGCCCACGGTCGAAACGCAGCGTGGCCCGGGTGATGAAACGCTCGTTGGGGGGCACGAGCGGCTGCAGGAGCGTCACCCGCTCGGTGGTGGTGGGCCGGGTCAGGGAGATGTCGAGGTGCTCGCCCCGGGGATCGTCGAAGGCGCCCACCGTCCACGCCGTGAGCGGGTCGCCGTCCATGGCCAGGGCCGGGCGCGAACCCGGCGCGTAGGCCACCGGGTCCCCGTACCCGCTCGCCATGACCGAGGCCACACCCCGCTGCTCGGTGACGGACCTGTCGGCATCGGTGGCTCCCGGGAACACGGGGAGGCGGGCGTCGGAGGGATCGGCGACGAGCGGCTTCTCCCCCGCCCTCTCGGTGTACCCGTAGTTCTCGCGCACCGTGCCCCAGCGCCGCCCCCTGCGCCGGTTGGTGTCGGTGAGCACGATGTCGGCGCCCCGCGCCAGGGCGTCGGCTACCAAGGCGGGGTCGCGGGCGCCGGACGCCGAGAAGATCACCGGCCCGGTGCCGTCGAGCAGGCCGGCCGCGCCCGCTTCGACCACGCCCTCCGCGTCTCCAGCCACCAGCAGGGGGCGGTCGGCCCGCTCGGCCCGCACGATGGGCACGGGCGCCACCACCGGGAAGGCGGCCAGGGCGGGGGGTGGGGCCGCACCCGGGGGCGTGCCCAGCTCGAGCTCGTCCACCAGGGGCACGAGGGGCGCCGTGGTCTGGGGCGGGCCGAACGCCGCGGGCCGGGCGAGGCCGGCGGGAGGCGGGTCGAGCAGGCGCCACAGCGGGCGGGGCCGGGGCGTGCGGTAGCGCTCGTACTGCAGGTCGTCGCGCAGCAGGACCGCGCCCACGCCCATGAGCCGGGCCACGGGGGCGACGGCCTGGGGATCGAGCACGCCTTCCTGCAGGCGCCGGTCCAGGGCCTGGACGAGGTCGGCGGAGGCGGGGGAGCCGGATGGGGTCAGCTCCCGCCCGACGACGGGGCGGCCCATGAGGCCGGGGGTGACGGGATCCACGGTGACGCCCCAGCGGTAGTAGGAGAAGTCGGCGCCGGGCAGCTCCAGGACCCTGGTCGCCGGCCCCGACGCGTCCAGCTGGTGGGCCGCGGCCAGCCAGTAGCCGGGCACCGCCTCGGGGTGGTCGAGGTTGGGCTCGACCATGGCCCCCGTCCAGAGGGCGGGGATGTCGGCGGCCACGAGCGCCACCACGGCGGCCACGGCCACCAGGCGGAGCGCGGGAGCGCGGGCGATGGCCGCCTCAACCCCCGCGGCCAGGAGAACGGCCGTGCCCAGCACGATCAGGGGGACGGCGCGCACGGTCGTGCGCATGGCCAGCCCCGCGCTGGACGAGCTCGCCACCCCCTTGAGCACCGCGCCCAGCGGGGAAGGGTGGGCATAGGGGTGCACGCCGACGGCGACGACGGCGCCCACCACCACCAGGGCGGCGAAGTAGGCGCGGTGGCGGAAGCGGGACACCGCCGCGCCCAGGAGCGCGAGCACGGGTACGGCGAAGCTCACCAGGATGAGCCAGATGTGCTGCGTGTACCCCGTCGCCGGCTGCACCCACGGGCTCACCCGGTCGCGCCCGTAGAAATACCAGTTACCCAGACCGCGAAGCACCTCGAAGGGAAGCGAGGCGCGAGCCACGGCCCGGACCGTCTCGGTGTAGCGCAGCACGTCGATGCCGTAGCCGGCCTGGGTGGCCAGGCCCGCCATCCACCACAGCGACGTGCCCAACGTGAGCACGCCGATGCGAGCGGCGGCCGCGGCCGCTCGCCGCAGGGTGGCCTCCCGGGTGACCCACACGGCGTAGAGAAGCCAGAGCAGGGGCGCCAGCCCCGCGTACAGCAGGCTGGTGGCGTTGACCCCTCCGACGAGGGCGACGACGAGGGCGAACAGGGCGGGAGCGCGCCATCCCCCGCCGCGCACCGCCCGCATGGTGAGGGCCAGCATCCAGGGCAGCCCGGCCCAGGGCAGCAGGATGGCCGAGGTGCGGGCCTCGTAGAGCATCACGTAGGGCGAAAGCTCGTAGGCCAGGGCGGCCAGCAGCGCCGGGCGCCGGTCCCAGCCGATGGTGCGGAGGAGGAACACGGTGCCCGCCCCCGCTGCGAACAGGAGCGAGCCGGTCCACAGGCGCTGGGCCACCCACACGGGGACGCCCACGGCGTGGAAGGCCCAATACCACGGGCCCATGGGCAGCAGGTAGCCGATGTTCTGGTGGGTGACCGTGCCCATCCCCACGTTGGGGTCCCACATGGAGGACGCGCCCGCCAGCAGGCGGCCCGGGTCGAGGTAGAGGTAGGCCTTGGTGTCGGCTCCCACCTTCCCCGCCGCCGTCGCCAGCAGGGGGACGTAGGCGATCAGGGCCAGCAGGGCCGTCCCCGGGCCCGCGCCCCAACGGCCCCCCGTCCTGGCGTCGCGCCACGCGTCGCGTCGGGCCCCGGCTGCGGGGGCCGAGGCCTTGGGTTCCGCCGGCGGCGGCACCGAGGTCTGGGAGCGGCTCACGGTCCCGGGCCGGGCGCCGCTACCGTGGCCCGGCCATGATCGGAGTCAGGGCCGGCGCGGACGACGGCGCGGGCGAGGTCGAAGACCCGGCCGAGACCGAGGGGCTGGCCGCGGCCGCAGGCGTCGAGGGGTGGCTCACCGAAGCCCAGGCCCGCCGCCTGTGGGACCGGGCCCGAGCCGTGAGCCCGCCGGGGGTGATCGTGGAGATCGGCTCCTTCCGGGGTCGGTCCTCGGTCGTGCTGGCGAGGGCGGCGGGCCAAGGCGTGGCCGTGATCGCCATCGATCCCCACGCGGGAACGGATCGGGGGCCGAACCAGATTCGCGGCTTCGAGCGGGAGGCGGGAGCCGACCACGAGGTGTTCCACGCCAACCTGGAGCGCGCCGGCGTGGGCGACCGCGTGCGTCACGTCAGGGCGTTCTCCCAGGACGCCCTGGGAGAGGTGGATGGCGAGATCGACGTGCTCTACATCGACGGCGCCCATCGCTACGGACCGGCCGCGGCCGACATGCGCGTCTGGGGCGCCCGCGTCAGGCGGGGCGGGGTCATGGTCATCCACGACACGTACAGCTCGGTGGGGGTGACGCTCGCCGTCTTGCGCGTCCTGGTCCCGGGGCCCCGTTTCCGCTACCTGGGCCGCACGGGATCGCTGGCCGAGTACCGGCGTGAGCCGCTGGAGGGCCTGCCCCGGATGGGCAACGCCCTGCTCCAGCTGGCCCAGCTCCCGTGGTTCGCCCGCAACCTGGCCGTCAAGGTGCTCCTGACCGCCCGCCTCCGGCCCCTGGCCCGGGTGCTCGGCCACCGCTCGGAGACCGTCCCCTACTGACAGGCGGACGCAGCCGGACCGGACCCGGTCACCGGCGACGGCGGCCGGCTTCCTCGGCCAGGACCCGGAGCGTCCCCCTGGCCGTCGCCTCCCACGTGTGACGGGCGGCCCGCTGCTGGGCGCCCCGGCCCAGACGGGCGCGCAGGACGGCGTCGCTGAGGACCCGGTCCAGCCCGGCGACCAGGCCGTCGAGGTCGGGCGCGAGCAGGCCGCTGTCGCCCTCGGCCACGGCGTCGAGGTGGCCGGCGATGCGGGTCGCGACCGCAGGGGTTCCGCACGCGCCCGCCTCGGTGATGGTCATGCCCCATCCCTCCCGGGCCGAGGAGGACGCCAGCACCCAGGCCCGCCGGTACAGGGCGACGAGGGCATCGGGCTCGACGTACCCGGGCAGGTGGAG
>VAXP01000117.1:10464-10967 GCA_005884125.1 Actinomycetota bacterium | reverse complement strand
CAGGGCGTCGCGCTCGTAGCCCTCGCCCACGATCACGGCCTCCAAGCCTGGGTGGCGGGCCCGCAGGCGGGCCAGGGCGTCGATGAGCAAGTCGAAGCGCTTGACGGGCACGAGCCGGCCCACGGCCGCGACGAGCGGGTGGGGGGACCGCCCGCCGCCCGGGCAGAAGAGGGGATCGACGCCCGGGGGCACCACGGTCACGTTGTCCTCGGGAAGGCCCAGGAGCTCGACGATCTCCCGCCGCGACGACTCCGAAAGGGTGACGATGCGCGAGCGCCGGTAGAACGGGGGGGCGAGCCGGAACTCGATGGCCTCGCCCACCCGGGCCAGAGCCGATGGGCGGATGACCATGCGCCACATCTCGGCGTGGACGTGGTGGAGGAAGACCACCCGGGGGCAACGGGCCCAAACCGGGGAGAAGAACGGCATGCCGTTCCAGATCTCGACCAGGCCGTCGGGCCTGGTCCTGTGGCGGGCCAGGTGGCTGAGAGGCGAGCGGGCGA
>VAXP01000117.1:0-10456 GCA_005884125.1 Actinomycetota bacterium | reverse complement strand
CCTTGCGCACCACGTCATACCCGTCCCGATGCACGGCCCGAGGGTGCCCCGACGCGGCCGACGTCCTGAGGGTCACCGCGATGCCGGCCTCGGCCCAGAGGCGGGCGATGGTTGCGGCGTGGAGCTCGGAGCCTCCGGCCTCGGGGTCGTCCAGGTCCCTCCAGCCCAGGATGCTCACCGCACCCAGGCCGGCCTCCCGGGCCATGGCGGCCAGCTCGGCCAGCCCTGCCTGCCCCGTCAGCTCTGACGGTTCTGCCCCGGGACCGCCGCCCTCGGTCTCCACCCGCGCCAGAGGGACGACCGAGCCCAGCGCGACCTCCCGGCCGGCTTCGATGCTCAAGCCCGCGGCGTGCGAATCGACTGGGTTCAGTCCCCGTGTCCTCCCAGCAGGAGTGGCAGCCGATCTGCGCCACAGAGCAGCGACAGGCTAACGGACGGGGCCGGGGCGGCCACGGACGATCGCACGCGACCGCCCCGCCCTACTGCGGCGCCGTGGGCGCCAGCACCGGCGCCCGCGCTTCTCGCTCCCGCCTGACCAACAGGCTGCGGGACTTGAGCTTGAGGAAAGGACGCTCCACCACCGCGTAGGTCACGGCCGAGGCGAGGAGGGTGAGCGCGGTAACCACGCCGAACAAGTACGGGAAGCGGATGCGGAACAAGTGCAGGTGGCGCCACTCCAGCACCTTGGTCATCAACATGTCGTGCCACAGGTAGATCCCGTAGGAGGCCAGGCCGGCCCACTGCACCGCTCGGTTGCGAAGCACGGCGGCCACCACGCCGCGGTCCTGGTTGCCGAAGATCGCGGGCAGAAGAAGGAAGAGGGCGAAGAGTCCGTACAGGCTCTGGCGCGACAGGTTCATGGCCGGCGTCTGGGTGAACAGGGCGGCCCGGGGTATCCCGGCGTGAACGGACACGACCCAGAAGGCGGCACCGGCCAGGGCCCAGGACGCCACGGGCCAGCCCGGAAGACCGAACAGCGCCGGCTCGCGGCCGCGGCGCTCGGCCCAGGCGCTGGCCACGGCCAGGACCATTCCCAGAGCGAAGAGGTCGAGCATCCCCGGCAGCCAGTTGAGCATCAGGTCCCAGCCTGAAGGCTCGAGGGTGATGACCGCGACCCGGAAGACCAGGCTCGCTACCGCAAGGGCCGCGGCCCCGACGAGCTCGGCCCGCACCTGGGCCTCCGCCGTCCGGCGGCGGAGTGTGAGGAACCGGGCGTAGACCGGGAGGAAGACGTAGTACGTCATCTCGGTGCACAGGGTCCACGCCGCGGTGATGCCCGTGAAGAAGTAGGTGCGGGAGTAGATCTGGACGAACCCGAAGAGCACGGCGGCGGCGGCCAGGTTGGCGATCTTCACCGCGTGCAGGACCCAGGCGGAGAAGGCGAGCACGAACCAGTACAGGGGCACGATGCGCAGCGCCCGCCGTCGTATGAAGGGACCGGTGGCGACGCGCCGCCCCTCCAGGTGAGCCACGGCGAAGGGTCGGTAGAGCAGGAAGCCGGAGATGAGGAAGAACACGGCGACCCCGATCTCCAGGCGAGCGGTGTAGAACCCCAAACGGGAGCGGGCGGTGAACCCCGACGCCACCGCGGTGTGCACGCCGACGACGCTGAGGGCGGCGATGGCACGCAAGCCGTCGAAGCAGGGGAAGTGGCGCCGGGTCCCCGGGCCCGGCCCGCTCACGCTCGGGAAGCGCCCGCCGGGCCGGCGGCGGCGGTCTCGGGCAGGGCAGCCAGGGGTTCGCGAAGGGAAGGCTCCGTCCGCCGCCGCCCGCGCCGGCGGGCGCGCTCCTCGAGCAGCAGGGCGACGCCGGCCGAACCCAGAACCACCAGGCCCACGTCGGCAGGGGCCCGGAACCGCGTCGTCCCGTAGGTGACGGCGGATGTCAGCGAGACCGTGGCCACCAGGGCCACGATGGGCAGGGCCGTGGGGCCTGCCCGGCGCCGGAGGCCGACCGCGCCCACCGCGGAAAGGGCGGCCAGGACGAAGAACAGGCCCAGGCCGGCCTCGGCCGGGGGCAGCTCCCGGTCCTCCACGGCACGCTCGATACGCAGGAGCTGGACGGGCCGGTAGAGGCCCCATGCCCGCCCCAGCCTGGCGCCTACGACCACGGGCAGGTGGCCCCGGTGCCGGCTGGCGTAGGCCAGGGCGTGGCTGCGGTAGGCCAGGTCCTGGTCCGACAGATCCCCTGGTGCCCTCGGGACCTGGGCCTGGCAGGGATAGGACCAGTAGCCCAGGAAGGGTCCGTTGAAGGTGGCGTCGCAGTTGGCCGCGGCCAGCACCGGCCCCAGGCCGGTGGACAGGGGCACGGGCCGGTGGAAGCGGGTGGCGTTGTAGCCGGCCCACGGGGCGATGGTCGCGGCCATGGCCGCGACCGACGCGCCCAGCAGACCCAGGCGCCGGGGCCGAGCTACTCCCCGCAGGCGCAGGGCGAGGGGAACCAGCAGCAGGGGGGCGAGCAGGACCAGCTCGGCCCGGGTCAGGGCGGCCAGGGCGCAGGCCGCCCCCGTGGCCACCGCCGGCCGCCAACCGGGCCGCTTCCACCAGCGGTAGGCGCCCAGGAGAGCCAGGGCCACGGTGAGCTGGACCAGCGACTCCGACATGACGACGCCGTCGTTGACCCAGAGGACGGGGTGAACGGCGGCGACGAGCGCGGCCACCAGGCCGGCCCGAGGACCGGCCAGCTCCCGGGCGGCCAGGCCGATGGCGGCCACGGTGGCGGCGCCGATGAGGCACGAGGTGACCTGGTGGGCCAGCCAGCCCGACCACCCCAGGGCGGAGGGGACGGCCAGGGCGACGATGTACAGCGGCGGGTGGTCGGCCCCGGGCACGGCGATATGCCGGACCCAGTAGAAGGGCTCGACAAAGCCATGTCCCTGGGCCAGGAGGTTGGCGGCCAGGTGGTAGTAGGTGGCGTCGCCCGAGAAGCGGGCGTGGCGCTTCCAGATCAGCACGTAGCCCACGCGTAGGGCCAGGCCGAGCGCCGTCGCCCCCACCAGCCCCCACCACCACGGGAGAGCGCGGGCGCGACGGGCGGGCGCCGAGTCCGGGCCCCGCGTCCGGGTGCGAAGGGTCAGCGCCGGGCGCGGCGCCGGCGAGTGCGACGCGTAGGTCACGGCACCACGACGTTGACGAAAGCGAGTAGGGCGTAGGTACCCAGACCCGCGGCTGCCAGCGCCAGCACCGCCCCCTCCACCTTCGGGGGGGCGGTGAGCCAGGCCGCGGCCAGAACGAAGGGGAAGGCGCCCAGTGCGTAGCGCTCGAGCGAGTCCATGTTGGCCGAGCACAGGCTCAGCAGCAGCACCGCGCCCGCGTAGGCGGTGTAGGGGGCGGGCCATCGCCGGGCGAGGACCGCGACGAGGCCAGCCAGGAGCACCACCCAGGGAAAGTGGAGGGCCTGGCCCATGTGGCGTCCGTGGGCGATGTTGACCACGGCTCGGGTCAGGACCTGTGTGGGCGGCTCGAGGCGCCCCCGGTGGCCGCGCTGCTGCTGTATCCGCAGGGGCAGCAGGGCGTCGCCGAAGCGGACGCCGACCCACGCCAGGTACAGGGCCGCCCCGGCCGGCGCAGCCACGACGGCCGCCGCCTGCCCCGCCATCTTGCGGCCGGTGTCCGTGCGCCCGATCCCGAACCGCGGGGCGGCACCGGCGCCATGTCCCCCGACGGCGCGGGCCGTCTCCACCAGGGCGGGGAGGGCGAGGAGGACGTTCAGGGGTCGGGCCAGGCCGGCCAGGACGCCCCAGAGGGCGGCCCACCACCAGCGGCGTCCCCGCAGGGCCAGGAAGGCGGCCACCGCCAGCGCCGTCCCCAGCGCCTCGGCGTAGCCCATCACCAGCACGTAGGCGGGCGGGGCCAGGGCCACCAGCCACGCCGCTCGCCGAGCCAGAGCGCGGTCGCCGCTCTCCCGCATGACCAGCCTGTGCAGCAACGCACCCAGGGCCAGGGCCCCGGCGTTGGCCACGATGACCAGGCAGGCCGACGTCGACAGGGGGACCAGCCCGTGCAGGGCCCGCGCCACCAGAGGCACCAGAGGGAAGAAACGCAGCGCCTCGCGGGGCAGGGCCCGATAGCCGCGAGCGGCGATGCCCGCGTACCAGCCCGCGTCCCAGCTCAGCAGGCCGTGGTGGGCGGCCCCGAGGACAGCGGGGTCGGAGAGATGGAGGGAGCGGACGAGCTGGCGGGCCAGAACCAGGACACCCAGGACCACGCCCCGGGCCACGACCCAGGGCACGACCGCGACCGACAGCGACCGCAGCCAGGGTCTCTCTGCCGTGGCCGCCGTCTCTCCCGCATCCGGTGGAGCGCCGCGGAGGAGGGGAGCGGTCCCGCCGACGACCGGCGCCGGCTCGGACGCGGCCGGCGCGCCGGTCACGAACTCGGGTACCGCGTCAGCCACATGTGCTCGAAGATGTGGGAGTTGGTGGTCACCAGGTCGTGGCCCGGGCGGCTGGTCGCCACCACGGCGTGGATGTGCTCGCAGTTCTGCCCCAGCGTGCGGTAGCCGCTGCCCCACACCAGCCACAGCTGGCTGCCCGGGGGTACGCGCCCGATCAGGGTGCGGGCGAAGGCGTCGGAGTCGGCGGCGCGGTTGCGGGCCCCGTAGTCGCGCCAGTCCACGATCTGGGGCGGCGCCATGCGAGGGAAGGTGACCTGGGTCAGGTCGCGGGGCAGAAGGCGACTCACCGAAGGCCCCAGCTGGTCCGGGCAGTAGGCCACAACGTCGCCGGGACGGGCGCCCGCCCTGATGAGGGAGGCGACGGCACCGGCCTGGGTCCGGTCCTTGACGACGTTGCCCGACGCCCCACCCAGGCCCAGGGCCAGGGCCACGGCCATGGCCCCGGCCAGGACGCGCCTGTCGACCAGGACGTCGGCCCCCAGGGCCACCAGCAGGAGGAAGGGGGCGAAGACCACCGAGGTGTAGCGGGCCTGGAAGGCGCTTCGAGTCAGGAACCCGGAGACGATGGCGACGGCCAGCGTGGCCACCACCGCGTAGGCGACGGCCCGCGCTCGGGGCCTGGTGGCGAGGTCGAGCTCGACGTGGCGCCCGTCGGTGGCCTGCCCGAAGATCCCCAGACCGACCAAGGCGAAGAACAGCAGACCCAGGCCCCTTCCCGGGCTGCTCTTGCCCCCGGCGAACTCGCTCACGGCGTTGACCATGGCGCTGAAGCTGGCCGGGACGGCCCAGGGCGTGCCCGTGTGGCGGAGCTGGTCGACAAGGGTGGGGACCCACGGCACGAACGCCAGCCCCCCGAGGCCCAGGCCGACCAGGGCCCAGCGGGACCGCTTACGGATGGGGCCCCCGCCCCGGCGAGCGGCCCACGCCAGCGCCAGGGCCACGACACCCAGGAGGTAGAGGGACCAGTAGTGCGTGTAGAGCAGGAGGGCGGCGATCAGCGCCAACGGGACGGCCGTCCGCCAGCCCGGCGCGTCCCAGAGCCGGCCCAGGGCGATGTAGCCCAGGAACACGAGCAGCGTGACCAGCGCGTACATGCGGGCCTCGGTGGCGAAGTGGACGGCGAAAGGCGAGGTGGCCAGGAGCAGGACCGTCACCCAGGCCACCCGCCGCCCGCCCAGCCGGCGCCCGGCCAGCCAGGCCACCGGGAGGGTCGCCACCGCCATCAGCCCGGACAGCGAGCGCACGGCCTGGTTCCCGGTGCCGGTCAGGCGCATCCAGGAGTGGAGGAGGACGTAGTAGAGGGGAGGCGCCCCGTCGTGGGCCAGGGCCCGGGGCAGCTGGCGCAGGGGCAGCCGGGCCACGTTGACGGTGAGGGCCTCGTCCAGCCACAGCGGGGTCCGGGTCCAGAAGCGCAGAACGAGGCCGGCACCCAGAGCGGCGGCGGCGGCCAGGGGCACCAGGGGCAGACCCGAGGCGCGGCGGGCGGGAACCGCCTCCAGAGCCGGCGTCAGGGGGCGAAGCTCCGGCGCGGAGACCGTCGGCTGGGTCGCCTCGATGGGCGAAACTTACCGGAGCCGCGTGGTCGAAAGCGCGCTGTGCGTCACAGCGGCGAGCGGCCTACCTCACGGCAGGCCGACGGCGGCGCCCGCGTTCCGGGCCAGGGCGGTGGTGGACCCCCCGACGACGGAGAGCTCCTCCAGGGCGCAGCGCTCGGCGAAGATGGGGACGAAGTCCCGCACCGGGGCGTCGGCCCAGCGTCGGAAGCAGGCGCGCACCTGGCCTTCCACCAGGTCTGTCGTCACCGAGTTGCCCAGCGACCGGCTGATGCGACGGACCACTGCCGCGATCTGGTCCTCTTCGCTCACACTGCCGAAGTGCGCCACGCTGCCTCCTTTGCCGCCGACCGGCAGAAAGCGACGCCGAGTGGCCCCCAGCCTCGGCGCGGGGGCCACCCTCCAGGAGAGTGTGCAGAGGAGGCCTTGGGGAATGGAAGTGGAATAGCTGGGGATATTCGCGCGTCCGGGTGTGGATTTCCTCTTGGCCGGGTGCCGGGCGGCCGGGAGGTCAGCGGCCGGCCGAGGCCGCGCCCCCGTGCTCGTCGTCCCGGTGAGGCTCCTCCGCGAACTCCCCCGTCACCATGAACGTGACCCGCTCCCCGGCGTTGACGGCGTGGTCGGCGATGCGCTCGAAGTAGCGGCCGACCAGGGCGACCTGCACGGCCCGCTGCAGCGACGACTCGTCGCTGACGTGCAGGGTGAAGATGGTGCGGAAGAGATCCTTCTGCAGGTCGTCCATGACATCGTCCATGTCCCGCAGGGCGGCGGCCCGGGCCGGGTCGCGCTCGGCGAAGGCCGTCACCGCCAGGCGCAGCTGCTCGGTGGCCTGCTGGCGCATGCGATGGACCAGGCCCCTGATCTTGGGGTCGAGCTCGTAGGGATAGATGCGGCGGGTCGCCTTGACGACGTTCACCATGTTGTCGCCGGCCCGCTCGAGCTCGTGTGTCACCCGCAGTATCGAGACCAGCATGCGCAGGTCGACGGCCATGGGCTGCTGGCGGGCCAGCAGGAGGTAGGTGCGGGACTCGACCGAGTGCATGAGCTCGTCGACCAGGCCGTCATGGGCGATGACCCGCTCGGCCGCAGTCAGGTCGGCGTCGAGAAAGGCATCGGTGCCCGCCTGGATGGCCTCCGACACCATGGCGCCCAGGCGCACGACGTCGTCGGAGAGCTCGTTGAGCTCCTCGTGGAAGGCTCTCCGGGTCTCAGGCACGGGCGTCCTCCGAACCCGTCAACCGGGCGGACGACTCGAACCGGTATCCGACACCCCTGATCGTGGTGAGCCGGCTGGGACGGGCGCTGTCCGTCTCGATCTTGCTGCGAAGACGCTTGACGTGCACGTCGAGCGTCTTGGTGTCACCCACGTAGTCGGTGCCCCACACCTGGTCGAGGAGCGCCTCCCGAGGAGCTCGAACTCCTTGAGAGGCAGGGCGATCTCGTCACCCCGCACCACTACCTCGTGACGCTCGGGATCGAGACGGACGTCGCCCACCTCGAGGACGTCATCACTTGTCTGCAGCTCGTCCTCCTTGGGCGCCCGCCGCAGCACGGCCCGCATGCGGGCCACCAGCTCCCGCAGCCGGTAGGGCTTGGTCACGTAGTCGTCCGCCCCTACCTCGAGGCCCACGACCGTGTCGAGCTCGGAGTCCTTGGCCGTCACCATTATCACCGGAGTGCGCGACTTCAACCTGATCTGGCGGCACACGTCGATGCCCGTCATCCCCGGCAGCATGAGGTCGAGCAGCACGAGGTCGGGCTGGACGGCGTCGAAGAGGCTGAGGGCCTCGGGCCCGTCCTTGGCCACCCTGGTCACGAAACCCTCTCGCCGGAGCCCGACCTCCAGGGCGTCGATGAAGGACTCCTCGTCCTCCACGATCAGCACGGTGGGATGCAGCGTGGTCACGGGGTCCTCGGAAGGCGCAGGGTGAACGCCGAGCCCTCGCCCTCGCGCGACTCGACCAGCACCTCTCCGCCGTGGTTCGACGCCACGTGGCGCACGATGGGGGCCCGGTCGACCCGGTAGAAGCGCTCGAAGATCCGATCCAGGTCCCGGGCCGGGATGCCGATGCCGCGGTCTCGAACGGTGATGTCGACCGAGGCGCCGTTGGCCGTCACACCGACCTCGACGGTGGCGCCCGTCTCGGAGTACTTGATGGCGTTGTCGAGGAGGTTGGCCACAGCCGAGATGAGCTGGGCCCGGTTGCCGGTGACGGAGGCGTCGGGGGGCTCGACGACACGGACGGGGACACCCCGGCGCTCCGAGAGGGCGAGCGTCCGCTCGACGGCCGCCTCGAGCACGGCGGCCACCCCGACCGGCTGGTGGGGAGCGGTCCGGTTGGCCTCGATGCTGCTGAACTCCAGGATCTCCTCGATGAGGCCCCTGGCCCTCTCCGCTTCGGACGAGACCCGGGCCGCCAGCCTGTGGACGACCTCGATGTCGCGTTCGCCGGCCAGGGCGTCGGCCAGGACCCCCAAGGCGCCCACCGGGGTGCGCAGCTCGTGGTTGACGTTGGCGACGAAGTCCCGGCGCACGGCGTCGAGCTGCCGGCGCAGGCTCGCGTCCTCCACCACCGCCACCGCCCCGCCCGACGGCAGGGGCTCGACCGAGATGCGCACGGAGCGGGCCGGCGGGCCGTAGAGCTCCAGGGTGCGCTCGTGCCTGGTCCCCGTGCGCCCCTCCATGAGCAGGTCCTCCAGGGCCCGGGCTATGAGCACGTCGGACTGGATGTCGCCCACGGCCGAGGATGCCCGCCGGTTCCGGGCCAGCTCGTGACCCCGGTCGTCGCTGACCACGATCCCCACCGGAAGGAAGTCGAGGGCCTCGACCAGGCGGGCCAGGTGGTTCTCGGCGGCCGCGGCCCGATCGTGGGCCCGGGAGGCCAGGCGCTCCTGCTCGGACAGGCGGGCCCGGGCGGACCTCATCCGAACCTTCCCGTTATGTAGGCCTCGGTGCGCTCGTCGTCGGGGTTGGTGAAGATCTTCGCCGTGGGGCCCGCCTCGACCAGCCTCCCCGGCTCTCCGGCCCCGGCGATGTTGAAGAAGGCGGTCACGTCGCTCACCCGAGCGGCCTGCTGCATGTTGTGGGTCACGATGACGATCGTGTAGTCGTTCTTGAGGTCGGTTATGAGGTCCTCGATTGTCAGCGTCGAGACCGGGTCGAGGGCCGAGCAGGGCTCGTCCATGAGCAGCACCTCGGGCTCGACGGCGATGGCCCGGGCTATGCAGAGGCGCTGTTGCTGGCCTCCCGACAGGCTGGCCCCGGGCCGTCGCAGCCGGCTCGACACCTCGTCCCACAGACCGGCGAGGCGGAGGGAGCGCTCGACGGCGTCGTCCACCTCGCTCGCCTTGCGGACGCCGTTGAGGCGCAGCCCGGCGGCCACGTTGTCGCGCACGGACATGGTCGGGAAGGGGTTGGGGCGCTGGAACACCATCCCGATGGTCCGGCGCACGTCCGCCGGGCTCACCCCGTCCCCGTAGATGTCGTCCCCGTCGAGGAGAACCTTGCCCGCCATACGGGCGTGGGGCACGACCTCGTGCATGCGGTTGAGGATCCGGATGAAGGTCGACTTGCCGCAGCCGGACGGACCGATGAGGGCGGTCACCTGCTTGGGCTCGATCACCAGGCTCACGTCGTCGACGGCCCGGTGCGATCCGTACCACGCGGTCACACCGCTGGCTTCGATCCTCTTGGCCACTCAGCCCACCCGCAGACGGCTTCGCCCCGTCACGATGCGGGCGGCCACGGTCAGCAGCATCACGACGACGATCAGGGTGAGAGCGCCGGCCCAGGCCCGGCGCACGGCCACGTCGAAGGCGGAGCTGGCCTGGGAGAAGACGAACAGGGGCAGGCCGGACTGGGGGCCGTGCAGAGGCGAGGTGCGGATGGCGTCGAAGCCGAAGGCGGTGAGGAGCAGCGGAGCCGTCTCCCCCGTCACCCTGGCCACCGCCAGCATGACTCCGGTGGTGATGCCCGCCGAGGCAGTGGGCAGGACGACCGACAGCACCGTGCGCCAGCGGGGGACGCCGAGGGCGTAGCTGGCCTCCCGCAGAGAGTCGGGCACGAGCTTGAGCATCTCCTCCGATGACCGTACAACCACGGGGAGCATGAGAACGGCGAGGGCCAGGCCCGCGGCCAGGCCCGAGAAACCCCGGTGCAGCCCGAGGACCCAGAAGGCGAAGATGAACAGCCCGGCCACGATGGACGGGATCCCGGTCATGACGTCCACCAGGAAGCGCACGGCCGTGCGCAGGGGCCCTCGCCCGTACTCGACGACATACACGGCCACCAGAAGCCCCAGGGGCACGGCCAGCAGGCTGGCGATGGCGACCTGTTCCAGGGTCCCGATGATGGCGTGGTAGGCCCCGCCGTTGCTGTCCAGGGGACCGACCCCCCGCATGGAGTGGGTGAGGAACTGGAAGGAGATGTCGCGGAGACCCCGGGATGCCGTGTAGGCCAGCACCGCGACCAGAGGCGCCAGGGCCGCGAGCACGGACACGACCATGGC
>VAXP01000042.1 GCA_005884125.1 Actinomycetota bacterium | reverse complement strand
GTCGTGAACACCCCGTTGTGCATGAGGCGAGAGCGGTCCTTGACGTCACGCAGGTTGGGGGGGTTGAAGCCGTGCTGCAGCCCGCCTGGGGTCACCGCCGCCCCTGGGTCGGTCTCCCCGGGGACGGTGGGAGTGCCGATGTCGTGGATCTTGCCGTCGGTGAAGTTCGGCCCGCTGTGGCAGTTGGCGCAGCCCTTCTCACCCCTGAACAGCCGCTCACCCTCTTGCGCCTGGGCCGACAGCGTGCCCCGGTCGAAGTCCGACAGCGGCGGCTTGAGGGTGTTGATGTAGGCCACCAGGGCGGCCACCTGCTGGGCCGTGGTCGACGCCGGCTGGGTGGCGCCCAGCTTGGTGAAGGTCTTGACGGTGTTGGTGACCTGGGTCGCCAGCGTGGCCACGTGGCCGTCCCAGGTGTAGGGGGCTGTAGCCGCTTCGTTCATGAGCGGGATCACCGTGCGGGGACCGGTGAAGTCGCCGGCCTTCTGGGGATGGTTGATGATGCCCACGGCCATGTTGACGCCGTTGCCGTTGGTGTGGCAGGTGGCGCAGGAGTCGCCCTTCTTGCCGATGGTCTTGGACTCGAAGATCTGCTGGCCCTGAGCCGCGAGCTGGGCCTGCGAGGTTGAGGCGGTGACCTGCTGGACGGCGTTGAGGATCTGGCCGTACTGCTGGTCGGTGAGCCCGGAGTCGGCGTGGGGGTCGAAGCCGAACTTCGTGGAGGACTTGGAGCTGCACGCCACCGCCACGGCGACGCCCAGGATTATCCCGAAAGGAAGCAGGTAGGACTTCCTCACTGGCCACTTCACCGGACGCCAACTCACGACGTCAATCCCTCCGCTCGCTCGGGTTGTCGGTTACATGCCAGCTGCGGGGCCAGTATGGCAGAGGGCCCGGTTCGAGACAACGAGCCCCCCACGTGGCCTTACGCGGCCCGCCGCTGCCCTGGGCGCGCTGGGCTGGCCGTGCGCAGCTGGCGTTGTGCGCTGGCCGTGCGCAGCTGGCGCTGGGCGGCGGCGGTCCGCGACTGTCGCCTGCCCGGCTCCACCCGTGGCGAGCGGGGACGCTCTCGGGTGGCGACCACCGGGACGGGGCGGCCTGCGCGACCCTTGGGGGCGCGCTCCCTCAGGTCGATCACCTCGTCGTCGCCGTCGTCTTCTTCTGGATCTTCAGCATCTTCAGAATCGTCAGCCCCTTCGCCGCCCTGGGCGTCCGCATCCTGGCCCGAGGCCAGGGGAAGCTCCTGCCACACTCCGACGGGGACCGGGGAGGGGAGGGTCAAGAGTGAGAGCATGAATCCGGTCCCCATGCTCAGCAGGATCGACGCCACCCAGAGCTCGGGCACCCAGATGATCTTGTAGGCGGCCCACAGCACGGCGAAGTGGGTCCCCCAGAAGGCCATGGGGATGATGGTGGACACCATGCGGTTGGCCGCGATGGTGGTGGGCGTGGGATTGAAGCGGCGGATGGCCATGTCTCCCACCAGGCCGCCGACCAGGGCCGCGCCGACGAGCATGCCCCGGGAGCCCTCGGTCTGGGTGGCCAGGCCGGCGGCGATGAAGGTGAAGAGGAAGGTCAGCGAGCCGAAGGGCGGCTGCCAGCGGCGCAACAGGAGCGACACGGGCGCCATGAAGATCAGGTTGGAGATGAGGATGGAGGCGACCAGGTAGATCTGGGTCGTCTCGTTGAAGGGGGACTGGGCCGAGAGCTTGACCAGGCCGGCGGGGATCCAGGTCAGGAAGGGCGACAGCTCCTGGAAGAAGTAGGCCACCATGGCCGTGATCAGCGTCGCCGACAGTAGGACGGGAAAGAACTCTCCCATGGTCGCCCGTGCCGGCCGGTTGGAGTGCCAGCCCGAGCGCAGGGCGGTGGCGGCCAGCAGGAAGCCGCCGGCCATGAGTACGAGGTGGAACGGGGAGATGACCCGGGTGATGCCCACCTCGACCCCGAACATCGTGTGCCACAGGGCGTCGCCCGCCACTCCGAAGGTGGCCACCCCGATGCCGACGATGCCCAGGCCGTACCCGGAGGCGGTGGTGCCCTGCTTGCGACACCGGCGCCAACGGCTCACGATCCACAGCATGGTGGCGGTGAAGCCGGCGTAGAGGTTGTAGTGCCAGGGCGTGAGCCAGGGGCCGAGCTTGCCTTCCTGGAGGTTGAGGTGGTTCCAGCCGTCCAGGAACAGGCCGAAGACGATCCAGCTGGCCAGGAGGGCGGCGATGCGGTCCTCCCGCACGCTCAGCGTCACCTTCTTGCGGGACTTCGACGCCTGGCGCAGGGAGGCGAAGAAGCCCAGATGGCTCTCCCGCGACCTGACCTCGGCTGCCCGGGCGAACATCGACGCCGAAGGCAGATGGAAGGTGATATTGATAGAGAGTCCGACGCGCTGCTGCGCCGGGTCGCGCTGAGTCGTCGCCTCGTCCAAGTCTCGTGCCGCCATCGGAGCGCACCCACCTCCACGGAAGTTGTTCGCCGCTTTCAGGGGGCCAAAGCTGCCCGGTTTGCCTTTGGGAAACCTTGCTGAGCGGTACCCGACCAGGTCAGGGCCCGGGCCCCACCCAACTTGGGGGGTGGAGAACGGACCATGGAGGTCTGGCGCCAATTGCCGCGCCGGAGCACCGTAGGCAGGTCACGGCAGAGCCGTGCTTGTCTACTCCCGGGTGGGTGGAACGGAATGCTCCAAGTTCGGATGTTCGGCTCCATAGAGATCGTCGATCCCGACGGGGGTCGGGTCCTGGGACCGCGGGACTTGGGAGGGAAGAAGCCCAGGCAGCTGCTGGAGATCCTCCTCCTCGAACGGGGAGGCCGCGTCTCCAAGCAGCGGCTGGCCGACCAACTTTGGGCCGACCGCCCCCCTCAGAACTACTCGGGCACGGTCGAGAGCTACGTCTCGGTCCTCCGCCGCACCCTCCAGCCCGGCGGCGGTCCCAAGGAGTCGCTCATCCTGACCGACCGCGGTGGCTACCGGTTCGCCAACGAGAGGGCCCGAGTCGACCTCGACCTGTTTGACGACCTGCTGGCCAAGTGCGATACCGACGAGCCCCAGACGGCCATGGACCGGCTGGCCGAGGCCATCGGGCTGGTGCAGGGCCAGCTCCTGGAGGACGACCCCTACGCCGAGTGGGTCCAGGACGCCCGAGAGGCCCACATGCCCCGGCTCATGGGGGCGCTGGTCAGCGCGGGTGAGTGCGCCCTGACCCTGGGCGACTCGAATGGCGCCCTGCGCTTCGCCGCGCTGGCCCTGGCCCGCGACTCACTGGTGGAGGCCGCCTCGCGAATCGCCATGGTCGCTTCGTACCGCCTGGGTCGCCAGGAGGATGCCGTGCGGGCCTTCCTGCGCTGCCGGGAGACGCTGGAGGTCGAGCTGGGCGTGGGCCCCATGCCCGACACCGTGTCGCTCTACATGGCCATCGAGCGTCACGACGACACGCTCATGCACTGCGGATCGCCTACCGCGACGAGCGACGACGACAGCGTGGCCTGCGTGTTCATGGGCCGGTCGCAGGAGCTGGCCGAGCTCGAGGAGCATGCGGCCCATGCCCTCTCGGGAGCCTTCTCGCTCGTGCTCGTGGAGGGTGAGGGGGGCATCGGGGCCTCCCGCTTCCTCGAAGAGGCCCAGCGGCGGGTGATGGGAACCCGAAGCGGTCACGCCGACTGCTCGGGCGCCGGAGCCGGCCTGCCCCCGACGCCGATCATGTCCGCCCTGGAAAACGCGCTGGGGCCCGACGAGGAGCTGGCCGAGGTGCGCCGAGCCCTGGAGGAGCTGGCCGCCCAGGACCCCTCGGCGACCAACCGGGCCAGCCACGTCGTCGCCTTCGAGCTCCTGGCCGCGGTGGTGCGGCGCCACGCCCCCCTGGTCCTGTTCATCGATCGTCTGGACCTGGCCCACCCCCTGACCGTCTCGGCCCTGGCTTACATGCAACGCCGGTGCCACGGCTCCCCCGTGGCAGTGGTGGCCACCTGCAGGCGAGGGACGGCGGGGGACGGCCCCCTGGCCCTGCTCGAGCCGGCCGGGAGGATCCACCTCGGCGCGCTGAGCCAGGACGACCTCGACTCGGCCGGGCTCACGGACCTTTACGAGCGAACCGGTGGGCATCCGCTGCTGCTGGCTGACGCCCTGCGCAGCTCCTACGACGAGGGCCCCGACCGGTTCAGCGCCGATGCGTGCGTGAGGCTGGCCGGCTATTGCAGCGAGGCCGGTCCGGCCCGCTTCACCGCTCTTCGGGCCGCCTCCGAGCTGCCCCAGCCCTTCCACCTGGAGGCCCTGGCCGCCGTGCTGGGCGTGTCCGAGCTGGGGCTGGTGGAGGACCTCGAGGCCCTGTGCGACGCCAACATCCTCCGCACCACGGAGGAGGGCTTCGGCTTCCGCTACGACGCCATGCGCGAGGCGCTGGCGGCCATGGGGCAGCACGACGGCGCCGTCATCGACCTCCGGGAAACCTCGTCATCCGACGACGCCGAGGACACGGACGACACCGCCCTGGCCGCCGCCAGCTGATCCCGGGAGCCCCGCGCCGAGCTGGTGAGGGGCCGGCCGAGCCGCTGGGGCTGGGGTCGCCAGCGGCAAAGCGATGAGCGGCCGGGCCGCTGGGGCTGGGGTCCCCAGGGACAAAGCGATGAGCGGCCGGGCCGCTGATCCCGGGAGCCCCGCGCCGAGCTGGTGAGAGGCCGGCCGGGCCGCTGGGGCTGGGGTCCCCAGCGGCAAAGCGATGAGCGGCCGGGCCGCTGGGGCTGGGGTCCCCAGCGGCAAAGCGATGAGCGCTGGCGCGAAGAGCCATTAGATAGAGCCCCCAGACGCGACACTGCCCGGCCACAGGGGCCGGGCGGCGTGCTTTGGTGGGTGGGCTGGCGAGGTTGGTCAGGCCGGGGTCGGCAGCATCTGCTGGTAGGCGCCGATCCGGCGCTGGTGCCTGGCCTGGCGTGCCTCCGCCAGGGAGACCACGTTGCGGGGCATGACGAGGTGCTCGTCGTCGATGTGGGTCAGCAGGGAGAGAAACGCGCCGTAGGGCGTTCCGCACCATGCGCACCGGGTGGGGCTGTCGGTCATCCATGCCTCCTCTTTGAGGACTCTCGAACTCTGCGGTCCGAACCTTCGGGAAAGCCTCTGGTCACAAGGTGACGAGGGCACAAGGTTTGTCTCAGGTCCGGCCTGCAGCATCCCGGCACGGAGGGCGCTGGAACTCGAAGGAGCTAGGAGCTCGGATGCGGAATTACTTGGTGATCGCCAACCAGACGGTGGTCTCGGACACAGTGGTGGAGAAGGTCCGCGACCTCATGGAGGTCGGGCAGTCCCGCTTCCACATCGTGGTGCCCGCCACGCGGGTGCAAGAGGGCCTCACGTGGACGGAGGGCGCGGCCCAGGCCCTGGCCCGCCGGCGCCTGGAGCTGGCCATGGTGCGCTTCGGCCAGATGCAGGTCCATGTGACGGGTGCGGTGGGGGACGAGAATCCCGTCCTCGCCGCCCTCGATGCCGTGCGTGAGCGCCAGTTCGACGAGCTCCTCCTGTGCACGCTGCCCTCGGGCGTGTCGGGCTGGCTCAAGCAGGATCTCCCGGCTCGGCTGCGCCGTCGCATCTCGATCCCGGTGACCCACCTCCCCATCCCCCGCCTGGCGCCGGTCGAGCGCATGCGCCGTCTCGAGCTCTTGCGTGACGAGCGCCAAGAGGGAGCGGCCTGAACAGGCCTGCCACATCGCGGGCGGCTGCTCACGGGCAGCTCGCCCCCAAAGTCCCGCGGTCCCGGTCGGTACCTCTCTCCCGACCGGGGCCGTAGGCGTCTCTGGGGTCTGGTTGGTGCGAGACCCTGGCTAGTTCGAGACGAGCTGATCGACGCGAGCCTTGGCCGCGGTCCTGGCTGCCTCGCTCGCCGAGCCGCCCTCGCCCTCGGCGCTCCGCACGACGATGGGCCGCCGGCGGGGCGCGGTGGCCGCGGACAGGCGGACGCACACGTCGAGCCCTCCGCCGTCGGCCTCGAGGAGCTCGACCTCGCCCCGGTCGGTGACGACCAGCTGACGGACGATGGCCAGTCCCAGCCCGAAGCCCCCGATCGTGCCCTCGGAGTCCCCGACCCTCCAGGACCGGTCG
Organism: Actinomycetota bacterium; assembly: GCA_005884125.1. GTDB lineage: Bacteria > Actinomycetota > Acidimicrobiia > Acidimicrobiales > AC-35 > AC-35. Next base: position 11,964 of record VAXP01000042.1, on the reverse strand, counting down.
AAGGCGGAGACGCGGCGCTCGAGGCTCATCCCCGGCCCCTGATCGATGACATGGACTGTCGTCCAGCGTCCTTCCAACTCCGCTGTGGGCGGCTCGATGCGCAGGCTGATGGTGCTGTTCTCGGGCGAGACGTCGATGGCGTTGGCGATGAGGTTGTCGAGCACCTGCTCGAGGTTGCCCGGGGTCACCAGCGCGAAGGCGCGCAGCCGTCCTTCGACGGCGATGTTGACGTGGCGCTCCTCCGCCAGCGGGAGCCAGGCGGCCCGCCGTCCCGACACGATGGCGCCCACGTCGGTGCGCTCTCGGGCCGAAGGCCTGTTCTCGGCCCGGGCCAGCATGAGCAGGCCGTCCACCAGACGGGACAGGCGGTGGACCTCGGCCACCGCGGCCTCGTAGTCCTCGTGGGCCCGCCTGGGGATGTCGGCCTCGAGCATCTCGAGGCGCAGGCGCAGGGCGGCCAGGGGTGTTCGCAGCTGGTGGGACACGTCGGCCACCAGGCGGGCCTGGGAGTCGACCAGTCGGGCCAGCTTGCTGGCGGTGGCGTTGAACTCCTGAGCCAGCACCGTCAGCTCCCGGGGGGCGCGTGGGACCTTGGCCCGGGCCTTGAGGTCACCCTCGCCCAGGCGGGCGGCCGCGTCCTCCAGGTCGTGCAGGGGGGCCAGGACGGAGCGGGCCAGCCGGAAGCTCACGGCTATGACGACGGCGAGGATGAGGAGAGCGAGACCCACGAGCAGAGCCCAGCTGCGGAGGATGGTGGTGGCCAGCACGGAGGAGGGGTAGGTGATGCGCACCACTCCCCGCACGATGCCGCCGCTGTTCATGGGCACGGCGACGAAGAGCAGGTCCTGGCCCAGGAGGGTGGAGTGACGGAAGCCGTGGGCCTCGTCCCCGCCCAGCGCCCGCTGGACCTCGGGCCTGGTGGAGAAGTCCCGGGCCGGCACAGGGGCTCCCCGCGAGTCTGAGTCGGCCCTCAGGATCCCGACCTGGTCGAGGATCACGACCCGGCCCTTGGTGCGGGCACGATAGGCGTCCACCACCCGTTGCAGGCCGGCCGCGTCCTTGGCCTCCAGCCTGGGCTCGGAGAACAGGGCGATGGTCGCGGCGTCGTGCTGGACGTCGGCGATGAGGCGGTTCCTCTGCAGCCGGGCGAAGCTGATCCCCAGGGGGATCTCCAGGACGACGAGGATGAACAGCGTGATCGAGAGGTACCCGGCCAGCAACCGCCGGATCATGCGGAAGGGCGAAGACGAAAACCCACTCCTCGGACCGTCTCGATCCAGCCCGGGTCACCCAGCTTCTTGCGCACCGACGCCACGTGCACGTCGAGCGTCTTCGTCGGGCCGTACCAGGGGTGGCCCCAGACCTCTTCCATGATCCGGCGTCGCTCGAAGACGGCGCCCGGGTCGGTGACCAGGAGGGCGACCAGGTCGAACTCCTTGGGCGTGAGGTCGATCTCCCCCCCGCCCAGCACGACGCGTCGCGCCCTGCGGTCGACCTCGAGGCCGTCGACCCTGAGCGGGCTGCCGCCGTTGCTGGCCTGGCGCCGCTCCGGGCCCCGCCTGCGGACCACGGCGCGGATGCGGGCGACCAGCTCCCTGAACCCGAAGGGCTTCACGACGTAGTCGTCCGCGCCCAGCTCCAGACCGACCACGCGGTCGATCTCGTCAGAGCGCGCCGTCAGGAACAGGATGGGCACGTCCGAGGTGGCCCGCATGCGCCGGCACACCTCGTAGCCGTCGATGTCCGGCAACCCGAGGTCGAGAAGCACCACATCTGGTTGGGGCGCTTCCATGGCCGCCGTCCCGCTCGACACGCGTTCGATGTCAAAGCCCTCCCGTTGGAGTCCCTTTGACAGCGGATCGGCGATGGTGTCGTCGTCTTCGACCAGCAGCACTCGCACGATGACGACTTTCGGCCCAAACTCGTTCAGTCTCCATAGCCCACCGGAGCGGTTTTGGCGTCGTCATTCCGGGTCAGGGGACCGCTACTTCAGGTGGTGGATCAGGCGCCCTTGCCCACAGGCTTACCCGGACGGGGACGTGCCGCTAACCAACTCTTGGCGCAAATGGGATGGACCGGGGACTCGCGCCTGCCGAGATTCAGTGTGAGAGAGGAACCGGTGGTTCGGAGGAGTCATGACGCAAAGCAGATCGATGGCGGTTGCCCTGCTTGCGGTGATGTGCGCCATCGCCGCGGCGCTGGCGGTCACCGACCAATTCGCGATCTTCGGCCTGGATAGGGGTGTCGGGGCGGTTGGGACCTTCCATGCACCCGTCGGCCCGCCCGTGGTGTCCGGACCTCCGAGCACGATCACCGCTGAAGACCCCGCGTCGGGTGTGACCCTTCGAGCCGACGGCCCACTCGCGCCGCCGTCGATCTCGCAGCCGTCGATGTCGCAGCCGTCGATGTCACAGCCGTCGATGTCGCAGCCGTCGCCTCGCACCCAGCCGACCCCGGGCGGCGTGACCCGCCACCGGCGTCTGGACGACTGACCGGCCTCTCGAACCGTCTGGGGCCGTCCAGGAAGCTCCCAGTTCCGGGAGCTACCGTCTGCGCGTGGTAGCCGAGGCCACTAGCACCACCGTGAGAGTGGTCATCGCCGACGACCATCCCGACCTGCGCAAGGTCCTGGGCCTGGCCCTGCGTTTCGACGGGCGCTTCGAGGTGGTGGGGGAGGCCGGGGACGCGGCCGAAGCCGTCCGGCTGGCCGAGGCGCTGCGGCCGGGGGTGATGATCCTGGACCTGGGCATGCCCGACGCCAGCGGGCTGGACGCCATCCCCGAGATACGGCGGATATCGCCCGAGACCAGGATCCTGGTCTACTCGGCCTGGGCCGCGGCCCGTTCCGCCGCAGAGGCCATGTCCCTCGGCGCAGACCGCTACCTGGAGAAGGAGGCCGGGCTTCCCGAGGTCATCGCCGCCCTGGCCCAGCTCTGCTCCCTGGGGGAACCCGCCGGATAGGTACGCGGAGGACTGTCGAGGGCGCTGGAGCTACTTCATCCCGCGGGGAGGCGCACACAGAAGCAGGCCCCGGCCGGCGAGTTGGGCTCGTACCAGGCCGTCCCCCCCATGGACCGGGCCAGGGCGGCGACGACGGCAAGGCCAAGACCGGTTCCGGCCGATCGACGGATCAGCCCCGTGGTGGGCTGGCTGAAGCGCTCGAAGAGGAAGGGCACGAAGGCCTCCTCCACGCCCGGGCCCTGGTCGCGAACCCGGATCTCGACGTCGTTGCCCTTGTCCTCCACCTCGATCGACATCGGCGGGGCGCCGTACTTCATCGCGTTTGCCAGGCAGTTGCCCACGATATGGCGCACGTGGCGAGGGTCGCCGACCACGGCCGCCTCGGGCTCGCACCGGATGGCGACCGACGCCGGGGCCAGGCCCCGATCCTCGATCGCGTGCCGTAGCAAAGGCGCCAGCTCCACCGGGGCCAGGTCGACGCGGAGACGGCCGCCCTGGGCGTTGGCGAACGCCACCAGATCGTCGACGATGGCCGCCAGCAGCCGCGCCTGGCGGAGGATGCCGTCCACCGATCCCCGGCGCTCGGCCTCGTCCAGCGCGTCCCAGTGGGCCTGGAGCGTCTCCGCGTACCCGAGGACGCCGACCAGGGGGGTTCTCATCTCGTGGGAGGTGACGCCGAGGAGGCTGTCCTTCAGGTCGTCGGCCGTGCGCAGCTCCTCGTTGGCCCGCCGCAGCTGGGCCGCGGCCCGCTCACGCACCTCCTCGGCCTCCTTGGCCGGGGTGATGTCCTCCACCATGGACACGGCCATGGGGGCGCCCAGGGGCTGATGGGCCACCGACACCGTGACCCTCACCCAGATCACCCCGCCGTCCTTGCGGATGTAGCGCTTCTCCAGCTGATAGCGCTCCCTGTCGCCCCGCAGGAGCTGGCGGTACAGGCCGAGCACCGGTCCCACATCCTCGGGATGGGTCAGCTCCACGAAGCGCATCCCGACGAGCTCCTCGGCGCTGTAGCCGGTCAGCTCGCACAGAGCCGGGTTGACCCACTCCAGGCGCCCGTCGTTGTCCCAGGTAGCGGCCATGCCGATGGCGGCCCTGTCGAAGATGGCCCGGAACTGGGCCGCGTTCAGGCGCACGGCCTCCTCGGCGGCCCGCTGCTCGGTCACGTCGACGAAGGAGACGACCAGTGAGCTGAGCGCTGAGGCATCCGCGTCCCATACGGGCACGGCGTTCAGCGACAGCCAGCGCACGTCGCCTCCGTGCCGGCGCACGCCGTAGACGGCGCCTCGCTGGGGCTCGCCCGTGCGCATGGCCAGGGGCATCGGGCGCTCGTCGGTGGGCCAGAAGGAGCCGTCCTCCCTGATGGCGACCCAGCTCGGGTCGAGGATGTTCCTGGCCAGCAGCTCCTCACGCGAGAGCCCCATGATGCGCGCCGCGCTGGCGTTGGCCGTGATGACGGCGCCGTTGGGTGCGACGTTGATGACCCCTGCGTCCAGCGCTTCGAGCAGGGCCTCATGGCCTCGGCGGGCCCGGTCCAGCTCGTCTTGAAGGCGGAGGTCCTCGCCTCCGGCGTCGGGGTCTGCGCGCCCCGCCGTGTGGAGGGCCTCGCTCCCGCGATCGCCGTCAGCGTCGTGGCCCAGCCGCGACTGCTCGTCCGCCGCCTCCCCGTCCAGGTGCCAGGCCAGCAGGTCGAGGGCCTCGAGGAGCTGGGCGTCGGACACGCTCTCGATGGCGCAGACCTCGGCCCCGGCGGCCAGCGCGGCCTCGGCCAGGCGCTCGGACGCCAGGGCCAGGTGGGCCACGATGTGCACGGAGGGCAGGCGCTCCCGCAGCTGGGCGATCAGCTCCAGGGCCTGGCCCAGCCCCAGGTCGACCACGACGATGTCGGCGCGGGCCGCCTCGATGAGCCCGAAGCTGCCGGCCCCGTCGACGGCGACGTCGATGATCTCCACCTCTTCGAAGGCGGCCAGCCTCTTCGCCAAGCGGGCTCCCGCGCCCGGTCCGTTGGCGACGACGACCCGGATGGGCCGGCTTCGGTTGTCCGGGCCCAGCGAGGTGACGGTTCCTCTGGCCTTGGCGTTGGCGGACGGGACCTGAATGGTGCGCGCCACAGGCTAGGAGAGCCCTGGTGCCGGGGCCACGGCCCATCTGGGGGGGTGGCCCCCCAATTTGGGGGGTCGGCGCAGATTTCTCCGGCCGCCCGTACCCCTGGGGGCACAGCCTTCGTTTACCCAGGTGATGAACAACGAGATCGGTCGAAAGGAAGACGATGTTCGGATCGGGCTGGAAAGTACGCTCTGCCGGAATTGGGATAGTGGGGTTGGTTGTGAGCGGGACGCTCGGAGGGCTCGGCGTAGCCGGGGCCTTGCCGGCGCCGGCCCAGAGCTCGCTGGCCGCCGTCGCCCATGCCGTCGGCATCGATCTGCTCTCGCCGGACGGCACTAGCCGCACGGTCCGCAGCACGAGCACGGCGGGCGCCGTCGACGTCAGGCGGGCCGACGACCCGACCACCCAGGCCACCAGCCAGGCCGTGAGCTCCCAGGAGGAGCCGGCCACCACGACGACCATGCCCGCCACCGAGGTGGCGGCCGAGCAGGCCAAGGAGGCGGCGCACCAGGCGGCCTCGGCCGCCGTCGCCCATACCTCCTCCAACGGGACGAAGGGCCAGAATCGCGGCCCGGGCAAGGGCGGAGGCTCGCAGTCGGACCGCTCCTCGGCGTCGGACACCTCGGCGTCCTCCTCCTCTTCCGCGTCGTCCTCCGACCAGGCCCTGGAGGCCGAGCACGCTCTGGAGGCCGAGCACGCCCTGGAGGCCGAGCACGCTCTCGAGGCCGAGCACGCCCTGGAGGCCGAGCACGCTCTCGAGGCCGAGCACGCCCTGGAAGCCCAGCACCAGTCCCAGACCACGCCCGACACGCCCGGTGACCCCTCCGGTCGCCCAGCCAGCTCGGGCACCAGCGGCGGACCGGGTCATTGACCCTCGCCCACCTGACCGCCTCTAGGGATTGGAGTCCAGCGATGGTCGGTCTCCCCGGCAAGCGCCACTGGTTCCGCCGGGCACCGACGGAGACCTTTTCCGAAGGCAACGTGTGTCCGATTGACCGTGTGATGCGTTCTACGGAACTTCGGTTCCCCCGTGCCTGGGATTCGGTGCTGACAGCTGCGCAGGTCGGAGCAGGGTGGGCGTTGACCCGCATCTTCGACGCCTACGGAGGTCCGATCGACGGCTACCTGCGGTCGCAGGGAGCCGAGGACCACGAGCTCATGTCCAACGAAGTGTTCCTTCGGGCCTTCCGCCGCATGAGCTCGTTCTCCGGCAGCGAGGAGCAGTTCCGGTCCTGGTTGTTCACCATCGCCCACAACCTGCTGGTCGACGAACGCCGGCGTACGGCCAACCGGCCTGAGGAGGTCCAGCTCGACGAGCTGGCCCAGGCCCGGGCGGACAAGGCCCGGGCGGCCGAGACCGTGGCCTTCGAGGAGCTCGGCTCCGACAAGGTCCAGGCCGTTCTCTCGACGCTCGCCCCCCAGCAGCGCGACGTACTGATGCTGCGCATCCTCGCCGACATGACGTGCGAGGACGTGGCCAAGACCCTGGGCAAGAGCGTCGGCGCCGTCAAGCAGCTTCAGCGCCGGGGGCTCGAAAGCCTACGGCGTGAGCTGACGCTCGAGCCTGTTGCCCAACATCACGACACCTCTCAGCTCGGCGCTGTAGAGATGACCGCATAGGGGCGGACGATGAATCAGACCACTCTCAGCGACCGCGACGTCGAGGCTCTCCTCACCGGCGGTTCTCACAGTCAGGCCGGGGACGTGCGCATTCTCGACTCATTCCTGTCCGAGGCGCGGGCCACCTACACGGTGACGCCCTCGCCCTTCGTCGGCAAGGAGCTGGCGGCCATGCTCACGGGGGGGCTCCCGGCCCTGGCCGAGAGCGCCGTGGTGACCCGCAAGGCCGCGCCCGGCTCCCGGGAAGTGCTCAGGACCTGGGCGCGCCGGGCATCGATCCGGGCCGGTGTGGGCGCGGTCGGCCTGTTCGGCTTCTGCGCCGGCATGGGGGCGGCCAACGCCCTCCCCAGCCCGGCCCAGCTCGTCGTCTCCCGGGTGGCCCACGCCTTCAGCATCGACATGCCCGCGCCCCAGGAGGACAAGCCTGCGGCGACACACGTCGACTCCACGGCCACGTCGGTTCAGGACCCCAGCACGGGGACCCAGGCGTCCACCGTTCCCGCGGCCACCGCCGCCGGCCGGTCCTCGGACACCACGACCGCGACCTCCCAGTCGACCCAGAAGGGCGGCCCAGGCGCTTCGGCGGCGAGGAACAGCTCATCGGGCCGGGGCGCATCGGGTAGGAGCGGCTCGGAGTCCGGTTCGTCCTCGGGCAGCCAGAGCCTGAGCGGCACCGGCGCCGTGAACACCAGCGGCGAGCCCAACGACGTGCGCCACGCCGATGACATCGGCAGCACCACCGCCAGCACCGAGGTCGAGGTTCACCGGGCCGACGCAGGCTTGGGGACCACACCCGACGTCAGCGGCAAGCCGGCGGGCGGAGGCACCCCGACCAGCGGCGCCACGACCAACGGCGGGTCGACCGGCGGTTCCACCCCTTCCAGCTCCTCCACCTCTTCCAGTGGGAGCACGACCGTCAAGGCCGCCAGCTCCAGCGGGGGCGGGCGCTAGCAGGCAAAGGCGCCGGCGGGCGGGCAACCCTCGTCAACATTGAGGATTCCCGCCCGCGCCCGCCGCCGTACAGTCGTGATGTGATCCACGAGCCGGAGCGCTCCCCGGACGTCCTGCTCGAGCTGGTCGAGCTGCTCGAATCACACCGCAGCTCCCAACCGCGCCAAATCCTGCGGTTGGGCGTCGGAGCCTGGTGAACGGGTGCGCTCGCCGACCTTTCGCCCCCTGAAGCGCGAAGCGCCCCTTCCGTACAAGGTGCTGGCGGGCGTGGAGCCGTGCCGCCAGGGCTGGCTGGTGGTCAGCGCCAAGCTCCAGAACGTCTCCATGCTCCCGCAGGCGCCCGAGGTCATGGGGTCCTTCGCCGAGATCCTCGACGCCAGGCCCGGGTTCACCGTCCTCGCCGTGCACCTCCCCATCGGGCTGCCCGATGTGGCCACCCCCGGGGGCCGGCGCTGCGATCGCCTGGCCCGCCACCTCCTGGGGCCCCGTCGGGGGGCGGCCGTGATCTCACCGCCCCCCCGGTCAGCCGTAGAGGACGCCGAGGGCAAGGGCCTGAGCGCCGTGGCCCGCAGCCTGCTGAACCGGGACGTGGCGTCCTACCACCAGCGCACGGTCTACGAGTTCCACCCCGAGCTGAGCTTCTACCAGCTCAACGACGACCGCCCCCTCCAGCACAGGAAAAGGACCGCCGACGGGGTGACGGAGCGCATGGCCCTGCTGGCCGAGCGGATCAAGGGCATGGACCGGATCCTGGAGCTGCGTCCCTCCTCGGTCGACCTGGCTCGCCTTCTCGACGCCAGCGCCGGGCTGTGGACGGCTCGCCGCCTCGCGGCCCGCTCCGTCTCCCGCCTGCCCGAGAGCCCGGAATGGGACGAGCAGGGCGTGCGCATGGAGCTCGTGCGCTGACTCCCGCCTCCGGGCTGGGGAGCGGCTACGCGGAGTCCCTGCCTGGTCGGAGGGGCCGGCAGAGTGCGGCGGGCGCCTGTGGCGCTACGTGGCCGTAGGGGCCGGCGTCGTGCCGCGGGCGGCGGGCGCCTGTGGGGTTACCTGGCCGTAGGGGCCGGCGGCGTGCCGCGGGCGCCTGTCGAGCTACTTGGCGTTGGCGGTGCAGGCGTCGGGGGGGACGTCGAAGGCCAGCGTGTTGCCGCCGGCCGAGGTCGAGACGGAGACGGTGCCGACGGTGCCTGCGAAGGAGAGCCGGTAGTGGGACGTGCCCGGCTGCTGCTTGAGCCATGGCCCGATGGTGTTCCCGTTGGCGTCGGTGGCCGTCGACGTGAGGGCCGTCCAACCCGCCCCGGTGCCGTCACCGTTGCCTGGGGCGACGGGGAAGGCCCCGGTCTGGGCCTTGTAGGACTCCAGGGCCGTCTCCAGGGACTTGCCGTCGGCATGGCATGCCGCCTGCACGCTGGAGGCGCTGGTCGTGCCCACCGCGAAGACCACGATGGCGGCCAGGATGCCGAGGATGACGATGACGATGAGCAGCTCGATGAGCGTGAAGCCCCTCTCGTCCCGTTTCGTGAAAACTCGCCCAATCATCTCGACTCGTCCCCTTCTGTGGCAGACACCGCGAACTTGTCTCGTACACGTCCGACCTTGGGGTTCCCTCCGCGGAAATGCCATCAGTCGCCCCCCCTGTCAGGGTCCGGTGGGTTGTAGTGCTCAGGGCTTGCGTCCCAGCTCTGTACCGTCGCCGTTCCCGCTGTCTGGTCGATCGCCAACGTCGCCTGGAGGGTGGGCTGTGAGCCGTCGTAGGCCGACAGGACGCAGGTCCCTCCCGGTCCCGGGCTGGTCTGGACCGTGATGGATACGGGGTTGGCCTTGGGAAGGATGTAGGACGGGGCGGGGAAGGGATCGCGGCCGCACGGCGAGCCGCCCCGGAGGCGGGTGGCCTCCTCGTCGACGGCGGCTTCGGCCGCGTAGATCCGGGCCCGCTGGTCACGCAGGGCCGAGGTGGCGATGAGGCTGGAGCCACCCAGCGACATCAGCGAGCCGATGACCAGGGCGAATGAGGTGAGAACCACGAGGCCGATGATCAGGGCCGCACCCTCCTGGCCACGGGAACGTCTCATGGCGTCGCCCCAGGCGCCGACCGGCGGGTCCCCGCGACCGTGAACGTGTAGCCGCTGGCCTCGGTCACGGTCAGCTTCGAGGTCGCCACGGGCGGGGTGCAGGCCAGCGTGTTGCACGACACCTGGACGGGCTGCACGCGGTGGGCGATGACGGTGGAGGTGGGGGCGGTAACGACCACGCCGTCACGGATCACGCAGAAGGTGCGGATCAGGTCTTCCTGGGCCGCGGCGCCGGCGCCCGGGCCGGCGACGGCGCCCGGGCCGGCGACGGCGACGGGGCGGCGCTGGTAGACGGCGAGGTCCTCCGCTCCCGCCCCTCCCGCCGAGGGCCACTGGAAGCTGACGAGAGGGGTCGACCCGGCCGGCGAGGTGGGGCAGGCCCGGGCCCCGGTGGACACGTTGTCGGCGCTCTCCACGTCGGTCACCCAGTAGCTCGCGGCCAGCTGAGCGTCGTGGGACTCGGAAAAGATCGAGCCCGTCGTGGGCGCCAGCTCGAGCAGGGTGACGAACACGCCGACCAGGCCGCCCATGACCAGGCCCAGGACGGAGATGGCCACGGCCAGCTCGATGAGGCTGAAGCCGCCCTCGTCCCTGTCCCTCTGTCTCGCGCTCATGGCGACCGCACCGTGAGACGCACGGTCTCGGACTCCTGGCCGTCGAGGGCGTGGACCTCGAGGGTGACCAGCTGCAGCTGCGGACCGGTGGCGCCGACCGGTGGGCAGGGGGCGGCGAACCCGGCGCCGTCCCAGTACGACACCTGGGGCACGGAGGTGTCGAAGCCGGCCGGGACCGCGAACCCCACGTCGGCGGCGGCGTAGGTGACGGGCGCCCGGCAGTCCCGGTAGCCCACGGCCCTGACCGCCTCGGCGTAGGTGCGGACGGCGGTCTCGGCCGTGGCCTGGTGGCGGTGGAGGGACGAGGCGCTGGTGACCGTGCCCAAGGCCCCCACCAGGACGGTGGCGGCCAGGCCGAGGATGGCCACGGCGACGACGATCTCCACCAGGGTCTCGCCCCGCTCGTCCCGGCCCGGTCCGGTCCCGTGCCTCACAGGCGGGCCTGCCTGAAGATGCCGTACATGGCCGAGACCAGGGCGATGGCCACGAACCCCACCACCAGACCCATGGCGAGGATGACCGCGGGCTCGAACAGACCGGTGAAGCGCTTGAGCTTGTAGTCGAGCTCGCGGTCGAAGTAGGCCGCGGCCGCATCGAGCTGGCGCTCGAGGGAGCCCGTCTCCTCTCCCACCCTGATCATCTGCCTGGCCGCGGCCGGGAACAGGCCGGTGTCCGCGAGCGGCTGGGCCAGGCCCTCGCCCCTGAGCATGGCCTCCCTCGCCGTCATGAGGCCCTGGCGGTAGACGACGTTGTTGGTGCCGTGGCCGGTCACGACCAGGGCCTCGGGGAGAGGGACGCCGGCCCGCACCATGGCGCTCAGGATCCGGGCGAAGCGCTCGAGGACGGCGTGGCGCAGCAGGTCGCCCACCACGGGCACCTTGAGGAGGAAGCGGTCCCTGGTGTCGCGGCCCTTCTCGGTGCGCAGGCTGGCGGTGGCCGCGGCCACGAGCGTCCCGGCGCCGGCGACGAACGCGAACCACCACATGGAGAGGAAGTGGGAGAGGTCGAGCAGTATCCGGGTGGGCAGGGGCAGCTTGGCGTGGAGCTGGTGGAAGAAGCTCTCGAACTTGGGCAGCACGAAGGACGTGAGCACGACCACGGTGACGATGGACATCGCCAGGACCACACCCGGGTACACCAGCGCAGAGGCGACCTTGCGCTTGGCGTCGAGGTCGCGCTCCAGGTACTCGGAGAGCTGGTCGAGGACCTCGTCCAGGTCGCCCGTGGCCTCGGCCGAGCGCAGGATGCCCAGGTAGAAGTCGGGAAAGGCCTCGCGGTGGGCGGCGGCCGAGTTGGAGAAGGTCTCGCCTCCCCGCAGATCCTCGGCGATGTCGATGAGGGCGGCCCTGAAGGTGCGGTGGGACGTCTCGGCCGCGATGGCCTCGATGGCGTCGAGGATGGGGATGCCCGCGGCCAGGAAGGCTCCGAGCTGGCGGGAGAAGTGCATGACCTCCTTGCGGGGCACACGCTTCTTGGTGATCTCGAACTGCAGGATGCTCTTCTTTGGAGCGGCGGAAACCACGTGGAGGTCGAGGGTGGTGAGCTCGGCGCTGAGGGCCTGCCTGCTGTCGGCAGCCAGCACACCGCTCACCTCGGCTCCTTGCGGGGTGATCGCGGTATAGGCGTACCTGGGCATCGGCCTC
>VAXP01000158.1 GCA_005884125.1 Actinomycetota bacterium | reverse complement strand
GGAGCTAAGCCGACCCGCGACGACCGATGGCGCCAAGGCCGGGCAACAGGCACGGCCCGGTCGAGGACGGCGTCCGGAGCCATGGGAGCCGGAGAGGTTCGTGGCCGAGCCCGAGGCGGATGCGCCTCGTGGCCCGAGGCGTCCCACGCCGCAGAAGGCTGGAGGGCGGAGCGCCCCCGAGAGAGCAGCCCGCCCCACCCGCCTCCCCGAAGAGGTGGCGAGCGAGCTGGCGAAGGCTCCCGCCACCCGAGCCGCCAAGGACCTGCCGCGGCGCATGGGCGATGCCATACGGGCCTACGACCGCGATCGCTACGAGGACGCCCGGCGTCTCCTCCGCCGCCTGGCCGAGGCCGTCCCCGCCGCGCCCGCGGTGAGAGAGCTCTACGGGCTGACCCTCTACCGCATGGGGCGTTGGCGCGACGCCATCCGCGAGCTGGAAGCCTTCCACTCGCTCAGCAACTCATACGACCAGCACCCGGTCCTGGCCGACTGCTACCGGGCCCTGGGGGAGAACGACCGGGTGGGGGAGCTCTGGGACGAGCTCAGGCGGGCCTCGCCGGGTGCGGCCGTGGTAGCGGAGGGTCGTCTGGTCGCGGCCGGGGCCATGGCCGACGGGGGGGACCTGCCCGGGGCCATCCGGCTCCTCGAGCGGGCGCCGGCGGCGTCCAAGCGGGATCCGCTCCGCCAGGTCCGCACCTGGTACGCCCTCGCCGATCTGTACGAGAGGGCGGGGGACATCCCCCGGGCCCGGGATCTGTTCCGACGGGTCCTGGACCACGACCCCGAGCTCTTCGACACCGCCGAGCGGCTGGCGGCCCTGGGCTGAGTCCCCAACGCTCCCAGCGCTGAGAGCGCGAATTCATCCCGCCGGCGCGATTCCTGTCCGGACCACCCTCCTGGCGGACCAGGACACTCCTAGTCCCCCCTAGGCATTGGAAAGTTGGCCATCGACGCACCGACTGTCCAGTTCGTACCTTGGTCTCGCTGAGCCGCACCCCGGCTCGCGCAATGAGGGGGTCGGGATGAACGGTCGCTGGCACAACGCACATGGACTGGTGGTCATCGGTGGCTAGGCACCAGCGCCACCCGCGCGACCACGGGACGTGGGCAACGAGCCCTGGAGGCCACCACCACCGGCGGGAGGCGGTCGCCGTCGTCGCGGCCACACTTGCCCTGGGCACGATCAGCGGCCTCGTTGCGCTCGGCGCCACCGGGCGTTCCTCGCACCGTGCTTCGGCCAAGACCTCCGTCTCCGTGCTGGGCGAGGAGCTGACCAAGCCCGTGCCGCCCGTCCCCGAGGCGGCGGCGCCTGTGCCGCAGCCCGAGGCCGCGGCGCCGTCGGTGCCCCCGCTCCAGGTCGCCGTTGCTCCCACCGCCGGCGCCGCGCCCGCGGCGACGGCCGCACGACCCAGCAGCAACGCAGCTGCGGCGGTTGCCGCGCCCGCCCTCCCGGTGACGCCCCTTGTCATCCACGCCTTCAACCAGGCGACCTTCGCCTTCTCACCGGATCCTCGTGAGAACACGGCCGCGTCCTCGGCCACCTCTGACCGCAAGGGGAGCACTCCGGTGCTGCTCGAGGTCGACGGCCAGGCCCAGAACAGCAGCGCGTCGCTCTCGGTCAAGGTCACGAACGACTCCGGACGGGCGATCGCCTTTCCGGGCGGGCTCTCGGTTGTGGTCACCCTCGCCCGCGATGGCTCGGTGGTGGCCTCTACGACGGCCTCGGACCCTGGCGTGGTGACGCTGCCCCCCTCGGGCACCGCCGTCCTGGGAGCCCAGGTCCCGTTGAGCAGCTACGGGTCGTACGCCGTGGACGGGATCCTGTCGTACCGGCCTTCCTGAGGTAGGGCCGGGTAAGGATCCGCGTCACACCCCCTGCGTACCCTCGGCGTCACGCACTTCCCCCTGCGTCTGTAGGCACACATGCAGGAGGAGTAGTCGTGATGAACGTGGTCGCCCTCATCGGTCACCTGACCCGGCCCGCTGAGCAGCGGGTGCTTCCGTCGGCGGATCGACCCATCGAGTTGCAGGTCACCACTGCCCGGGAGAGCGCGCGGGCAGAGACGGTCCCGGTCGTGTGGTTCGACCCGCCGGCGTCTGCCGCCAACCTCGACGTCGACGAGACCGTGGTCGTCGTGGGGCGAGTGCGCAGGCGGTTCTTCCGCGCCGGCGGGGCCACCCAGAGCCGGACCGAGGTGGTGGCAACGTCGGTGGTCCCGGCCCGGCTGGCTCGGCGCGCCCGCCGGATCATGGCCCACGCCTTCGCGGTTGCGGACGAAGCGGCCGAGGTGGAGCTCACCGCCCCGGTTGGCTAGAGGCGGGGGAGCGGCGCGCCGAGCGTTAGTTGACACTTGCGCAAGTAGCTGCTAACGCTTAGGTGTGTGGACACGGCCCTCAAGGCTCTGGCCGAGCCCCGGCGGCGGGAGATCGTCAGGCTGGTATGGACCCGGGAGATGGCGGCGAGCGACATCGCCGCCCACTTCGGGGACGTCACCCGCTCGGCCATCTCTCAGCACCTCGGGGTCCTGCGAGAGGCCGCGCTGGTGAGCGAGCGTCGGGATGGGACGCGGCGCCTGTACCGGGCCCGTCCCGAGACCATGGAGGAGCTGCGCAGGTTCCTCGACGACTACTGGACCGGGGGGCTGGAGCGGCTGCGCGACGTCGCCGAAGCTGCCGAGCGACGCAAGAGGAGGAAGAACCCTGATGGCTGAGCTGACGCGGGAGATGGTGATCGACGCCAGCCCGGCGACGATCTTCGAATACCTCACCGATCCCGAGAAGCACGTCGAGTGGGAGGGGACCAAGGCCGAGCTCGACCCGCGCCCCGGCGGCATCTACCGGGTGCTCGTCGCTGGCAGCTACCAGGCCGCGGGCGAGTTCGTGGAGGTCGTCCCCGACGAGA
>VAXP01000017.1 GCA_005884125.1 Actinomycetota bacterium | reverse complement strand
GCAAGCGTCGCGCCTACGCTGGCCAGCCCTGCAGTCCTTTGCCTCGCCATGGCATGGTGGGGGCTGGCGACGCGCTCTGCCTCCCCGGCACCACGAAGCCTCAGTGGCGGGCCACCCGCCAGGGGCGTGTGCCCGTTCCGGCTGCGGGATCATGGCGTCTGGTCGCGTTCCGCGTGGCGGGCGCTCACGGCTCAGCTGTGCTCGCGACACGGCGGTGGAGTTCGCTAAGTGTCTCGTCCCACCCGTCGCCGTGGACCTCCAGGGCTTTGTCGGGGAGACCGGAATGGCGGAGCCGCAGCAGGGTGCCGGCGCCGGCTGGCTCGAGCGTGAACTCGACCTTGCTCGCGCCCGGGGGAAGAACCGACGATCCTTCTTCGGCCCATCCCCAGGTGTAGACGAGACGCGTCGGCGGTTCGACGTTCAAATAGGTGCCGACCGCGACGTAACCGGGACCGAAGCTGATGCGAAAAGAGCCTCCCGGGCGGGGGTCGAGCTCTACCTCGGTGCCCTGCCAGAGCCGGTGCTTGACGGGGTCGATGAAGTAGGAAAAGACCGTCTCGAGCGGCGCGTCGATCGAGATCTCCCGGGCGATCTCGCCCGCTCCCGCGGCGATCACGTTGGGCATGACCTTGAGGTGGGGTTCAGCGGCCACGACGCTTCACCGCTCGGGCCTCCGTCTCGGCCATCCGCTTGAGGTCGGCGAGGCCGTCGTCCCACATCCAGGCGAGCTGGTCCCGCAGCTCCCGTAAGGCGAGACGGTTGGCGGAGAACAGGTGGCGGGTGCCCTCGCGGCGCTCGTTCACGAGCCCGGCCTCGCGCAGGACCCTGAGGTGCTGGGACACGGCCGGACCGGTGATGTCGAAGTGCGACGCGATCTCGCCGCTGGACCGTTCGCCGTCCCACACCAACCGGAGGATCTCGCGCCGCCGCGGTTCGCCAATGGCTCGGATGGCCGCGTCCACATCGATCGATTCAACCACATTTCTGGAAGAAGGCAACATCAGAAGTTGACGCTTCCATAAGCGTAGAGTTAACTAGTCACCGTGCGCAATAGGGGACTAGCCGTCGCCGGCGCCCGCCGTCCCGCCGCATCGACGAGATCCGTTAGTGGCGAAGGCCCGCGCCCGGGCGTACGGGAGGCACGACAATGGACGAAGTAGCCAAGGCCTACCGCGGCTGCCGCGAACGGATCACCGGGCTCGCCCAGCAGCTCGACGAGCGCCAGGCGCGAGCGGCCGTCCCTGCCTGTCCCGAGTGGACGGTGCACGACGTGATAGCCCACCTGTCGGGCAACGTGGCCGACGCGGTGGCCCGAAGGCTGGGAGGCGCCGGCACCGACGAACGCACCGCTGAGCGAGGTGCTCCAGGAATGGAACGAACACGCGCTGGTCGTAGAACCGCGCATGGAGGGCGCCGGGGACATGGCCCGCCAGGGTGTGGCCGATGCCGTGAGCCACGAACACGACATCCGGGGGGCGCTGAGTGTTCCCGGGGCGCGCGACTGCGACGCAGTGCGGATAGGGCTCGCCTTTGCCGCAGCACGCCTGGTCGAGTCCGCCGCTGGCCGCGGCGTCTCCCTCCTCGTGCAGACGGGCGATGGCTGGGAGCTCGGCCCCCACGACGCCGAGGTGGTCCTCACCGGGGAGCCCTTCGCGCTGCTCCGGGCCGTCACCGGGCGACGGAGCGTCGAGCAGCTGCGTGCCCTGGAGTGGAAGGGCGATTGTGAGATCGCCATCCCGGCGTTTTGGTGGGGCCCGCTCCATCCTGCCGAGAGACCGATCCACGAGTGACGGACGTCTCCCAGTGGCGTCTACTCCGCGGGTGCCCGTCCCCCCGCCATCCCCTCCAGCCGGTCGCACCACCGAGGCCGGCGTGACCTTCGACCGAGTCAGATCCCGGTCGCCTCGCCGAGTCGACTCCGTCCATAGAGGGAAATCACAAATGCGTCGACGACCGGTCGCCATCGCGCTGGCCAGTTTGACTCTGTCAACGGTTTCCATCGCGGCCAGCCACGCCGCACCGCCCGATGGCGGTTCACGTCTGTGCACCCGGGGCGGAACCCCGGCCGCGCCCACCGGTACCGTCACATTCGACCCCGGCAACACGAACACGCCCTCGGCCGGGCCGATCGCCGTCCACGCATGGGGCCCACTCGAGGGCCCCGGCTGCCAGGGGACCATGGATTTCAACGGCACCGCGCGATCGGGCGCGACCTGCCTGCTCACGATCTTCGAGGGCTCCGTCCACGGCGTCCCAGGGGTCAGGCGGCTGTTCGGCCCCGGTTTGGGCCCGCAGGTCCACGAGTTCCTCTACGACCGACAGGGCAACATCGTGGGCTCCGACCAGCCGCTCGTGAAGGCCTCCGGCAACAGCGCCCCCAACAGCAACGGCCCGGACTGCACCACTCCCGAGGGCTTTCGCCGCGCCCCGTTCAGCTCCCCCGTCCAGTTCTACAGGTGAACCCGACCCGCACGAGCCGTCCCTGGACGGGGCGGCCGTCCTCAGCAAGGGGAGTGCCGCCAATGTCAGGACGGGCCCTCGTTCGAGCAGCCGCCGCTTTGCTGTCCCTCCTCGTCGCCACCCCGCTGAGCGGGGCACGAGCACAGGGCGAGGGCTCCCGCAGCGTTGGTGGCCGGGCGTCCGGGGACTCGACGATCGACGGAGAGGTCGTCGAACGGCAGGTGGTATTCGACGTCGCCAACGGGAACACTTCGGGCGTCCCCTGCACCTCCAACGGAAGCCCTTATCAGGTGCACGGCACCCTCGTGACTCCACCATCGGACCTAGCGGGGACCAAGGCCGCCGCCGTTACCGTCTACCTGCACGGGTTCAACGTGGCGGGGTGGATGTGGAACTTCAAAGCCATCGATGGCTACGACTACGCGGCGGCCATGGCCCGACGGGGGCACGTGTCGCTCGTGCTCGACCGTCTCGGGTATCTGCCGAGCGGGCAGCCCGACGGGATGCAAACCTGCTTCGGAGCCGAGGCTGACATCCTCCACCAGATCGTTCAGCTGCTCCGATCCGGCTCCTACGCCCTCCAAGGAGGCGCGCCCAGGCCGTTCCGGACGGTCGTGACCGCCGGCCAGGATGTCGGTGGCCTCGTCGCCGAGGTCGAGGCCTACTCCTATAAGGACATCGATGGGCTGGCGCTGCTTGGCTGGGCGGATCAAGGCTTCACGCCCGACGTGTTCCGCTGGATGGGTGAGGTGATATCGCTCTGCGCCAGCGGGGGCCAGCCTGCACAGCAAGGCGGACCGGGCGGCTACGTCCGCTTCATCCAATCCGACCAAGAGATCAGGAACAAGGCCTTTCCCTACGCCGACCCGGCCGTCGTCGACGCGATCTTCCGCGGCCTCATTCGCAAGAACCCGTGTGGCGACTTCCAATCTGTCAGCACCGCGGTGGACACCGACATAGCGCGGCTCCACGAGATCAACGTCCCGGTGCTCAACCTCTACCCAGATCACGATCTTGTGATCACACCACAGGGCTACATGATGCAAGGGCTCAACTTCGCCCCCAACACCGACGTGACCACGATCGCCATCCAAGGCGGTCACTTCCCCATGCTCGAGATCCTTCCGTCCAAGGTGTTCAAGGCCGATGTGTCGGGGTGGCTTGACAAGAAGGGTTTCTCTTGACCTACCTACCGCCACGACCAATTCGAGCATCCATGCGGTGCTGGAATGAACCCGCCGCCGCCGCCGGCTCCCGTCCGACGATCTGGCCGATGCTGGCGGTGCGGGTCGAGGTGCTGGCCGAGTAGGGACGGTCGCTTGGGCTTGGCCGACCACCCGCTCGCTTAGATCCTCTCCAGCGCCGCTCCGTCGAACAACGGCCGGATCGCGAGCGCGTCCACATCGGCCTGGAGCTCCGAGAGCGCGGGCCCTCCTCTCTCCGCGGCTGTGGAGGCCGCCTCCAGGATGGGTCGCAGCATCGCCGCGTCGCTCGAAGAGTTCAGGAACAACTGATCGTCGGCGAGCACGAAGCGCACGGCGCGCTCGAGCGCCGGCGAGTCGCGGATCGGTTCGTACCAGCTGAAGCGCGGGCCGTCGCCATCCTGCCACCGGCGGCGAGCGACCGACTTGATCGTCTGCACGGCGACGTCCCGCTCCGAGCAGATGTCGAGCAAGGCGTCGACCTCGCGCCGGTAGTCCTCATGCTGCAATAGGACGAAGTTGTACGGTAGGAGCACCGAGTCGAAGTCGAAGCGCTCGAGGCTCCGTAGATGCATCGAGGCGATGCGCAGCCCATGGCCGGTGATGCCGATGAACCGGGTCAGGCCTTCATCGCGTGCGCGGGCCAACGCCTCCACCGCGCCCCCGGGTGCATGCGCCGCCGCCCAGTCCTCCTCCTCGACGAGGTTGTGCAGTTGGATGAGATCGACCGAGTCGACACCCAGCCGCTCGAGCGAGCTCTCAAGCGACGCGCGCGCGCCAGAACCGCCGCGCTCGTGCGTCTTCGACGCCAGGAAGAACTGCGCGCGTCGGGTCGCCAACCACGGCGCGAGGCGGAGCTCGGCGTCGCCGTAGTCCGCGGCGACATCTATGTGGTTCACGCCGAACTCGTCTAAAGTCGGGAGCAGCTCGTCGGCGCGCTCCTGGCGCATGCGACCCAGAGCTGCGGCGCCGAAGATCACACGACTGCTCGCGTGGCCGGTGCGACCGAAGATCCGCCTGGCGATCATCGGCCGACCATACCGCTCGTACGATCTCTCGGCGATACCCGGCGCGGTAGTCGAAGGGAGCGATCTGGTCGTCATCCCGTGCCCAGGGCCCCGCCGGCGGACCTCTGGCGGGATGTCGAGGTCGTGGTGCAAAGTCGGGGGACGTTCTGCTTGATCGTGGACCGAGAACCGGCGGCGGCGTGATGGATATTGACCACCGGGTCCGGAGCTATGCCTGTGATGCCGTCTTCGATTGTTCTCCCGACCGGATCACTGCGGTGAGCCGGTTCGAATCCGGTGAGCGCCACGCCGTCTACAAGGTGTCGTACCTCGATCCTGTGGGCGGCACGAGTGACCTCGTCGTCAGGATTTCAACCGTCGACGACGCCCGTGGTTGTGCTCAAGCTGAGCGTGAGGCCACAGTGCTCAAGAAGGTGCAAGGGTTCGCCGCGCCCCTCTTGTACGACTTTCGCTGCGACAGCCGGTGGTTTGCTGTGCCGACCATGTGCATGCAATTCGTACCTGGTCAGCCACGGGAGCTGGTCGCTGCTGCGGCCAAGGATGTCGAGCGCCTGGGGTCCGTTATCGGGTGGGTCCACGGACTGGCGACCGACGATCTCGTCGAGTGGTTTCCGCAGACCGGGAGCACTGCTGCCTATCGAGATGACCGCTGGGAGGAGATCGTCAGGAAACTGCCGTCGGTTCGCGATCCGCTCCCTGCGCCGGTACAACGCCGCCTGAAACGCGCGCTGCTCGTGGTCAATAGGAGTCTGGAAAGCGCGCAACGCCGCGGGAGCTTCCGGACTGACGAGCGCCTGGTCCTGCTCCACGGGGATCCCGGAGCAGGCAACATCCTGTGGGACCGGAAGCCCGTACTCATCGATTGGGAGTACGCCCGCTTGGGTGACCCTGCCGACGAGGTCGCGTACATATTCGGCCAGCACGGTCTCACGGCACCGCAACGGAAGGCATTCTGGCGCGGGTATCGCAGAAGCAGGAACCCTCAGCAGCACCTACAAGACGTTGTGGATCGCGTCGGCTGGTGGGAGCCAGTGACGCTGCTTGGATCTGCGCTGTGGTGGGTCGAGCGGTGGTCACGTCGCGACGATGCCGACGCTGCCGGTCGCGTTGATCCCTCCGCTCCGAGAGCCTGCAGCTACTACCTCGACCGCGTAATCCACCGCCTCGATCGATTCGACGAGCTGTTCACCGGGGCACCCGGCGCGAAGGTCCTGTGACGGAGGTACGAGGACACGCGCCCGTGTTGCCCGTGGCATAAGTGGCGTCAGGCATGCACAGATCGGACACGCCCAATTTTAAGAGCGTCGCTAACCAGCCTTAGACGCGACTGACGGTATGGCGCTCCCGCCAGGCGTACGACCGGTTCGGGCGGCCGACGGTGTCATCGTCGTCAGCCGGCCCCGTGTTCTGCGCCCGCGACCCACAGAACGCTCCAATGCGGTGCGAGCGGCGCTGTCATCGGCGGCCTGCCATCGATCGACGCTTTCGAGGACGCTCGTTCGCATGACGTCATTCCCGCACCACTTTCCGCACCGGCCCGTGGCGCTCGCCGCTGGCGCACGTGGAACGTCCGGTATCCGGCGGAGGCGGTGGTCGCTATCTGCCGGTGCGCTCGCGGTGCCCGCAACCTGGCCAGCAGCAGGGCCGACGCTGGCCTTCCTCCAGCTCCTCCTGGGTCCGGCGAATGCGGCGTTCTCGGGTCATCTCCTGCTTGGCATCCTCGACCCAACAGATGAACTCGTTTCGGGCCAGAGGCGTGATGTCCTTCCAAGCAGCGAGCGCCGTGGGGTTGGTGATCAGCGACTTTCGCAGGTCTGCGGGAAGCTTGTGCACCACACCACCGGGCACTCGCTGGCTGCTCACAGGGCCACGGTAGCGGTCCAGGGGCCGAGGTTCTTTCACCAACTCCACGGCACAGATCGCCGACTGAGAGTGCGTCTCCGGTCGACGATCAAGGTCCCTGGGCCGATCCGATTGATCCTGTTCTGGAGACCGCGTCGATGGGGGTATCTCCCGGGCCTCCTTCAGTGCCCCGGAGTACCTTCGGTGGTCGTGGTGACCGCAGCGTCAGCGGCGACGATATCGGGTCTGGCCAAGTCGACTTCCGACCATCGACTCGTCCATCATTAAGCAGTATCTTCGGATCGTCGTCGGGTGCTGCATCGTGCCCGGCTCGAACATACAAAGTTCGAACTTCAAAGGTGGAAGGGCCGCTTCGATTCACAACCCAGAAGGGAGGGCAACGTGCGCACGCAGGAGGAGCAGGCGGCGCGCCTCGTTTGGCAGTACGGCGAGCCGATCCACGCCGTGGTCTTCTTCGCCCCGGAAACCCGCGCGGCAACGGACGGGCTAGGGATCAAGGGCGGGTGGATGAGCTACTTCGGCTGCCGTGCGGCACCTCTCGGCTCCGTGGCGGCGGCTGTGGTGACCTCGATCTTCTACGGCTTTCACCCACGAAAGGTCGAGCGCGCCATCCCCGACGCTTGGGCGTACGCCGAGCCACGGCAGCTCATCGACGCTCGCCTGTCGGCGATGGACGCCGCGCTCCGTCGGCTGCTTGGCGAAGCGATCGATGGGCCCGACGTTCGGCGAGCCGCGGCACTCGCCACGGCCGCCGTCCACTCGGCTGACTTCTCGGGCCGACCTCTGGGAGCGGCGAACGCCGCTCTAGCGGATCCGGGCGCGCCCCACCTCCAGCTCTGGCAGGCCCTCGGTGCGATGCGTGAGCATCGCGGCGACGGCCATGTCACGTGCCTCGTAGCCAACCAGGTCGATCCGTGCGAGTCGCTCGTGATGCAAGCGGCGACAGGACGCTCCGAACGGGACAGCCTTCGTACCAACCGCGGGTGGTCCGATGAAGAGTGGCGAACGGCGGTCATGCGTCTTCGAGAGCGGGGATGGCTTGACGACGACGAGCTTCCCACTCCGTCAGGCACCAAGGCCCGCGATGCCATCGAAGCCGCTACCGATCGATTGGCTGCACCCCTAGTGGCCACCCTCGGGGCCCGAGGAGTCGAACTCGTGGAGGCGATGCGTCCTCTCGCAGAACGGATCATGGCGGCCGGCGAGGTGCCGAGGCGAAACAATATGGGCCTCCCATGGCCAAGTCAGTAGCACGAGCTCTGGGTGCGGCTTCTGCATGGCAACGCCGAGGAAGCAAAGGCATCGTCGTCGAAACCCGACCCGACGATCGCTGGACGCGGCCTGGAGCGACCGGGCGGGATCTGGACATCGACCACTATGGCGATGTGCTGGAGCCTCTACCCGGGGATCCCGGGTCGTGCCGGCGGAATCCCAACCAGCGCTGGTACTCCGACAGAAGGGCGTCGAGCCGCTTGCGATCGACCTTCTCCTCGATCTGCTGGGTTCCGACGAGGATGGTGATCCCGATGCGGGCGAGGACGCGCGCTTCCTTCTTGTCGATGCCGATGTCGAGGAAGGCCTGGACCAGCACCTCCTCCCGGACGCGGTCGACACGCCGCTGGAACTCGGCGACGACCGGGTTGGTGCGGGCCCAACCTCGGATGGCGCTTTCGGCCTCGTGGTTGACCGAGACGGCGATGCGGCGGAGCAGGTCGATGCGCTCGAGGGGCTCGGGCGTGGAGTCCACCTGCTCTCTGAGCTGATAGACGCGACCTTCCGCCCACTGCTCGAGGAAGGCGGTGTGGAACTCGCGGATGCCTGCGAAGTGAGCGTAGAAGCTGCCCGTGGTGACCCCGAGGCGTGAACAGAGGTTGGCCATGGTCAGCGCCCCCACGCCACCGTCGGCGAGCAGCTCCAAGGCGGTGCGGTAGTAGTCGTCCTTGCTCTGGCGCACGGCGTGCCAACTCTCTCGCTGGTCTCTTGTCAGCCTACAGTAACATAGGTTATTGTACGTTAGCCGCTGAAAAGGGGGACGCCGTGAGCCTGGCTGACCTGACCGATCTGACCAATGTCTTCGTGGATCCGGCGGCGTACGCCGATGAGGAGCGGTTCCACGCCGCGTGCCGGGTGCTACGACGCGAGCGCCCGGTCGTCAGGGTCGAGTCGGAGCGCTACCGGCCGTTCTGGGCCGTCACCAGACACGCGCATGTCCTCGATGTCGAGCGCGACCACGAGCACTTCCGCAACGCGCCCCGTCCGCTGCTCACGCCCGCCGAGATGGAGGCCAGAGCGGCACAGGCGAACGGCGGGCAGATGTTGCGGACGCTCATCCACATGGACGACCCCGATCACAAGGCCTTTCGCGGCGTCACGTCCACCTGGTTCCTCCCCGGCCGCATCCGGGCGCTCGAGGACCGCATCCGAGAGCTCGCAGTCCGCTACATCGACCACATGGCCGATCTCGACGGCTCCTGCGACTTCGTCAAAGAGGTGGCGGTCGGGTTCCCGCTCCACGTCATCCTCTCCATCCTCGGCCTACCCGAGGAAGACTTCCCGAGGATGCTTCAACTCACCACCGAACTGTTCGGGAGCGACGACGACGAGCTCAGCCGCTCCCGCGACCCGCAGGAGCAGATGGCCGTCCTGTTCGAGCTCTTCCAGTACTTCGTGGCCCTCACCGCGGACCGGCGGACAAACCCGACCGAGGACCTGGCCTCGGTCATTGCCAACGCGACCCTCGACGGCCGGCCGCTCAACGACATTGACTCGGCGTCGTACTACGTGATCATCGCGACCGCGGGGCACGACACGACGAGCTCCTCGATCGCCGGCGGCCTCGAGGCGCTGCTGCGCCACCCCGACCAGCTCGCGCGTCTGCGGGATGATCCTTCACTCGGCGCAAACGCGGTCGAGGAGATGATCCGGTGGGTGACCCCGGTGAAGGAGTTCATGCGCACCGCCACCGAGGATCGCACCGTCGGGGACGAGACGATCCCCGCTGGCGACGCGGTCTACCTCGCCTACCTGTCGGCCAACCGGGACGAAGACGTGTTCGAGGACCCGTTCCGATTCGACGTGGCGCGGCCTGACAACAAGCAGGTCGCCTTCGGCTACGGCGTCCACTTCTGTCTGGGCGCCCACCTCGCTCGCCTCGAGCTGAGGGTCTTTTTCGAGGAGCTCCTGGCGCGCACCGCCAACCTGCAGCTCGCGGGTGAACCGTCGAGGTCGGCGACGGTGTTCGTCGGCGGCCTGAAGCGTCTTCCCGTCTCGTATCGTATGCGGTGATATGACAGCAACCGACGAGCTCCAGACCACCGAGACACCCGAGCTGGCTGAGTTCCGCCTCAAGGTGCGTTCGTTCCTCGCCGAGCACGCGCCGAAGCGGGCGGCCCGCCAAGACGACGAAGGGAGGGCATTCGAGGCCACAGTCGCCGACCTGGCGACACAGAAGGCGTTCCAGTCGGCGCTCGCCGACGCTGGCCTCGCCGGGCTCACCTGGCCGAGGCCGTGGGGGCCCGGCCTCACCTCCGAGCATCAGCGCGTTTTCAACGAGGAGGCGGCCGGCTACGAGCTGCCGACGACGGCCTACATCATCGGTCTGGGCATGGTGATCCCGACGATGATCGAGTTCGGGACCGACGACCAGCGCGAGCGCTACGTGTCCAAGGCCCTGCGGGGCGAGGAGATCTGGTCACAGCTGTTCTCCGAGCCTGGTGCGGGCTCGGACGTCGCCAGCCTGCAGATGCGCGCCGAGCGCGATGGCGACGAGTGGATCCTCAACGGCCAGAAGGTCTGGACCACCGGCGCCCAGCTGTCGGACTTCGGCGCCGTCATCGCCCGCACGAACCCCGAGAACCCCAAGCACCGCGGCATCACCATGTTCATAATCGACTTCAAGGCACCGGGCGTGGAGATCCGGCCCCTGCGCCAGATGAACGGTGCATCCGGATTCAACGAGGTGTTCTTCACCGATGTGCGCATCCCGGACGCCAGCCGCATCGGCGACGTCGATGACGGGTGGCGCTGCGCCGTCGCCATGCTGATGAACGAGCGCGTCGCCATCGGCTCCGGCGGTGGCGGCGGACGAAGCGTCGGCGTGAGGCCCCTGGTGGAGCTCGCTCGCCGTCGCGGAGTGCTCGATGATGCTGTCGTGCGCCAGGGCATCGCCGACGTCTACATCCGCACGAAGATCCTGGGCTACATCGGGCAGCGCACCCGGGCGGCGGTGAAGGCCGGCAAGGCGCCAGGCCCGGAGGGGTCCATCGCCAAGCTCGCCGGCGCCCTGCTCGCCCGGCGCACGTCCGATCTGGGCATCGCCATCGCAGGCCCTGGCGGGCAGGCCTGGGCGGACCAGCGCGAGTCGCGCTGGGCACTCGGGGTCCTCTCCGCACCCGCGTCGCGCATCGCCGGGGGAACCGACGAGGTGCAACGCAACATCATCGGGGAACGGGTCCTCGGGCTACCGAAGGAGCCTCAGGTCGACCGTGACGTCCCGTTCAAGGATCTGAGGGTCGGCACCCAATCCAGCCGCGGGTGACGATCAGTCGGCCCAGACCTCGACGTCCCCGACGGGGCGCGGGCGCGCCTTCGCCCAGGGAGGCCGATTCTCAGGCCGTTGGCGCCGCCTACTAGACATCACGTCGTGGGACCGCCGACTCTGGCTTTCAGGCATCGATACAAGGAGATCCAGACGTGACAGGACTATGCGAAGGACGTGTCGCCGTGGTCACGGGCGCCGGCCGCGGGATCGGGCGGGAGTACGCCCTGATGCTGGCGGAGCACGGAGCCAAGGTGATCGTGAACGACCTCGGCGGCGAGCGCGATGGTACGGGGGCCGACATCAGCCCGGCCCGACAGGTGGTCGATGACATCAAGGCGATCGGGGGAGAGGCCGCGGTCAACGGCGCGGACGTGAGCGACTTCGCGGCTGCGAAGGGGATGATCGATCAGGCCGTGGAGACCTTCGGCGGGCTCGACGTCGTCGTCAACAACGCCGGCATACTGCGGGACCGCATGCTCACGAACATGACCGAGGAGGAATGGGACCTGGTCATCAAGGTCCACCTCAAGGGCACCTTCTGTCCCGCCCGTCACGCTGCCGCCTACTGGCGCGGACGGTCGAAGGAGGGCCAGCCGAACGACGCACGGATCATCAACACGACTTCGGTGTCGGGCATCTACGGCAACGTGGGTCAGACCAACTACGGCGCGGCGAAGCAGGGCATCGCCGGTTTCACCTTCATCGCGGCCCTCGAGCTGCAGCGCTATGGGGTGACCGTGAACGCGATCGCGCCGGGCGCGCTCACTCGTCTGACGGAGGATCTCGGGATGGGCCAAGCCAGCGAGGAGGCCAAGGAGGCCATGTCTCCCCGGTGGATCGCCCCCCTGTGCACCTGGCTTGCCAGCCCGCAGTCGGCCGGCATCACCGGGCGTGTTTTCGAAGCGTCGGGGCAGATGCTGGGCGTCGCTGAGGGCTGGCACCGCGGGCCCAGCGCCGCCGCCGTCGATGATCCCGCCGCTGTGGACAAGGTCGTGCGTGACCTCCTGGGGCGGACCCGCGCCCCCGCGGGAATGGACGGCAAGGATCTCTCCGGATGGGACGGCCGCTGAGGGACCCGCGGCGCTGCCCGAGGTTCGTCGCCCGCGCCGGCACGATGGGACCCGTCGTGTCCCGGCCCCTGCTTCAGGTCGACATGACCGTGTGGAACCGCAGCACCCAACCTGCGGTCGCCCTTGCCGAGCTGAGCGCCACCGCCTTCTACGACCCAAGGGATGCGGTGGTGGACGCCTCGGTGTACTGACGCTGCTCCCGACCGCGGAAACCGTCACCGATCTCATGATCGCGGGATGTCGTCGACTACCTGCCGCCGCAGGCAGTGTGGGCGCAGGTGGGAACCATCTGCCACCAGGTGAAGGCCCAGGTGAACGACTTTGGGCCTTCACGTGATCCCCATCGGCGAGTCAGGACTCTGCCGGCGCCTCGGCCATCACCATCCAAGGGGTGCCGAAGCGGTCGGTGCACATGCCTGACCCACGGGCACCTGGACCTGGCCGCTGTCGGACAACGCGTCGAAGACGCGCTTGGCTTCGGCAGGCTCGGTCACCGAGAAGTTGACGCACATGCCACTGACGTTGCCGCCGAAGCCGCCCGACGGGTCGTCGGCGCCCATGAGAAGTTCGTCGCCGGAGGTCAGGGCGGCGTGCATGATCGCGTCGGTCTTCGTACCGGGGGGCGGAGGCCCGGCGTCCGCTGGCACATCGGCCATGGTGAGCAGCACGAGCTCGCCTCCGAAGATCTGTTGGTAGCGGGTGAAGGCTTCGCGGCAGTTGCCAGCGAATGCGAGGTACGGGCGAAAGGCCACTGGGTCATCTCCTTGGTCTTGGATGCGGCTCGATGTCTGGTGTGTGGACGGCCCGAGACCCTAGAACTCATCGGCGGGGCCCGAGGGCAAGCTGCGCGGGGGACAGGGACCACCAACTGCGGCGCACGCCGAGGGACTTCAGGAGCCCGGAGCACGAATCATGTCGGCCACGACCTCCCGTTCTCGGACGCCGTCCGCAAGCACCGGCGGGCCTGGGCTGAGCTGCTCCTGCCGACCGGGCTCGGCCGATCTAGTCCCTCCCCTGGTGCTCGTCCGGCGGCGGCCACTCACCCGGTGGCTTGCCGATCTCCCAGCGGTGGCCGAACGGGTCATCGATCCGGCCCATCTGCCAGCCGTGCTCTTCGCTCACGGGGCTGATCTCGGAGGCTCCAGCGGCCACCGCTCGGTCGAGCATCGACCTCGGATCATCGACGATCAGGAGCATTCTCGCCGTTGCGCCGCCAACAGTCTCTGGGCTGAAGTTCCCGTGCGGTGGAGACTCGTCCTCGACCCAGAACAGCGAGTTCCCGACCGCGAGCTGCGCGACCACCTCATCGAGATCATCGGTGCCGCCGAATCGGAACACCTCGACTGCCCCGAAGGCAATCTGCTAGAAGTCCACGGCCGCCCGACCGTTCCTCACGGAGAGCTGGGCCTGGACGTGCGGTTGCATGGCGCCTCCGGAAGTCGGTCGTGGACCAGGCGAAGGCAATCGACTCATAGGCGTGCTGCGAGCGTCTCGGCTCGTTCGCCCGCCAGTTCCGCCAGGTTTGGGGATTGCCGGTGATGGACGCGCCCCCGTCGTCGACGGCCGATCGGACGCCTTGCACCTTGTACATGATGACTTCATTGTGTCGGCGCTGCGACCGCCGCGCCGCAACAGCTCATACCGCCGCGAACACCCCGGGCAGCGGCGTTTCCCGCTCTCGCAACGCGAACCGAGGCGCTTCCCATGTGTCCTTGTTGACGCATCATCAATCTGGGGTATTGTGGATGCGTCACCAAAATGGGGTGGTCCCCGAAGAGGAGTTGATCGCCATGCCGGCCATCACCGTGGAGGACACGCTCGTGCTCCCCCGCGTTCCCCGACCCGATCCCGCCACCTCCCGGGCTCGGCCCGTGCGAAGGGTCGTAACCGCCCACCGCCAACTCGAAGGGGCCGGCTTCACCATCCGTCGACCGTTTCCCGGGGAGCTCTCTATGGCCGAGTCCGACCCGTTCCTACTCCTCGATCAGGTCGGGCCCCAGGTCAACTCCCCCGGAGAAGCCAGGGGCGCGCCGTGGCACCCACACCGCGGCTTCGAGACTGTCAGCTACATCCTCGACGGCGAGATCGCCCACCACGACACCAACGGCGGCGGCGGCGTGATCGCCGAGGGTGACACCCAGTGGATGACCGCTGGTGGGGGGATCCTCCACGATGAGCTGCCGACGGAGCGGGTGTACCGCGCTGGCGGTCCGTCCCACGCCGTCCAGCTGTGGGTGAACCTCCCCCCGGCGCTCAAGATGACCGCGCCCCGGTACCAATCCATCACCCGGGACGCGCTTCGACTGCTGACCTCCCACGACGGCGGCACCCTGGTGCGCCTCATCGCCGGCGACATCGCCGCCTTCACCGGGCCCGGGACCACCCACACTCCCATCACCTACGCCCACGTGACCCTCGCCCCCGGCGCCCAGCTCTCGGTGCCTTGGAACCAGACGTTCAGCGCCTTTGCCTATGTGCTGACCGGCCCGGGCAACGCCGGCACGGAGAACCGCCCCATCGAGGGCGGGCAGCTCGTCGTCTTCGGTCCAGGCGATCACCTGGTTGTGGCCGCAGCCGACCGGCAGCCCGACCCGCTCGAGCTGCTCTTGCTGGGCGGGCTCCCGATCGGCGCCCCGATCGCCCACTACGGGCCGTTCGTCATGAACACCCGGGCCGAGATTGTCCAGGCTGTCGAGGATTACCAGGCCGGCCGGCTGGGAATCATCCCCGCCGACCAGCTGGCAACGCGGAGCTTCGCGTGAGCCCATCACCGTCGGTTTCTCTCTCGTGAGCGCGGGGCCCGCCAGCGCGGTCCGCGAGTCCGACGCGGCCTCGCCCCAGATCGCCCGGTCCGCGGTGGTGGTGGGCAGGGCCCGCCTCGGTGAGGGTGCTCTCGTGGCCGAAGGCGCCGTGATCCGCTCCCACGGGGCCGGCGTCGAGGTCGGGGCCAGGTCGGCGGTGCTGGAGAACTCGGTGGTCGTAGGCAACTCCGTGATCCCCGCCACGCTTGGCCGGCGGACCGTCTTCGGCCATCGCTGTCTGGTGGTCGGCGCGACCGTCGGCGACCTGTGTGAGATCGGGAACGCCTCCATCCTCATGCCCGGCGCCCGGCTCGGGGACCGCGTCTTCCTGGGTGAGGGCACCCTTGTGCCGGCCGGAGCGTCGATACCGGACGACGTGGTCGCTGTGGGACGGCCCGCCCGCGTCGTGCGGCCGGCGTCGGCCGAGGACCGCCGCCGTCTGCTCGAGCTGCGGGGAGGCGAGCTCTCTCTGCCGCCGGCCACCACCGTCACCGTCGAGACCACACAGGAGATGATCGCCATGGGCCAGCTCTACGCCTACCGGGGCATCGTTCCGGCCGTCGCCTCGTCGGCGACCCTCTTCCCCACGGCCGAGATCACCGGCGACGTCGTCGTCGGTGAGCGCACGATCATCGGTGCCGGCGTCAAGATCATCGGCGACTCCCACGGGCCGGTGCGCATCGGCAATGACGTCCAGATACTCGAGAACACCGTCCTGCATCTGCTTCCGAACAACGACCTCGTCATCGACGACGGCGTGATCGTCGGCCCCGGCGCCATGATCCACGGCTGTCGCATAGGCGTGGGGTCGGTCATCGAGCCCGGGGCCATCGTCTGTGACAACAGTGTCCTCGGCGCCGAGTGCATCGTACGGGCCGGCGCAGTCGTGAAGCAGCGGTCGCACTTCCCGAGCAGAACGGACATCGATGGCTTCCCCGCGTCCGACAGCGGCCACCTCGCCGCGGCCCCCGAGCGGCCCACGTGGGCTTGGGAAAGCGAGGACCTTCCGGTCCTGACAACCAACGGACCCGTTCGGTGAGGACCGTTCGCCACGTCGCCCGCGCCTCGGGCACGACCGGGGCAGCCACACCCCCGTACCGGGTCGACATCCGGCTCGGCCGCCATCAGCTCACCTCGGATGAACCGGCCCCGGCCGGCGGTGGCGACGCCGGCCCATCCCCGTTCGGGCTCCTGGTGGGCGCGCTGGTGGCCTGCACAGCCATGACGCTGCGCATGTACGCGGCGCGCAACGGTTGGGAGCTCAGCGAGCTCGGGGTCGACGCCCGCTACGACATCGATGACGACGGGCGAGCCACCATCGAGCGGACGATCACGGTTCCCTCGGAGCTCGCTCCGGAGCACCGCCAGCGTCTGGCTGAGGCAGCCGAGCGGACCCCGGTCACCGTCGCCCTCCGGAGGGGCACACCCATCGCCACCGTGCTCCAACCGTTTCCCAAACCATGAGCGTCACCAGACCCACGAGGAGCACACCCCATCGACCGGGGGACTGGGGTCCGACGAGGATGTCGCCGTGGAGACCAGACGGCGTGCTCGTGGGCAAGACGGTCCGCGTCGAGCTCGACGTCCAAGCCGTCGCCCTCCCACGACCGCGGGAGCCGGGCAGAGATCCTCGTCTCCAGGAGCGCGGTCAGGTTTCGATGACCAGCGCGGAGATCAGGTCTCTGGTCAGCACGAACTGGTAGCGCAGATCGACGACCTTCCCGGGGAAGTCCCCCTCCAGGTGGTTCGTCACCTGCCACCTGCCGGCGCCGAGCGCCTCGGTCTCGACCAGGGTGCGGGTGTAGGTGAACCGGGTGGACGTCTCGGCCAGCCAGTGGCGAATTGCATCGGAGTCCGCGTACTCGTGGCCGTCGTCGGCGACGGTTGCGTCGGGCGCGAAGGTCGACAGGGCGGCGTCCGTGTCATGACGGTCGTGGGCTTCGAGGTAGCGAACGATGATGTCGGGTAGGCCGTCGGAGCGCCGGGAGGGGCTCGCGTCGCTCATCGCTCATCCTCCGAGGACCCACTCACGTCTCCTCGCGCCTTCCGTTGTCGAGCACACGGTCAAACACGGACGCGAGCGCTTCCAGCTCTCGGCCGGACACCAGGTCGAAGAAGTAAGGGTGGATCATCTCCACGAGTCCTACACGTGGACCTGGCGCTGGTCGAGCCATCGGCGCTTGTCCACAAGGCGAACCGTACGACTTTGTTGACGCATCCTCAACCTCAGGGCGGCTGAGCGTCAGACGCCTGCCAGCGCCGCGGGTTGGACCCTGCGCAGGGCCTCGCGGTCTCCCTCGAATTCCAGGCCGTCGGCGAGGGCGGTGGCCAGATCGATCTCCCCGCCGAGGAGGCCGACGACGAGCGGAGGCGGGCCTCCAATCGTGGCGTCGGGGTCCGAAGCCGTCCCCGGCCGGATGTGGATTCTCCCGTTGGCCGTCTCGATCAACAACGGCTGGTCTCCGGTGCGGACCTCGATTGTCACGGGCGGAGCATCGGGCGTGTGATCGACGAGGTAGCGGCCCAGGGGGAGTACGAGCCAGTGGCTGCGAAACTCGGCGTCACCCAGCGCCTGTCCCACCATGGGGCGGCCCCACTGACCGAGGGCCTCGACCACGGCTCGGAGCGACTCGCCCCGGGCCGTGAGGCGAAACACCGTCGTGGCGATAGGCGGCGGCGCCGCCTCCCGCGTGATGATCCCGTTCTCCTCGAGCTGGCGCAGGCGGTCGGCCAGGAGGTTCGTGGCGATGCCGGGCAGGCCGTAGGCGAGATCGGTGTAGCGGCAGGGCTGGCGGATGAGCAGCTCCCGCACGATCAGCAGGGTCCACCGATCGCCGACCAAGTCCAGGGCTCTCGCTAGCCCGCAGTACTGGCCGTAGGTGCGCACGCTGAGCCACTGTACCAGGCGGCTCCACAATCTCAAGGATAGACTTGACTTTTTCAAGGTCAGCACTTACGGTCCCCCTGGAGTCCCGCCGGCCCCAGAGGAGCCACCGATGGAACGACACTCGGCCGATGTGTCAGCTAACGGCCAACTCTCCCCCCTCCGGCCCGGAGCCGCCGGCCGCCGTCGCAAGGGGACGATCCTGTTGGCCCTGTGTCTGGCCGCCCTGATCATCAACATCGACGTCACCATCGTGAACGTGACGCTGCCCAGCCTGGTGCGCCAGCTGGGGGCCACCACCACCAATCTCCAGTGGGTGGTCGACGCCTACACACTCGTGTTCGCCGCCCTCATCCTCGCCGCCGGCAGCCTCAGCGATCGGGTCGGCCGCAAGGGCGTCCTCCTCCTCGGGTTGGCGGTGTTCGCGGCAGGGAGCTTCGCCGGCTCGCTGGGCCAGACGCCGGGCCAGCTCATCGCGGCGCGGGCGGTCATGGGGCTCTCGCTCATCGCCAACGTCTTCACCGAGCGAGGGGAGCGGGCCAGGGCCATTGGGCTGTGGGGAGCGACCACCGGCATCGGCGTGGCCACCGGTCCCATCGTCGGGGGCTGGCTGCTGGAACACTTCTGGTGGGGGAGCGTCTTCCTGTTCATGGCGCCCGTCGCCGCCGTGATCGCCGGCCTCATCGCCTGGGCGGTGCCGACGTCCAAGGATCCCGCCGCCCCGCCCATCGACCGGCGAGGCCTGGTGCTATCGAGCGCGGGGATGGCGACTCTGGTGCTAGGCATCATCCAGGCACCGAACTGGGGATGGGGCACGGCCCCGACCCTCGTGACCATCGCCGCCGGCCTGCTGATCCTGGCCCTGTTCGTCGGCGTGGAGCGGCGCATGGACCGCCCCATGCTCGACGTCGGGCTGTTCCGCAACCCGCGCTTCACCGCGGCGAGCGGATCGATCACCATCGGCTTCTTCACCCTCGCCGGCTTCACCTTCCTCATCACCCAGTACTTCCAGTTCGTGAAGGGCTACACCCCGTTCGGCACCGGCCTGCGCCTTCTCCCCGTGGCCAGCTCGATTGCCGTGGCCGCAGTGGTCGGCACCAAGTTCGCCGTGCGGATCGGCAACAAAGCGGTTGTGGCCAGCGGGCTGGCGTTGTTCGGCGCCGCCCTCTGGTGGATCTCCACCGCCACGACGTCCACCCCCTACATCGCCATCGTGGGCCAGATGCTCATGGGCGGCGGCGGCCTTGGTCTCATAACGGCGCCGGCAACGGAGGCGATCATGGGCGCGGTCCCGACCGAGAAGGCGGGGGTGGGCTCGGCCGTCAACGACGCCACAAGACTGTTCGGCGCCGCCCTGGGTGTGGCCGTGATTGGGAGCGTGGCCGCCTCGCTGTACGGGAGCCGCCTGGGTGCGACGCTGCCCACCGGCATCCCGCACCAAGCGGCACTGGCGGCGAAGAGCTCGGTCGGAGGCGCCTTGATCGCGGCCCAGGGGCTCAGGCACGCGGGGCTGCCCCTGCCCGCCCACGGTCTCAGCACGGCCGCCGTCGGTGCCTTCCTCCACAGCCTCGCCGGCGGCTGCCGCGTGGCCGGGAGCATCGCGCTGGGCGGGGCGCTCATGGCCCTGGCCCTGTTGCCGTCGCGGCCTGGGGTGGCGGTCCCGCCCGACGGCGTCGAGGCTGGGATCGACGCCGCCCTCGCCCTCGACGCCTGAGCACCCGGATCGCGTCGCCTTGTCTGACAGGGCGCGCACTGCCTCACCGGCGAGCTCCGATCTCGATCCTCACCTCCGGGCTTCGTCCCGGGGCTCGGCTGCGGCCTGCATCCCTGCGGCGCCCCGGTCCCCGAGGGGGCTCTGTCGCAGGTCGAGGCGGCGGAGGAGCTGGGCGTTGGAGGCCACGACCACGGTCGACGCCGACATGAGGATCGCCCCCACCGCCGGGGACAACGTGACCCCGGCGAAGGACAGCACGCCGGCGGCGAGGGGGATGGCGACCAGGTTGTAGCCCGCGCCCCACGCCAGGTTCTGGACCATCTTGGCGTAGCTGGCCCGCGACAGCCGGATGACACCGATCACCCCACGGGGATCGCTCGAGGCCAGCACCACCCCGGCCGACTCGATGGCCACGTCGGTCCCGGCGCCTATGGCTATGCCGACGTCGGCCCGGGCCAGCGCCGGCGCGTCGTTCACCCCGTCGCCGACCATGGCCGCGCCCAGTCCTCGGGCCTGAAGTCGGGCGACGGCGTCGTCCTTGTCCTCTGGAAGCACCTCGGCCATGACCTCGTCGACCCCGAGGTGGGCGGCCACTGCCTTGGCCACCTGCCGCGCATCGCCCGTGATCATCACCACCCGAAGGCGCAGGCCATGGAGGCCGTCGACGGCCTGGCGCGATTCGGGGCGGATCTGATCCTCCAGGGCCAGCGCCCCCATGACCCGCCCGCCCCGCACCACGTGGAGCACCGAGGATCCTCGCCCGCGCCAGGCGGCGGTCAGAGCCGCGACGGGCTCGGGCTCGATCAGGTGCCGCTCGCGGAGCAGGGCGGGGCCGCCCACGGCGACGGGCTCGCCATCGACGATGGCCTCCACACCCCGCCCGGTGACGGCCCGGAAGCCCGACGCCACCGGCACATCCACGCCCTTCTCGGTCGCAGCCTTGACGATGGCCCGGGCCAGAGGGTGCTCGCTGTCGGCCTCGACGGCCGCGGCCAGGGCCAGGACCTCGCTGTCGGTGCATCCGTCGCCGACTATGGAGGTCAAGGCGTGGACGCCCGTGGTCAGGGTGCCGGTCTTGTCGAAGAGAACGGCGTCGACGGTGCGCATGCGCTCGAGGGCGAGGCGGTCCTTGATCAGGATCCCGGCTCTGGCGGCCACGCTCGTCGACACGGCGATGGTCAAGGGGATGGCGAGGCCCAGGGCGTGGGGGCAGGCGATCACGAGCACGGTGACGGCCCGCTCCACCGCCTGATTGAGGTGGCCCAGGCCGGACCAGACTGCGAATGTGACCGTGCCGCTGGCCGCGGCCACGTAGAAGAGCAGGGCGGCGAAGCGGTCGGCCAGGGCCTGGGCCCGTGACCGGGAGGCCTGGGCCTGTTCGACGAGTCGCTGAATCCCGGCGACGGCGGTGTCGGACCCGACCGCTTGGACGCGCACCCGGAGGGACGAGTCGGTCGACACCGTCCCCGCCACGACCGTGTCGCCCGGTCTCTTCAGGACGGGACGGGACTCGCCGGTGATCATGGACTCGTCCAGCTCGGCCTCGCCCTCGACGATGACGCCGTCGGCCGGCACCCGCCCGCCCGGGCGCACCAGCACGACGTCGCCCACGGCCAGCTCCTCGACGGGGACCGTCTCGACGCCGTGTTCACCCACCCGATCGGCCTCGTCGGGCAGCAGCGCGGCCAGCGCGGCCAGCGCGCCCTGTGCCTGGCCTACGGCTCGCATCTCGAGCCAGTGGCCGAGGAGCATGACAGTGACGAGGGTGGAGAGTTCGAACCACATGTCCGTGTCGATGAGCCCGAGCTCGGTCGCCAGCGAGGCAACCCAGGCCACGACGAGGCCCATGGAGATGAGCGTCATCATCCCCGGCTGTCGATGCCGCACCTCCTCCCCGGCGCCCTTCAGGAACACGGGGCCACCCCAGAGGAACACCAGGGTGCCGAACAGGGGCGCTACCAGCGTGTGGCCGGCAAAGCGCGGTGCGCTGTAGTCCAGCCAGCGCTGGACCATCGAGCTGTAGACGACGGTGGGAGCGGTAAGGCCCAGGCTCGCCCAAAACCTGCGCCGGAACACCTCGCCGTGGCCGCGGTGGTCGTGATGCGGGGTGTCCATGGCCGTTCCTTCCACGACCCGGCGCCCGGGTCGACCCGTCAGCGTGAGGCGGCCCCAGCGTCACTCATCCGCGAACCCCTCCGGGTTGTCGAGGTCGAGTCCCAGCTCGTGCAGCTCCTTGCGATCGAGCAGGAGCTGTTCCTCCGGGCTCACCTCGTCGTCGTCAATGGCGTCGTCCACGAACTCGGCTTCGTTCCCGATCTCGTCGGGTCCTGGGGTATCGGTGCTCATCTCGCCTCGCTCTCTGGGATGGGTGTCAGGGGTGCGAAGGTGCGGGTGGCGCGCCCTCGAGCTCGAAGAACAGCTCGTCGGCGTAGCACCACCACCAGTCCTCACCGGGTTCGTAGGACCGAATCAGGGGGTGGTCGGGCTGGGCGTGCCAGTGTGCGGTGGCGTGGCGGTTGGGCGAGTTGTCGCAACAACCCACGTGGCCGCAGCGCATGCAGAGGCGCAGGTGGACCCAGCGCCCGCCGATGCGGAGGCAGTCCTCGCACCCCTCGCTGGACGGGGTGACGCCGACGACGGTGTCGAGGTGGGTGCAGGTCTCAGCCATGTTCACTCCAATGCCGTGCGGTCGCAGCCGGCGAGGTCGGGCACGGCACCATTGTCGCTCATCGCCGCCCGCCCGAAATCCTCCGCGCCGTACAATTCACCCCAACCGGAACCCGGGTCTCGCCAGGTCCGGCCCGCCCAGGAAGGTCGCCATGTCGAGCCCGCCTGACGTCGAACCCCTGCGGGTGCGGCTCCGTCAGGCGCTCACGACGGCCAGGAAGGCACGGGACGCCGTCGCCGTTTCGGTCCTCAGGTCGACGCTGGCCGCCATCGACAACGCGGAGGCCGTCGACGGCCACGACGCCGTCCGGATCCCCACTTCGAGAGGCGGGGCGATCGCAGGGGCGGTGTCAGGTCTGGGGCGGGCGAGGCGACGAGCAGCCCCGAGGGAGGGGCCATGTCCGAGTCGCGTCTCCTGCCGTCCCTCCGTGTAGGGCGTAGCTGTTTCGTGGTCGGGTCGCTGAACCTGTTCGCGCACCGAGAGCCGGGCCTGCGTAGGGTGGGCAACGCCCTGTATGGCGATCGACACGACCG
This sequence comes from Actinomycetota bacterium, assembly GCA_005884125.1. Taxonomy (GTDB): domain Bacteria; phylum Actinomycetota; class Acidimicrobiia; order Acidimicrobiales; family AC-35; genus AC-35. The sequence goes on along the minus strand of VAXP01000017.1, from coordinate 253 downwards.
CTCCGGCGGGACAAGCGATTCCGGAGCCGCCCAACCGGCTCATCCGGCTCCTGCTGGGCCGTCCCCGCCGCACCGACGAAGAGCAGCGCGAGCGCCTCTCCAACCCGCTGGCGCTGGCTGTCCTGTCGAGCGACGCCCTCTCCTCGGTGGCCTACGCCAACGAGGAGATGCTGCGCGTCCTGCTCCCGGTGGCCGCGGCCGCCTCCTTCGCCCTGGTGCTTCCCATCTCGGGGGCGATCATCCTGCTCCTCCT
>VAXP01000016.1:526-11406 GCA_005884125.1 Actinomycetota bacterium | reverse complement strand
AGCAGCTGGGCCAGGTACCACAGGCGGCCGGCGTGGGCCGGGAGGATGGCCACCGGTCCGCTGCCCGTCGTGCTCGGGGGGCTGATCTTGGCGTAAAGGGCGCGCTGGAAGCTCAGCACGATCGGGGTGATGGGGTTGAGGCGGAAGACCCAGGCCTGGGCGCCCAGGCGGTCGGCGATGTTGCGGTAGGTGTAGACGATCGGGGTGGCCCAGAACCACGCCGTCATCACCACCTCCAGGAGGTGCTGGATGTCCCGGAAGTAGACGTTCATGGCGGCCAGGAACACCCCCAGGGCGGCCGTGAACATGAGCAGGGTGAGCAGGGCCGGCACCAGGAGGGGCATGTAGGAGAAGCTGGGCACGAAGCGGAAGACGACCAGGGCCAGAAGCATGACGACTACCTGGTAGAAGAAGAACTGCAGCGACGCCCCCACCGAGGCCAGGGCCAGGATCTCCCGGGGGAAGGCGACCTTCTTGACTATGGCGGCGTTGCCGACCACGGCGCCCGTGGCCGAGGGGAGGGCGGTCGAGAAGAGATTCCACACCAGCAGGCCGCACATCAGGTAGATGGCGAAGTAGGGGATGCCGTTCTTCAGCACGATCTGGAAGACGAAGTAGAACACGGCCAGGGTCATGGCCGGGTTGACCATGGACCAGCCCACCCCGACCACGCTGTTCTTGTACTTGACCTGGAGCTCCTTGCGCACCAGGCCCCGCAGCAGCTCCCTGTAGGTCCAGATGTCGCGCAGGTGCTGGACCAGGGTGGTCCGGGACGACACGATCCTGGTGGGGGCGTGGTCGAGCCGACTGGGCACCGGGGTCACGTCGTCCGTGCCGCGAGAGGAGCTCGGGCGCACGATTGCATGAAGATACCGCCCGGCGACGGCGCCGCCAGGTAGGGGGGCGTTCAGAGCCGGCCCGCTCCTTGCTTCCCGCCCCCGGCCGCGGCCCCGGCCTCACCCTCGGCCACGCAGCGGTTGCGTAGGGCGCCCACCCCCCCGATCTCTGTCTCGATGACGTCGCCCGGGCGCAGGTACCGGGGCGGGCGGCGGGTGAAGCCCACCCCGGCGGGCGTCCCCGTGAGGCAGATGTCGCCGGTGCTGAGGGTCATCACCGAGGAGAGGAGCTCCACCAGGTGGGCCACGTCGACGATCATCTCCTTGGTCCTGGCGTCCTGCATGAGCTCGCCGTTCACCCGGCAGGTGATGTGGAGGTCCTCGGGGTGCTCCAGCTCGTCCAGGGTGACCAGGGCCGGCCCGCAGGGGCAGAAGGTGTCGAAGCTCTTGCCCAGCGAGAACTGGTGTCCGGCGGCCATCTGGACGAACCGCTCGGAGATGTCCTGGGCGACCATCACGCCCCGCAGGCTCTGCAGGGCGTCGCGGTGGGCGATGTTGCGGCCTCCGGCGCCCACGACGAAGGCCAGCTCCGCCTCCCAGTCCGTGGTTCCCTCGCCCGCGGGGAGGATGACGTCGTCGTGGGGCCCGGTGATGGAGGACGAGAACTTGGCGAACACCGAGGGGATGGGCCCGACGTCCGCCCCCACCTCCCGGGCGTGGCCCCGGTAGTTGACCCCGATGGCGTAGACGGCGCGGGGCATGGGCACCGGCGGTCCCAGGTGCACCTGGTTGACCGGCACCCCGCCCTGGACGGCGCCCCGCTGCGAGAGCGCCAGCACCTCATCCCAGTGAGCCACCAGAGTCTCGGTGGGCCACCTGGGGATGGCGCCGCCGGAAGCCTCCTCTAGGTCGAACACCTGCCCGTCGACCAGGAGCGACGCCCGTCCCCCCGCGTTGACGAACCGCACGCCGCCATCATGACAGGGCGACGGAGCTCAGGTCTCGACCTCGGCCGCCACCGAGCGCTCTATGACCTGGTCGATGAAGCCGTACTCGTTGGCCTCCTGGGCCGTGAACCACCGGTCGCGGTCGAAGTCCTCTTCGATGCGCTCGACGGACTGACCGGTGTGGAAGGCGATGCGCTCGGCCATCATGCGCTTCAGGTAGACGATCTGCTCGGCCTGGATGGCGATGTCGGCCGCCTGCCCCTGCATCTGCCCCGACGGCTGGTGCATGAGGATCCGGGAGTGGGGCAGGGCGTAGCGCTTGCCCGGGGCGCCTGCGCAGAGAAGGAACTGGCCCATCGACGCGGCCAGGCCCAGGCAGATGGTGGCCACGTCGCAGCGGACGTACTGCATGGTGTCGTAGATGGCCAGCCCGTCCGTCACCGAACCGCCCGGGGAGTTGACGTAGAGGGCGATGTCGCGCTCGGGATCCTCCGCCTCCAAGAGGAGCAGCTGGGCGCAGATGAGGTTGGCCGAGTTCTGGTCCACCTGGGTGCCCAGGAACACGATGCGGTTCTTGAGCAGCCTCTGGAACACGTCGGCCCGCTGGACGTCGCCGAACTCGGCGAGGGTGGCAGCGGGGGCGAGAGGGTCGGGTTGGGACATGGGGGCTCCTCGATACGACGGCGAACCCGAGGGTAGCGGCAGCGCCGCAGGCCCGGAGAACGTCCCTATCCTGGGATCCGATCGCAACCGGCCGACGTAGCCCAACTGGCAGAGGCGCGACGTTTAGGTCGTCGTCAGTGAGAGTTCGAATCTCTCCGTCGGCACCCAGGGGCCTGCCTCCGCCCGCCCCGTGGCAGGATGCCCACGCCCAGAGGAGGCGTCATGACCATTCCCGGCCGTGTGGCCGACATCATGACCACCGACGTCGTCACCTTGCGGCCCGAGGACCCGGTGGACGAGGCCGCCCGCAAGCTCATCGAGCGCAACGTGGGCGGGGCCCCCGTCGTCGACGCCCAGGGCCGGCTCGTGGGCCTCCTGGAGGACGACGACCTGCTCGTGCAGGAGACCCGTCTCCATCTGCCCACCGCCATCAGCATCCTGGGCGGCGTCCTCGAGTGGCCGCCGTCGGTCCACCACTTCGAGCAGGAGCTGAGGAAGGCGGTGGGCGCCACCGTGGCCGACGTGATGGACCCCGACCTGGCGTCGTGCTCGGAGGACGACTCCGTCGAGGACGTGGCCACCCGCCTCCACGACGAGGACCGGCGCCGGCTGCCCGTCGTGCGGGACGGCGGGGTCGTCGGCATGGTGGCCCGGGGCGACATCCTGCGGGCCATGGTCGAGGCCCGCCCGCGCCACGCCGACTGACCCCGGGAGGGTTCCGAATGCGCATCGAGGAGCTCCAGACCCCGGCCCTGCTGGTCGACGGGGCCGCCTTCGCCCACAACCTGGAGACGATGAGCTCGGCCCTCCCCGGCCCCCGGCTCCGGCCCCACGTGAAGGCGCACAAGTGCACGGCGCTGGCCGCCCGACAGGCGGCCATGGGCCACCCCGGGTTCACCTGCGCCACCATCAGGGAGATGGAGGGCATGGCCGCCGCCGGGCTGGGCCAGGACCTCCTCCTGGCCAACGAGGTGCTGGACACGTCCAGGCTCGGGGCCCTGGCCCGGAGCGGCGCCCGGGTCACGGTGGCGGTGGACTCCGAAGCCACCATCGAGGCCGCGGCCCGGGGGGGCGTGCAGGAGGTGGTCGTGGACGTCAACGTGGGTCTCCCCCGCTGCGGCTGCGCCCCCGACGATGCCGGCCGGCTGGCGGAGCTGGCCCGGGGCCGGGGCCTGGAGGTGCGGGGTGTGATGGGCTACGAGGGTCACGTCGTGGGACTGGAGGACAGGGCCCAGCGCACCGAGCTGGTGGGCCAGTGCATGGAGCTGCTGGTGAAGGCGCACGCGTCCGTGGGCGGCGAGCTCGTCTCCGCCGGCGGCACGGGGACCTACGACATCAACACCTGGGCCAGCGAGATCCAGGCCGGCTCCTATGCCCTCATGGACACGGCCTACGGGAAGCTCGATCTTCCCTTCCGCCAGGCCCTGGAGGTGCTGGCCACCGTCGTGTCCGTCTCCCCCGGCTGGGCCGTGGCCGACTGCGGCCTGAAGTCGCTGGGGATGGACCACGGCAACCCCACCATCGAGGGCGCCAGCGTGTGGTTCTGCTCCGACGAGCACCTCACCTTCTCGGCCGACCCCCTGCCCGCGGTGGGCGACCGGGTGCGGGTCATCCCCGGTCACGTCGACCCCACCGTCGCCTACCACGAACGCCTCCACGTGGTGGACGGGCACGACGTGGTCGAGGTGTGGCCCGTCGACCTGAGGGGCTGGTGAGCCCTCAGCCGGTCCGGCCCAGGCGGTCCCCCAGGAGTGCGGTCAGCGCCCGGAAGGCCAGGGCCCGGTGGCTCAGGCCGTGCTTCTCGGCGGTCGCCAGCTCGGCCAGGGTGCGCCCCCCGCAGGCGTCGGGCACGAAGACGGGGTCGTAGCCGAACCCCCCGCCCCCGCGGGCGACCGTGGAGATCGACCCGTCCAGGACCCCCTGGGCCGACACCTCCGACCCGTCGGGGAACATGACCAGGGCCACCGTGCGGAAGCGGGCCCGGCGGTCGGCCCCGTCCCCCAGGGCGACCAGGAGCTTGGCCACGTTGTCCTGGTAGGTCGCGCCCTCACCCGCGTAGCGGGCCGTGTACAGCCCGGGTGCGCCGCCCAGGGCCCTGACCTCGAGCCCGGTGTCGTCGGCGACGGCCGCCTCGCCCGTGGCCGCCATCACCGCGCCGGCCTTGAGGCGGGCGTTCTCCTCGAGCGTTGCTCCCGTCTCCTCCACGTCGGGAAGCCCGGCGGGCCGGGGCAGGAGCTCGATGCCCTCCACCCCCTCCAGCAGCTCGGCGATCTCCCGGGCCTTGTCGGGGTTGGCCGAGGCCACCACCAGCCGCGCCCTCACCTGCGTCCCCGCTCCGCCGTCAGCGGGCGGGGGGCGGCTCGGCCAGGGTCGCGGCCTGCAGCGCCAGCAGGGAGGCGATGCCCTTGTCGGCCAGGCCCAGGAGCTGGTCGAGCTCGTTGCGGCTGAAGGGCATGCCCTCGGCCGTGCCCTGGACCTCGATGAACCGCCCCGACCCGGTCATGACCACGTTCATGTCGACCTCGGCCCGCACGTCCTCGGAGTAGTCCAGGTCGAGCATGCAAAGGGCGTCCACCACGCCCACGGACACGGCGCCGCAGGCCTCGGCCATGGGGTGGGCGGTCGGCCTTCCCCGCTGCACGAGGCGGGTGAAGGCGTCGTGGAGGGCGACGTAGGCCCCGCAGATGGCCGCCGTCCTCGTTCCCCCGTCGGCCTGGAGCACGTCGCAGTCGAGCACTATCTGCATCTCCCCCATGGCCTTCAGATCGGTCACCGCCCGCAGGGACCGGCCGATGAGGCGCTGTATCTCCTGGGTCCGACCCGACTGCCTCCCCCGGGCCGCCTCCCGCTCGGTCCGATCGCTGGTCGAGCCCGGAAGCATGGAGTACTCGGCCGTGACCCAGCCCTTGCCGCTGCCCCTCAGCCAGGCCGGCACCCGCTCGTCGACGGATGCTGTGCACAGGACCTTGGTCCGGCCCATGGTCGTGAGCACCGACCCGGCCGCGAACTCCGTGTAGTCCCGCTCGAAGGTGGTGGGCCGCAGGTCCTCGGGCTCCCGCCCGTCTCGCCTCACAGCTGGTACTGCCTGTTCGGCTCGGCGAGCGTGACCTCGGCGCCGAAGGCCTCGCTCCCCTCCTTCCACACCGCCTCGGCCGGTACCGTAGGCCAGCGGTGGGTGAGCACGAGCCGCCCCGCTCCCGCCTCCCGGCCCGACAGTCCCGCCTGGCGTGCGCTCATGTGATGTGCCGTCCCCTCCGAGTCGCGCAGATAAGTGGCCTCACACAGCGCCAGGTCCAGGCCCGGCCCCAACTGGGCCAGGGACCACCCTGGGCCGGAGTCGGCAGAGTACCCGAGCGACCCTCCGTCGCCGTCGAGGCGCACGGCCAAGGTCTCGGGCCCGTGGTCGGTACGGGAGAAGCTCAGCCTCAGGCCGCCTATCCCGACGCCGTCCCCGCCGGCCACCGTGCGCCACTGGAAGGTGGGTGCCGTGTTGGCGTGGGTGAGACGCTCCAGCCCGGCCGGCGCGTAGACGGGGATCCCGGAGCGCCCGATGACGTATGCGCAGGCCACGTAGAAGGCCTCCAGGTCCGTCCAGTGGTCCGGGTGCTCGTGGCTCACGACCACGGCGTCGACGTCGTCCAGGGCCACGTGGCGCTGGAGGTTGGCCATGGTGCCCGACCCCGCGTCGAGCCACAGGGTGGCGCCGCCGCCCCGAACCAGGTATCCGCTGCAGGCTCCGCCGGGACCGGGGTAGCTCCCGTCGCAGCCCAGGACGGTGACGCTCAGGGCCACTGGCGCTCCTCGTTGTAGGGGCCGTCCCACTCCAGGCGCTCCACCTCGCCCACGTCCAGGCCCAGTAGGCGACTGCCCAGCTCCTTGAACCAGAGGGCATCGCCCGAAGAGGCGAAGCGATGGCAGCCCTTCCCTTCCGAGCGCCTCCCGAGGCCGGTGTCGGTCAGGATCGACCGCACCTCGAAGGCGGTCTCGTCGGCCGACGAGACCAGGACGACATCGCGTCCCATGACGTCGCCGATCGTCCGGGCCAGGAAGGGGTAGTGGGTGCAGCCCAGCAGAAGGGCGTCCACGCCGGCGGCCCGCAGGGGCGTGAGCAGGCGCTCGGCCAGGACGTGGACCTGCTCGCTCTCGGTCTCTCCGCGCTCCACGAACTCCACGAAGCCGGGACAGGCGCAGCACGTGAGCTCGACGGGCGAGCGCAGCGCCCGCACCGCCCGTTGATAGGCACCTGACGAGATGGTCCCTACCGTTCCCACGACGCCGACCCTCCGGTTGCGGGTGGCCGAGACGGCCGCCCTCACCCCGGGGTCGATCACCCCCACGACGGGAACGTCGTACTCGAAGCGAAGCAGCTCGAGGGCGGCCGCGGCCGCCGTGTTGCAGGCGATCACCACCATCTTGACGTCGTGCTCGGCCACGAGGAAGGCGCTGATCTGACGGGCGAACTCGCGGACCTGGTCCAGGGGACGGGGCCCGTACGGGTAGCGCCCGGTATCGCCCACGTACACCACGTCCTCACCGGGGAGCAGGTCGAACAGGGCCCGGGCCACGGTCAGGCCGCCGAAGCCGCTGTCGAACATGCCGATGGGGCGGTCGTCCACCGCATCGAGGCTAGGGGGCGGGACGCAGACGCGTCGGGATCAGAAGTAGATGATGCGTTTGGCCCGCTCGGTGACCTGGTCGATGTCGTCGGTCCAGGCTCCGGTGGAGAGGTACTTCCACCCGCCGTCGGCGAAGATCACGACGACGACGCCCTCTTCAATCTGGCCTGCGCACTTGGCCGCTCCGGCCATGGCCGCCCCCGAGGAGATGCCCGCCAACACGCCCACGTCGGTCAGGCGCCTGGTCCATTCCACCGACTCGCGCGGCCCCACGATCATCTTGCGGTCGAGCAGCTCGTAGCCGTTGTTCTCGATGAACACGGGGGGGACGAAGCCCTCATCGAAGTTCTTGAGGCCGTCGACCATCTCCCCGGGCGGAGGCTCGATGGCCCAGACCTGGATGGTGGAGTTGCGCTCCTTCAGGAACCGGCCCGCGCCGATGAGGGTCCCGCTCGTGCCCAACCCGGCGACGAAGTGGGTCACGTCGGGGCAGTCCCTCCAGATCTCGGGGCCGGTGCCCTCGTAGTGGGCCTTGGGGTTGGCGGCGTTGCCGTACTGGAAGGGGAACCACCACTCGGGATTCTCGGCGGCCAGCCGCTGAGCGAGACGCATGGCGCCGTTCGAGCCCTCCGTGCCCGGGGAGTCCAGGATCTCGGCTCCCCAGGTCTCGAGCAGCTGGCGACGCTCGATGGACACATTGGTGGGCAGGACGATCTTGAGGGGGTAGCCCTTGACCTTGCACACCAGGGCCAGGCCGATCCCGGTGTTGCCCGAGGACGACTCGATGACGGTCTGTCCCGGGCGCAGCGCGCCCTCCTTCTCCGCCTCCTGAACCATGGCCAGGGCGACGCGGTCCTTGACCGATCCGCCGGGGTTCTGGCCCTCCAGCTTGGCCAGGATGCGGACCCGCGGCGCCGGGCTCAGCCCGCTCACGTCGACGAGCGGGGTGTCCCCGATGAGATCGAGCACGCTCGTGTAGAGCGTCATGGCCCGATGCGATCCCCGCGGTCGGGCCCGTTCACCCCGCGCCGCCGGCCACCGCCGGAAGGATGGAGACCACGCTGCCGTCGCCCACCTTGGTGTCGAGCTTGTCGAGGTAGCGGACGTCGTCGTCGTTCAGGTACACGTTCACGAACTTGTGGAGCGTCCCGTCCTCCGTGATGACCTGGCCGCGCGTGGCCGGGAACTGGCGGACCAGGTCCTCCAACACCTCGCCCACCGTCCCCCCGTTGGCCTGCACCGAGGCCTGGCCTCCCGCGTGCTGGCGAAGGACGGTGGGCAGGCGGACTTCTACGGGCACGGACCCTCCCGGACGTGGAGACGACTATCGCCGGCAATGCTACCGATCCTCTACAACCACCGGCTCCTCGCTCACCTTCCCGTCGACGATGAGGAACGACCGCGTGACCGGCCCCAGATCGCGCAGCGACACCACCACGTAGTGCCAGGAGGGGTCGGGCGCCTGGGCCACGTCCGTGGGCGAGGGGAAGGCCTCCGTATGTGTGTGGGAATGGAACACGCCGATGATCTCCAGGCCCCTGGCCTCGGCGTCCCGGTCGGCCAGGAGGTGCTGGCGGGGGTCCACCGTGTAGAGGCGGGCTGAGGCGGCCACGTTGTCGGTCGGGTAGCAAAGCGTGGCCTTGGCCGTGCTGGGCTCCCCTCCGAGCAGGCCGCAGGCCTCGAGGGGCAGGCCGTCCAGGCAGTGACCCACCATGCGTTCGTAGACGGGCCGGGTCAGGCGCAGCATCGGGCCGGGAGGCTAGCGGCCGGCTTTCCCGGCCCTTACCCTCGCCGTTGATGGCCAAGGGGCGAAAGGGCGCAGGAAAGCGCCCCGCCGACGACGGGCGGCGGATCGTGGCCCAGAACCGCCGCGCCCGCCACGACTACAGCCTGCTGGACACCTTCGAGTGCGGGCTCGCCCTCCAGGGCAGCGAGGTCAAGTCCCTACGTGAGGGCCGGGCCCAGCTGCGTGATGCATACGCCCGGGTGGAGCGGGGCGAGGTCTGGCTGCACGGCGTGCACGTGCCCCCCTACGCCTTCGCCCAGGGCTTCGGCAGCCACGACCCCGACCGGCCCAGGAAGCTGCTGCTCCACCGCAAGGAGATCGATGAGCTCACGGGTCGGACCCAGCAGGAGTCGCTCACGCTCGTTCCCCTCTCGCTGTACTTCCGCGACGGCCGGGCCAAGGTCGAGCTGGCCCTGGCCCGGGGGCGCAAGACCTATGACAAGCGCCACGCCATCGCCGCCCGGGACGCCGACCGGGAAGCGGCCCGGGCCGTCTCCCGCCGCCACCGGGAGCGCTGACCGCCCGTCCGAGACCCCGGGCCGGGCCGGTAGACTGGTGGGACCTACAAGGGGGTGACTGGCTTCGACTTCGGTATCTGACACGGGAGAAGCGAGCCGTGGTCTCCGGAACCACGTTAAAGAGCCGGAACCAAAACAAACGCCGAGCATCCGCTCGCGATCGCTGCCTAAGAGCTAGCGACGTCTGACCGGCCCCAGCCCTGCGGGTCGGATCCAGGCGCCATCAAGCAGGGCTCACCCGATCGGCCCCGTCAGCGGGCCGGACGGGGACACCTCAGCTGACTGGGGTCCCGCACCGGTGCCGGTGACGGAGCGGGGCCCGAGATCCTCCCACCGGATGCGCTCGGAGAAGGCCCGTCGAAGAGTCGGAGGACGCGGGTTCGATTCCCGCCACCTCCACGGCGTTCTCGGCCGCAAAGTCCCTGGTCAGGGCTTTGTGGCCCGTCACCGCTGGGGCCGCAGGACACGGATTGGACACAAACGGTCGCGGACTCCGTGTCGACCGCCGCTGTCCGACAGGCGCCGACGCTCACCGACGGTGTCCGAGCAGCGCCCTCCGGATGGACCCCCGAGATCCGGCCTGACGCGGAACCGTGCGACCCTCGAACGACGCCGACGATGCTCCTGCGGCTGTCCAGGCCGCCAGGCCCACCTATGCGCCGTCATCGCGGGCCGAGTGACCGGGAGCCGTAAACGTTCTGGTGGCCAGTTACCGGACACCTCCGGGCTGACTCGCACTCGCGAGACCCGGCCATTATCGGGCGGTCGCGGAACGGGTCGATGGCGACACACGAACCCGGGCGCCGTTGTCCGCTTCGTGAGCCTGTCAGATGCATTGGTTGGCGTGAGTCAGCCACACCCATCCGACGCATGCGAGGCTCGTGGCGAGGAGGAGGAAGGCGGCGGCAGGTAGAGCGACACTCGGCGGCGTGGACCCTGCATGGATGTGTTTGCGACGGATCACGCCGGCTGTGATCGCCAGTCCCGCAGGCACCAACGACAAGTTCCCGCCCGAGATGCTCGGCAGGTCCTCCGCTGCTCCGCAGAACCCGACAGTGTCCCTACTGAGGTTCGCGAGAAGGACCGCCGCGGCGAGGATCACGTAGCCCACAGCGATGATCTCGACGGGCGTGACCCGAAGTCGATTCCTTCTCACATCGACAGGATCACACGATTGGGCCTCCGGCGAGGCGCGCGGCGCAAATACAGGATGCCCACCCGGATGGCGTGCCTCTCGCGCCGATCCGGCAATTCCGCGCATGGCGAAGAGCCTCCGAGACAGGCAATCTGGCTCCGATGGCCGACCGGACTGATTAGAGGCACGGTCGCACCGGATCCTCGCCCCTCGACCGCGCTGACTGATCCCGACCAGATCCGGTGATACGGATCGTCCTGGGGCATCGAGAGTTGGAGATCGGCTGGGCTACCCGAGCTCCGGACGTCGGCCTCGGCTTGTCGGGTCCACATGCGCGCCGCGCCGACGCTTCACGCGCGGATGGGCCGTGAAGCGTCGC
>VAXP01000016.1:0-402 GCA_005884125.1 Actinomycetota bacterium | reverse complement strand
GGCAGAGAAGCCGGTCGTTTGGAGACGGAAGTTGCCCGCCCCATCGGCCGCACCGAGCGCCTGGCCGTTGACCGTGAGGGTCGCAAGCGGCGTAGCGCCCGAGCCCTCGATCCTCAGCTGGCCCTGGTTGAGCTCAGCCCGGGTGATGACGATGGACGACGTCACGGGAGTCGGGGGCGGAGGCGGCGGAGCGACTGGCGGGGGAGGTGGAGGCGGCGGAGCGACCGGCAGAGGGAGAGCCCCGGCGGTCACGGTAAAACTGCCGGGCAGGGCGCCGCCCACACCGATTCCACCGATCGACGCCGTTCCGTTGGGCGTGGTGACGGTGACGCCGCAGGTGCCCGTTGCCGCCCCCGCGGGCACGGTGGCGGTGACGGTCGTGGAGGACACCACGGTAAACGG
>VAXP01000015.1:42244-47741 GCA_005884125.1 Actinomycetota bacterium | reverse complement strand
GTCCTGGGCGCCGACCCCGATCTGCCGGCTGGGGCGCACCCCGGTGAGCACGAAGGCGCCTCCGTGCACACTCCTGACGCCGGGGACGGCCTGGAGGCGGGCCACGGCCGCGGGGGAGAGGCGGGCGTCGAGGTTGAAGGAGTTGTTGGAGGGGACGACCGACGCCGACACCCAGTTCTGGCTCTGCTTGAAGGAGCGCAGGATCCCGCTGCGGATGGAGAGGACACCGCTGGCGATGAGGAAGGCCATCCCCACCGCGCCCGCCACCGCCGCGGTCATCACCGACGTGCGCCGCGGCTCGCGCACGAGGTTGGTCAGGGCCAGGCGCACGGTGGTGTCGGCCCGGGCCGCGGGGCGCTCGGCGAGGCGCAGCAGGGCAGGGGAGACCGAGCCGACGGCGAGCATGAAGCCACAGGCGCAGGCGGCCACGCCCAGCTCGGCCTCGGCCGGGGCCAAGGGCGAGAGCCCGCCGTGGCGTGACGCCAGCGAGGTGGCGGCCACGCCGGCCAAGCCGACGACGGCGTAGGCGCCGGCCCGCCGGAAGGAGGCCCGGGGCGCGCTCTCCGCCCGCATCCCCCGGGAGGACAGCTCGCCGGCCACGTCGGCCCGGGTGGCGCGCCGCGCCGGGCCCCAGGTCGCGGCCAGGGCCACCAGCGTGCCCACCACCGCGGCCAGCACGATCAGTCCCGGCGCCATGTGGACGCTCATCCGCAGGGCCGTTATCCGCTCCGTGAAGGAGCTCAGGCCCGCGATCATGGGATGGGCGAGGAGGTCGGCGCCCGCCGCGCCCAGCAGCCCGCCGATCAACCCCACGGCGGTCGCCTCGGCCAGGGCGCCGCCCAGCACGACCCCGGGGCCCGCCCCCACCGCCCGGGTGATGGCGAGATCGCGCCTGCGCTCCTCGAGGCTGAGCGTGGCGATGTTGCCGATGAGCACGGCGCCGATGGCCAGGCTGAACACGGCCAGAAGGGCGAACAGGGGGAGGAAGCCCCCCAGGGTCACGTCGGCGACCGAAGGCGGGTCGGTGGCGCGGAGCACGCCGTTCCAGGGCCCGACCGCCTGCTCGAGGCGACGGCGCAGGTTGGTCAGGTCGACCCCGGGCTTGGGCATGACGTAGACGACGTCGAGGCGCGCGGGCCGCTCGAAGAGGCGCTGCGCCGTCGGGAGCGGGAAGACCGCCACCCTTCCCCCGTTGAGGGTGTCGAGCTGGGGCACAGTGGGCGCCCCTTTGAGGGGCACGCGGTCCAGGTCGGTACGGATGACGGCGTCGGGGCCGAGGGAGCGGGCGAGGGAGGGCGAGGTGACGGGCGGCGCCGTCTCGGGAGCGCCGGCGACGGTTGCGGCGGAGCAACCGAACGGCCCCAACAGTTCCTCCACCCGGCAGTCGACGCCCAGGGCCAGCACCAGGGCCTTGCTGCCACCGGGTTGCTCGGCATAGGTCACGGCCTGCACCACAGGGACGGCGGCCGCCACCCCGTCCACTCCTTCCACCCGTGGCACCACCCGCTCGTCCAGGCCGCCCCGGCTGAGGGGCCCGACCACGCGGAGGGGCGCAGGTCCGGCCAGGCTGCGGCCCAAGCGGGTGAACGAGGTGGTGACGCTGTCCCGCACCACCAGGACGGTCACGGCCAGCGTGACCCCGGCGGCCATGGCCGCCACGGCCAGCAGGGCCCTGAGGGGCTGGCGGCGCAGACGGCGGAGATTCAGCAGGCGGACGGTGCGGATCATCCCGTCACCTCTCGCGGACGGGCTCGGCTCCGGCAGCCGCCGCCGCCGCCGCTCCGGCTCCGGTGAGGGTGCCAGTGACGGCGCCGGTGACGGCGTCGTCGCCCGTGGTGGCGCCCTTGGTCCGGCCCCTGGACCTGGCCCCGGGCCCAGGGCTGCTCACCGCGGCGCTCACCCGCCCGTCCCGCAGCGACAGCGAGCGGTCGGCCCGGGCCGCCGCCCCCAGGTCGTGGGTGACCATGAGCAGGGCGGCTCCCGTCTCCCGCACCCGCTCGGTCATCAGGTCGAGGATGGCCTCGCCCGTGGCCGAGTCGAGGTTGCCGGTGGGCTCGTCGGCCAGGATGAGGGCGGGGTGCGACACCAGGGCCCGGGCGATGGCCGCCCGCTGCATCTCGCCCCCCGACAGCTCCCCAGGGAGGTGTCCGGCCCGGGGGGCCAGGCCGACCCGGTCCAGCATCTCCAGCACGGGGGCGTCGACCCGTCGGGCCCGGTCCAGCGTCAGGGGCAGAGCCACGTTCTCGGCCACCGAGAGGGTGGGAATGAGATGGAAGAACTGGAAGACGAAGCCCACCCGGCGCCGGCGCAGGCGGGCTCGGTCGGCAGCCGAGAGGGTGGCCAGGTCGTCGTCTCCCACCAGCACCCGTCCGGAGTCGGGCCGGTCGAGGCCGCCGGCGATGTGCAGCAGCGTCGACTTGCCCGAGCCGCTCGGCCCCACCAGGGCGAGAAACTCACCGGCGGCCACCTGGAGGTCCACCTCGTCCAGGGCGACGACCTCTTCCAGGCCCCGGTGGAAGCGCTTGGACACGCCCTCCAGGGACAGGGCGGTCAGTGACGGATCGGGTTCTCGGAGCACCGCTTCCCCCCAGCCGCTCTCGAAACGGCCCATAGTCTCGTGCAGCCCCGGCCTCCTGCACCCGTGAATTGCGTCACAGGCGAGGCGCGCTCACGAGGAGCCGGCCCGGAGACGGCAGGGCGGCGGGCCCCACCAACACGCGACGATAGGGTGGTGCCGGTGGCGTTTTCGGGGTGGCCGGCCGAGGCGTTCGAGTTCTTCGAAGGCCTCGAAGCCGACAACACGAAGTCGTACTGGACCGAGCACAAGCCGCTCTACGAGCGGGTCGTGCGAGGGCCCACCCAAGCCCTGCTCGACGAGGTCGCCAACGAGTTCGGTGAGGGCAGGATCTTCCGGCCCTACCGCGACGTGCGCTTCTCGGCCGACAAGTCGCCCTACAAGGAGAACATCGCCGCGGTCAGCTACCGCCCCGACGGCGGCGTGCACTACCTGTCCCTGTCGAGCGCCGGCCTGTTCGCGGCCACCGGGTACTACCAACCCGCCTCCGACCAGCTCGACCGCTACCGGCGCGCCGTGGACGGGCCCGGGGGCGGCGAGCTGGAGAAGATCGTGGCCGCCCTCGAGCGAGGTAAGTACGACGTGGGCGGTGAGGTCCTCAAGCGCGCTCCTCGCGGCTACCCGGCCGACCACCCGCGGGCTCGTCTGCTGCGGCACAAGGGGGTGACCATGGGACGGTCCTTCGCTCCGGCCCGCTGGATGGGCACGGCCAAGGCCAAGGACCGGGTAACCGAGGTGTGGCGGGCCGGGAGCCCGCTCAACGCCTGGCTCCAGACCCACGTGGGCCCGTCGGACTCGCCCCGGTAGGGGCGGGGCTCACCGCCGGGCGGTGGCGGGCGACCGGCGGCCTCGCAGCTCCTTGCGGCGCACGAACTTCAGGGCCGACCAGTCCTCGCTGATGGCCGCCACCTTCACGTCGACCAGCCCGGTCGGCAGGACCAGGTCGCGCAGGGCGTTCTCGCTGATGTCGCTGTCGTGGCCCGCGGCCCTGCGGGGCCAGGCCAGCCAGAGGGCGCCGTCGTCGGGTAGGCCGCCTTCCAGGGCGGGGAGGCGCCGGGTCAGGTCCTCCAGGCTGCGGGCGAAGGCGACCACGACGTCGGTCCTGCCCCGCAGGGACCGGCGCACCACCACGCCATCGGGCAGGCCGTCGATGGCAAAACCCGATGGGGCGCCCACCAGGGCCACGGCGCTCCCCGCCTTGATCCCGAGCTTGCGGGCCAGGGGCGTGCCCGAGTATCCGGCGGCCATGGGCCCATTCTCACCTCTAGGCCGGCGCGGGCTCGGGCCGGGATGACATGGCCGGGCGCGGGCTCGGCCGGGATGACATGGCCGGGCGCGGTTGTTGTCATGTTCATGAAGGTGGAGATCTGGTCCGACGTCGTGTGCCCGTGGTGCTACATCGGCAAGCGCAACTTCGAGGAGGCCCTGGCCCGCTTCGACCACCGGGGCGAGGTCGAGGTGGTGTGGAGGTCGTTCGAGCTCGACCCCGGCGCGGCCCGCAGGCGTGAGGGTGAGTACGCCGAGCGCCTGGCCCGCAAGTACGGGGTGGGCCGGCCCGAGGCTCAGGCCATGGTGGACGGCATGACGAGCAGGGCGGCGGAGGCCGGCCTCACCTTCCGCTTCGACCTGGCCCAGCCCGGCAACACCTTCGACGCCCACCGCCTGATCCACCTGGGTCGGGAGCGGGGCGTCCAGGACGCGGTCAAGGAGCGGCTGCTGGCGGCCACCTTCGCGGAGGGAGCGCCCATCGGCGAGCGTGACGCCCTGGTGAGGCTGGGCGCGGAGGCCGGCCTCGATCCCGACGAGGCCCGCTTGGTCCTCGAAGGCGACCGCTACGGCGCCGAGGTCCGCGACGACGAGGAGGCGGCCCTGGACCTGGGCGTGACCGGGGTTCCCTTCTTCCTGGTCGACGGCAAGTTCGCCGTGCCCGGAGCCCAACCCCCCGACCTGCTCCTGCGGGTGCTGGATCGGGCCTGGACCGAACGGACGCCCGTGGAGGTCATCTCCGGCCCCGGCGGCGGGGAGGTGGCGCCCGGGTGCGAAGGAGACGCCTGCGCCCTGTGAGCTGGGTCAGGGACCGAGGCGCAGCACCCTGGACGCGTTGTCGCGCAGGAACTTGGGCCAGACCTCGTCCTTGAGCGGCACCGCGGCCATCTCGGTCATGATCCGCTCGAGCGACAGGCCCATGGGGAAGTACCCGGCGTAGATGAGCTTGTCGGCGCCCCGGGTGTTGGCGTAGTCGAGGATGTGCTTGGGGTAGTAGCGGGGGGCGAAGGCACTGGTCGAGTAGTAGAGGTTGGGCCACTTCAGCATGAGCTTGACCATCAGCTCCGTCCAGGGTTCGCAGCCGTGGCGGGTCACGAAGACGAGCTCGGGGAAGTCGTACATGACCTCGTCGATGAGCTGGGGGCCGGGCACACCCGCGCAGCAGAACACGGCGATGCCGAGCTCCACGCACTTGGCGTAGACGGGATACATGAGCTTGTCGTTGATGGCCACCTGGGGGGACGTTCCCGCCGGAAAGAGCTCGACGGCACGGATGTCGTAGCGGTCGTGGGCCTTCTGTATGGCGCGGATGCCATCCATGCCCCGGTTGGGGTCGACGTAGAGGGAGGCCAGGAAGCGGTCGGGATGGTCCTGGACGGCTCTGGCCCCGGGGCTGTCGGAGCCGGCCAGCCCCACCAGGCCCTTCTCGATGCCCCACAGATCCATCTCCCGCAGGGTGGTGGAGACGGGGTCGTCGACGTCCTTCAGGCCCTTGTTGGGGACGTCCTTGAACATGTACTCGACCGGGAACTCGAAGTCCTCTTTGGACTCCTTGTCCCGGGTCTGGCGGGTGATGAATCGGTAGGCCTCTTTCATGTCGCGATGGGGAAAGCCGATCATGGTGTCGATGATCCCGATGCCCGTCGGCATGCCCAT
>VAXP01000015.1:0-42220 GCA_005884125.1 Actinomycetota bacterium | reverse complement strand
CCCCGGGAGGTTAGGGAAAATGGGTCGTGTCATGCTCATGACGCCCGAGGGGCCGGCGGCGGCCGCTCACGGAAGGAGCCTCCCGTGCCCATAACCCGCTTGAACCACGCCGTGCTCTACGTGCGTGATGTCGCCCGCAGCGTGGCCTTCTATACCGAGGTAATGGGCTTCCGGCCCGTGGCCATGACGCCGGAGGGCTCCTCCGGCGCCGCCTTCCTGCAGGCTCCGGCGTCGACCAACGACCACGACATCGGGCTGTTCCAGATCGGCCCCGACGCCGGTCCGTCGCTGGCCGGGCGGTCCACCGTCGGCCTCTACCACCTGGCCTGGGAGGTCGACACCCTGGCCGAGCTGGAGCGCCTGGCCGCGGTCCTGAGCGCACACGGGGCCCTGGTGGGCGCCAGCGACCACGGCACGACCAAGAGCCTCTACGGCAAGGACCCGGACGGGCTGGAGTTCGAGGTGGCCTGGATCGTGCCCGCCGACCTGCTGGACGACCAGGCCATGGGCGCCCGTCGCCGCATCGGCCCCCTCGACCTCGAGCAGGAGAAGCAGCGCTACGGCGCCGAGACCCAGGGCGGCATCGGCATCTCCCGGCCCGCCCCGGTCGCCGGTTAGCCCGGGCCCGGCGCCCGGCTGAGGCCTGCCGCCCCGCCCGGCGCGAAAAGGCGCCCGGCCGACGGGATGTGGCCTCGTTCGGCGAAACCGCCAGCGGCACGGCGGCTGAGATCATGCGTCCGTGACCGAGGTCTCATGCGGCCCTAACAGGCGCGGTCGACGCTGAGGGCATGACCCGGTCGTCAGCGCTCACGACGGGTGCGAGAGCGCTGGTCCTGGCCATCGCCGTCAGCCTGGTGGCCGCCGCCTGTGGATCGGGCTCGCACCGAGCGGCCCCGGCCTCGCCCACCCCGGCGAGCACGCAGCCCAGCACCTCCTCGACCACGCCGACCACGCCGCCGGGCACCTCCCCCGACGACTCGACCTCCGGGCCCGCAGCCGCCGCCGGCATCCACAAGATCCAGCACGTGGTCGTGATCATGCAGGAGAACCGCTCCTTCGACTCCTACTTCGGCACGTACCCGGGCGCAGCCGGGTTCCCCCGCAACCCGGACGGGACCTTCGCCGTGTGCGTCCCCGACCCGGCTCGGAGCCGGTGCGACCGGCCCTTCCACGACGGCGCCGACCTCAACGGGGGTGGTCCCCATGGCCAGGCCGCGGCGATCGCCGATGTGAACGCAGGAAGGATGGACGGCTTCGTGGCCCAGGCCGACCGGGGCCGCCGGGGCTGCACCGACCCCAACAACCCCGTCTGTACCAACAGCCGGGCGCCCGACGTCATGGGCTACCACGACGCCCGGGAGATCCCGAACTACTGGGCCTACGCCCGGAACTTCGTGCTCCAGGACCGCATGTTCGAGCCCAACGCCTCCTGGAGCCTGCCCGAGCACCTGTTCATGGTCTCGGAGTGGTCGGCCCGCTGCACCACGCCGGGCGACCCCCAGAGCTGTCGGAACGCCCTGCAGAACCCGGGCAACCCTCCCGACTTCCTCCAAGGGGCGGGGAGCGGGAGCACCCCCGACTACGCCTGGACCGACCTCACCTATCTGCTCCACAACAACGGGATCAGCTGGGGCTACTACATCGTCAACGGCAGCGAGCCCGACTGCGAGAACGACTCCGCCGTCACTTGCACACAGAAGCCCCAGAATGCCCGTACGCCGGGGATATGGAACCCGCTGCCGTACTTCGACACCGTGAAGGCGGACGGCCAGCTGGGCAACATCCAGCCAGTGCAGACGTTCGTGTCCTCGGCCCAGGCGGGGTCCCTCCCCGCGGTCTCCTGGGTCGTCCCGTCCGGGCCCGTCTCTGAGCACCCCCCGGGACTCGTCTCCGCAGGCCAGGCCTACGTCACCAGCCTGGTGAACGCGGTGATGTCGGGCCCGGACTGGTCCTCCACGGCGATCTTCCTGGCCTGGGACGACTGGGGCGGGTTCTACGACCACGTCGTCCCGCCCACCGTCGACCCGAACGGCTACGGCCTGCGGGTGCCCGGCCTTGTCATCAGCCCCTACGCCAGGACCGGCTTCATCGACCACCAGACCCTCAGCTTCGACGCCTACGTCAAGTTCATCGAGGACGACTTCCTGGGCGGGGCTCGGCTCGATCCTCGTACCGACGGCCGACCCGATCCCCGGCCCAGCGTGCGCGAGACCGCCCCCCAGCTCGGGAGCCTCCTGGCCGACTTCGACTTCTCCCAGGCGCCCCGCGGACCGGTGTTGTTGGCGACCCACCCCGCTCCCGGCCCCGCCTCCCGCTGACCACGGGCCCGGGAGTCGGGCCGGGCCGGGCGTGCGGGAGACCCGCCCCGGCCGTAATCATTCGGCCATGGTCCCTGCGCCCGGTCCCCAGCCCATCGCCAGCCGTCCCCACATGCCCGGCTACGGGATCGTGGGCCCGGGGGAGGGCAGCGGCCTGCTGCCCTGGTCCTGGGCCGAGGAGCGCCTGACCTCGTCGCACGACTACTGGGTGACGACGACGTGGCCCGACGGGCGCCCGCACGTCATGCCCGTTTGGGGCATGTGGCACGGGTCCTGCCTGTGGTTCAGCAGCAGCGGGACCTCGCGCAAGACGCTGAACCTCGAGCGCGATCCTCGCTGCAGCGTCGCCACCGACCGGCCCAGCGAGCCGGTGGTGCTCGAGGGCAGGGCCGAGGTGGTGAAGGACCTGGAGGTCCTCGAAGCGGTGCTCGACCTGGAGAACCGCAAGTACGGCACCAGCTACACCATGGAGATGCTCGACCCGGCCGTGAACGCCTGCTTCCGGGTACGACCGTCCTGGGTGTTCGGGCTGGCGGCGGCCGACTTCACGGGCTCGCCCACGCGCTGGGTGTTCGGCGAGCAAGGTCCGTCCGGCGATTAGCGCCGTCCTTGTCCCAGAGGAGGTAGCCCATGGAGGCAGGTCACGTCCGCGAACGGCTTCACCAGGCGATGCATCGCGGGAGTCGCAAGGCGTCGGAGGAGGAGGTTGCCGAGGTCGCGGCCGTGGTGCTGGCCGTCGTCGCCGAGGTCACGGCCGAGCTGGCCGAGGTGATCGCCGAGCTGGCGGCCCGGCTGGAGGCTCTCGAGAAGCGGGCGAGCTGAGGGCGCGGGCTGGCCAGGTCGGCGGGGCCCGAGGGCTGCTCAGTCCACCAGGGCCTGGTACACGAGCTGCTTCAGCTGGGAGCGGATGGGGTGGGTGCTGGAGGGAAGGAGCTGGGTCAGGAACAGGGCGGTGATCTCCTGGGCCGGGTCGACCCAGAAGGCGGTGCTGGCCGCGCCGCCCCAGGCGAACTCCCCGCCCGTCGACAGCACCTTGTTGCTGACGGGATCCTCCACGACGGAGAACCCGAGCCCGAAGCCGACGCCCTCGAAGGTCGTCTCCGCGAAGAGGGGCCGGCCGAACTCCTCCAGGTCGGCGCGGCCGGGGAGATGGTTCTCGGTCATGTACTCGATGGTCCTGGTCCCCAGCAGGCGGGCGCCCTCCAGCTCGCCCCGGCGGAGCAGCATCTGGGTGAAGCGGTGGTAGTCGGCCGCGCTGGAAACGAGCCCACCGCCGCCGGACAGGAACGTGGGCCGGCGCAGGGCGGCCCCGCCCATGGCGTCGTTGCGGGCGGCCAGGCGGGTGGCGGGCGCCGGGCTGTACAGGGCGGCCAGCCGGTCGGCGTCCTGCTCGCCCACCCAGAAGCCGGTCTCGCCCATGCCCAGGGGGCCGAAGACGCGCTCCTGCAGGAATTGGTCCAGTGGCCGGCCTGACACGACCTCGATGACACGCCCGAGCACGTCGGTGGCGACCGAGTAGTTCCACTCCGTCCCGGGCTGGAACAGAAGGGGGAGCCGAGCCCAGGACTCGCAGCACGCCTCCAGGTCGGCGCCCTCGGGCTGGCCCCATTCGAATCCCGCCGCCCTGTACATGGAGTCGACGGGATGGGCGTGGTGGAAGCCGTAGGTGAGGCCCGCGGTGTGGGTCAACAGGTGCCACAAGCGGATGGGTTCGACCGCGGGCTCGGTCACGGGGTTGAGGGCCGAACCGCTGCGGTAGACGCGGGTGTCGGCGAAGGAGGGGATGAAGCGGCTCACCGGGTCCTTGAGCTCGAAGGCCCCCTCCTCGTAGAGCATCATGGCCGCCACCGACGTTATGGGCTTGGTCATCGAGTAGATGCGGAACAGCGTCCCGATCTCGACGGGCAGGCCCGCCTCCTTGTCGCGGTCGCCGTAGGTGGCCAGGTGGACGACCTTGCCCCCCCGGGTGACGAGCACGAGCCAGCCCGGCAGGCGGCCGTCGTCCACATAGCGGGCGAAGTGGCGGTCGATGCGCCTCAGGCGCTGGGGGTCGAACCCCACCTCTTCGGCGTCGACCTCGACCTTGAGCTCGGCCACCGGTCAGGTGGTCGCGGCCGAGGGTCGCCCGCTCGTGGCCGAGGCCCACTCCAGGGCGGCCACGATGGGGGCGACGGCCCGTTGCTGGAAGGCGTGCCCCATTCCCCGCACCAGGTCCAGGCGCCTCGGCCCCCTGGCCGCGGCGAAGAGCTTGTGGGCCGCGGCCGCGGGAACGAAGCGGTCGTTGCGTCCGTGCACGACGGCCAGGGGCCCCTCGACGATGGAGGCCAGGCGGGCGGGCGGGTCCAGGCCCCGCCACTCGGGCGAGAGGCGCACGCCCAGCCAGCGCCGGGCCGCCCACCTCCCCGGCTGACTGCGGGTGACACCGGCCGCCAGGAGACCGCGGGCCGTGCGGGGCAGCTCCCACTCGCCCGGCGTGCTCACCGCGACCACGCCGCTGATGCCGGTGGCGCCGGCCGCGTAGCGGAGCACGGCGATGCCCCCCATGGACGCGCCGACCAGATAGATGGCGTCGGACAGCTCGCCTGCGACGTCGACGGCGGCGGCCACGTCGAGGCACTCCAGCTCCCCCAGGGTGCACCTTCCCGCCGACCGGCCGTGGCCGCGCGCGTCGTAGGTCACGACGGCGAAGCCGGCCTGCTCCATGGCGTCGGCCGTGGTGGCCACCGCGCCGTTGTCCATGGAGGCGCTCATCCCATGAGCGACGACGACCGCGCCCCGAGGGGCGTCGACCGCACGCAGGCAGCCGGCCAGGCTCACGCCGTCGGCCGTGGTCAGCGAGAGTTCCAGGCGTCGAGCGGTAGGGGAGCAGCTCTCGTGTGAGTCGGGCACGGGGGGGCCACCTGGGTCGGAGGCGGCCATCATGCCAGAGCCCGCGGCGCCGCCCCAGCTCGCCAGATGCGCCGCTCACAGCGGGCGTCCGTCTCCCGCTCAGCTCGACAGGGCCGGTGACTTCTAGGCGACGAGGACGGCCGCACCGTCGACCGCGTCGTGGGCGAGATGGCGCAGGGCGGCGTCGGCCCGGACCAGCGGATAGCTGGTGGTGGTGACCTGTATCCCGATGCGCGCGGCCAGAGCGAGGAACTCCTCGCCGTCGGCGCGGGTGTTGGCCGTGACGCTGCGCAGCTGGCGCTCCTGGAACAGATACCTCTGGTAGTCGAGGGCGGGGATGTCGCTGAGGTGGATGCCGGCCACGGCCAGGGTGCCGCCCCGGTCGAGGGCGGACAGGGCCACCGGCACCAGCGCTCCGGCGGGGGCGAAGAGGATGGCGGCGTCCAGAGCCTCGGGAGGCTGGTCGGTCGGGCCCCGGGCCGAAGCCGCGCCCAGCTCCAGGGCCAGGCGCCGGGCCCGCTCGGATCGGGTGAGGACGTGGACGGTGGCGCCCTGGGCCAGAGCCACCTGGGCGGCCAGATGCGCGGAGGCGCCGAAGCCGAAGATCCCCAGGCGCCCGCCGGGCGGCAGCTCCGCTCGCCGCAGGGCGCGATAGCCGATGATCCCCGCGCACAGCAGGGGAGCGGCGTGCTCGTCGTCGAAGCCCTCGGGCATGTCGTAGGCGAAGGCCTCCTCCACCACGGCCCGCTCCGCGTACCCACCGTCGGCGTCCCAGCCCGTGAACCGAGGGTCGATGCACAGGTTCTCCGCCCCCCGCAGGCAGTAGCGGCAGACGCCGCAGGTGTGCCTCAGCCAGGCGATACCGACGCGGGCGCCCATCGGGAAGCGGGTGGCGCCCGGGCCCATGGCCTCGACGTAGCCCACGACCTCGTGCCCGGGGACGACGGCGGGACGCTTGGGGAGCAGGTCGCCCTCGGCCAGGTGCAGGTCGGTGCGGCACACCCCGCAGGTGGACACACGGACCCTGACCTCGCCCGCTCCCGGCTCGGGAACCTCCCGCTCGCCCAGCTCGAGCGGACCGCTGTCGATGGGTCCCGGACGCTTGACCGCCCACGCCTTCATGCCCGGCCAATGCTAGGTAGCGGACCCTGGCTGCCGCCCGCCCCAGGGGTAGCGTCGGTGCGGTGCCCGGCCTCGCTCTGTCCCCACCCCGGCCCCACGTCGTCGAGCTGGCCGACCTGCGGGCCGCGGGGGCCTTGATGCTCGTGGCCGGTGCCGTCCTGCCCCTGGCGCCCGGTCACCTCGGGATCCCCTGCCCCCTGCGCACCATCACGGGCATCCCCTGCCCCCTGTGCGGCATGACCACGAGCGTGACCGCGACCGTCCATCTCGAGTTGGGCAGGGCGTTCGCCGCCAACCCCGCGGGCCCCATTGCGGTGGTGGTCGCGGCCTTGGCCCTGCTGCTGGCCGGGAGGTCGGGGCGGCTGGTGCTACCGGGCTGGTTGATTCCCCTCGGGCTCACACTCATGTGGCTCTTCGAGCTGCACCGGTTCCGGGTCCTGTGACGTCGAGGACGGAAGGAGAGCGATGACGGGCGATTGGAGCTCCTCGGGTTCGCCCTACGGGTCCGCGGGCCCGTCTGGTCCGCGGGCCAGCTTCTTTACCAGGCTGGTGGCCTACTTCATCGACGCGGTGATCGTCGGCGTCGCCGGCCTCGTCCTCGGCTTCGTGGGTCGAAGGGAGCGCCTCGGGCCAGACCGTCGGCAAGCGCGTCATGGACATCCGCGTCATCGACTTCGCCGCCGGTGGGCCCATCGGGCCGGGGAGAGCCGCGGTCCGCTACCTGATGAGGATCGTGTCGGGCTTCGTGTGCCTTCTCGGGTACCTGTGGATGCTTTGGGACCGGGAGCGCCAAACCTGGCACGACAAGGTGGCCAACACCGTGGTGGTCCCCACCGCGGCCTACCCGGTCGCGGTCTGGCCCGGCTGACCGTCTCCCGGCGCGGGCGGGCGCACACCCGGCGACGCACCACCGCTCCTGTTGCTCAGCTGCCGCCGCCCCAGATCTGGCTCAGCTCGGCGGCCAGCGCGCCGAACTCGGAGGTGTCTGCCAGAGCGTCGATGATCGCCGATGTGAGGGCTTCGAAGAACCGATATCCCTCCGGCGACGACCACGCCACTCCCAGCCGGCCCATCTCCTCGTCCGAGAGCTGGTCGATCCTGACCCAGTAGGTCAGCAGAGCCCGGGCCGTGGCCGGGTCCTCCTTGCCGACCCAGTGGAAGACGTCGGAGCTCTCGGCCAGGTCGAGCCATTCCAGGAGATGGTGGGTGAAGGTGTCGGTCGCCTCCCGGGGAATCTCGAATCGGACCAGCTCGGGGTGGGCGGAGATGGCGGCGACGATCCGTAGCGTGCTGGTCAACCAGGGAAGTGCGGCCTCCGAAGGCAGCGGGCCGACCTCGACCCGGACGGTTGACGACGACGTCATGGTTCGTCCCATTGTCCCCCCTATGCGCTACGAGTGGTTCTCGTGCCACGGTTGTTCCCACTGCGGCGCAGGCCAATCCTCGGGCCGCGTGGTTCCCCGCGGTGGGGCCGCGGCGTCGCCACCTGGGCGTGACGGCGGGCTCGGGGGTGCGGACGTTAGGGTCCAAACGGATGGCGCGAGAGCACCGACGCCGGGGCAGGCTCCGGCCCGAGGAGCTGGCGGAAGCCGCGGTGCTCGGCGACGTCGCCCTCATCCTCACCCTGGGGGGATGGTGGCTCCCGTTCGGCTACGTGCTCTATGTGGCCGCCACCGTGCCCTTCGCCGCCCTGGTCGTGCGCCGGCGTCTGCGGGCCGCCGTCATCGCCACCGTGGCCGCGGGCCAGGTGGCCTTCCTCATGGGTGGGCTGATCATGGAGGCCAACCTGGCCCTCATCGCCCTGGCCGGCATCACCATCGGCGTCGCCTACCGGCGGGGTTGGGGTGACCTGGGGACGGCGGCGCTGGCCCTGGTGGTGACGTGGCTGCCCACGGCCGTCGGAACGGTGGCCGTGCTGGGCGTCCTGTCCGAGTCGCGCCGGCTCACCCTGAAGCAGATCGACATCGGCACCCGCTGGGCGCGCAAGCTGGCCCGCCGCTTCGGCTACGACCAGCTGGCCCAGCAGGGCGATCGCGTCGTGCACTGGGTGATCGCCCACTGGTGGCTGGTGATCCCCGCGGCGGAGCTGTTCGCGCTGGTGGGCAGTGTGCTCCTGGCCCGCCGGGTCGCCATCCCCGCGCTGAACCGCCTGGACGCCTCCTTCGCCCGGCCCGACCCGCACGACGGGGACGACCACGCCGGGAGGGACCGGTCGCCGGCGGGGACGCCCGGTCCCGTGCCGGTGGCTCTCGAGAGCGTGCGCGTGCGCTACCCGGGCGCCGCCTCCGACGCCCTGTCGGACGTGAACCTGCGGGTCGAGCCGGGGACGCTGGTGGCGGTGGTGGGCGACAACGGATCGGGCAAGTCCACCCTGGCCCGGGTGCTGGCGGGCAGGCCGGTGGCGTTCGGGCGCGTCGTGCGTCCCGGCGCCGCCGCGCTGGGCCGGGCGGGAGGGACGGCCATGGTGTTCCAACGGCCCGAGAGCCAGGTGCTCGGCGTGCGCGTCCGCGACGACGTGGTCTGGGGCATGGCCACCGCCGCCGGCGTCGACGTGGCCGAGCTGCTCGAGCTGGTGGGGCTGGATGGCTTTGGCGATCGGGAGACCTCGACCCTGTCGGGAGGGGAGCTGCAGCGCCTGGCCATCGCCGCCGCCCTGGCCCGGCGCCCTGCCCTTCTCGTCTCCGACGAGTCCACCGCCATGCTCGACCGCACCGGGCGGCGGGACCTGACCCGGCTTCTGCGCCAGCTCCCGGCCCGGGGGACCGCGGTCGTGCACGTGACCCACCACATGGGCGAGGCGGCCACCGCCGACGTGGTCGTCGCCCTGGCCGGGGGACGCCTCGTAACGGTGGGCTCCCCCCTGGTGGTCCTGGGGGGCGAGGCTGGGGCCGCGCCGTGATCCGGCTCGAGGACGTGGGACACGTCTACGCCGCCGGTACCCCGTGGGCCCGGCGGGCCCTGCGGGGCGTCGACCTCACGATCGGTCCCGGCGAGCGCCTGCTGGTGCTCGGGCCCAACGGGTCGGGCAAGTCGACCCTGGCCTGGGTCGTGGCCGGACTGCTGGCCCCGGTGGAGGGGACGGCCACCCTGCACGGTCGCCCGTTGGGCGACGTCCCGGGGGCGACGGCCATGACCTTCCAGCACGCCCGCCTCCAGCTCTTCCGCCCCACGGTGGAGGCCGACGTGCGCTTCGGCACCCGCCTGGACAACGGGGCGGTGGACAACGCCCTGGAGATGGTCGGCCTCGACCCCACCGTCTTCCGCTCCCGCCGGGTCGACGAGCTCAGCGGGGGCCAGCAGCGACGGGTGGCGCTGGCCGGGGCCCTGGTGCGCCGGCCTCGTCTGCTCGTGCTGGACGAGCCCCTGGCCGGCCTCGACCTGCCCGGCCGGCGCCTCCTGACCACGGTCCTGGCCCGCCTCAACCGGGAGGCGGAGGTGGCCATCATGGTCGTCACCCACGACGTGGAGGACGCCTACCGCCTGGCCGACCGGGCCCTGGTGCTGCGGGCGGGCCAGGTCGTGGCCGACGACGACGTGGGCGCGGTCGTGGGGGAGGCGCAGCCGTGAGCGCGCCCTCCCGTGAGATCCACCTGCTGCGCTACGTCCCCGGCCACAGCTACCTGCACCGGATGTGGGCGGGCACCAAGCTCCTGGCGGTGGTGGCCATCGACATCGCCCTGGTGGCCCGCCCGGGCTGGCCGGCCCAGGCCGTGGTGTGGGTCCTGGCCCTGACCGCCTTCTTCACCTCGGGCGTGCCGGCCACGGCCCTGCCCCGGCCCCCGCGGTGGTTCGTGCTCCTGGTGGGCCTCGACTGTCTGCTGTCCATCGGCTCGGGCGGATCCCCCTCCATCCACCTGGCCGGCATCTCCATCGAGCTGGGCGGGATGCTCGAGTGGTGGCGCATAACCAGCCTGGCCCTGCTGGTGCTGGCCATGGCCACCCTGGTCGCCTGGACCACGCCCATGGCCGAGCTCACCCCGGCCATGTCCAAGCTGGTGACGCCCTTGCGGTGGTTGCGCCTGCCCGCCGACGAGGTGGTGCTGGCCATCTCGCTCTCCGTGCGCTGTCTCCCCCTGCTGCTGGAGGAGTTCCGCGTGCTGCAGGCCGCCCGGCGCATGCGCGAGCCCACCCTGCCCCAGGGCCTGGGCGGGAGGATCCGCTACGCCCACGACGTGCTCGTCACCGCCCTGGCCTCGTCGTTGCGCCGGGCCAAGGAGATGGCCGAGGCCATCGAGGCCAGGGGCGGCGCCGAAGGGTTCACCACCGAGCCCGTACGGCTGACGGGCATCGACGCCGCGGCCCTGGCCGTGGTGGCCGTGACCGTGGCCGCGGTCGCCCTATTGGGCTGAGCTGTGCCCCGGACCCGGCGACTGGGGCCGGGGCCGAGCTGGGCGGGTCAGGCCCGGGCCCGCTCAGGCCGACTCAGTGGTTCCCGTCGTCGGGCAGCGTCCTCGGGTAGCCGGTCTTGGGGTCGCCGCACCAGGCGCCGAAGGCGGGCTCGTTCGGGTGCCAGTTCACGGCCAGGTCGTTGGGCCAGTTGACGTAGTGGCGCTGGCAGTCCGGGTACTCGGTCCACTGGGCCTTCTTCTCCGGCACCGGTGAGGTGTAGTCCGGACGCCACCGCCACTCCACCGAGTCGACGACGAACCCGTACTTGCCCGGGCCCGCGCCGACGAGCGCGGGACGGGGGTCGTCGGTGGGCCCGTTGCCGCCGTAGCGGGTGCTGGGGAAGGCCTGGAGTCCGGCGGTCACGTGCTGCGGCGTCAGGTCGGGCCCGGCGAAGAACATTCCGCCGATCATGGGCAGCATCGTGTAGTAGTAGGTGACGATCGCGGTGGGCGCCTTGCAGAAGGCGTCCTCCTTGCCCCCGTTGCTCATGCCGTTGTCCGAGGTGGGATCGCACGTCCAGCCCGTGGCCGGGTCCTTGGTGTGGTAGGCGTGGTACATGTAGAACGGGTCTCCGGCGCCGAATCCGAAGCCGCCGGGGACGCCCAGGTTGCTGGTCCCGAAGCTGCCCGCGTTCTCGTTGCCGTTGTTCATGTACAGCCGTTGCACGGTGCTCGAGTCGTCGTAGCCGTAGCTCGACCAGATCCACTCCGGGTGGTAGTTCTGCTGGTTGGCCTGGTTGAGCTGGAGCAGCGGCTGAACGGGCTCGGTGAGCATGATCACGCTGGTCACCCCGGCCAGCTGGAGCTGCAGGACCAGGTTGGCGTTGTCCTGCTGGGCTTTGGCGAAATCGGTCCCGTTGTAGGCGATCTCCTTGGTGATGACGCCGTGGCCGCAGCCGAACTTGTCGAGCTGGCCCTTGAACTCGTTGGCCAGCCCCACGGCGTCGGGGACGTCGGTGTGGACCAGGCCGAATACGCGCTTGGTGTGGGAGTAGCCGCCGTGGGCCTCGTCGTTGGGCGACCGGCTGGCGGGCTTGCCCACCAGGTTCCCGCAGACATAGGACGCCAGCTGGCGCACGATGGTGGAGCCGGTGGCGAACTGGGTCCACGCGAAGGGGGCCCAGTTGGCCATGGTCGAGTCGGGCTCCCACAGCTCGCCGAAGTGCATGGGACGGCGATTGGCGGGGATGGCGCTGTTGAGGTCGGCGGCCATGTTGTAGGCCGTCGTGTTGTTGACGCTGTCGGCGCTGAAGTCGTTGAACACGCTGAAGGCGTGGTCCTGGTCGCCGGCCTGGATGGCCGCGGCCCTGGTCTTGTCCGGGCACTGGTTCGACCCGCCGTCGATCAGCTTGTAGTTCAGGTGTCGTCCGAAGAACTGGTTGTGGGCGTCGTTGCCCATCAGGGGCCTGATGTGAGGCAGGTAGCCGGCCACGTCGAAGGCGTGGTCGTTCCAGAACTGCACCATCTGGGCGATGCCCTCTTTGGTGTCGGAGATCACCTGGGACTGGGTGGTCGGGGCGGCCCGGTAGTAGCGGCTCGTCGTCGGCAGGGCTCCCCCGGCGGCGGTGATGGCGTTGACCACGTTGACGCCGCAGCTGGTGGCGTCGTAGGAGAAGTCGAGCTGGATGCTGTCCTCGCCCACGCCCGAGTAGTAGGGCCTCACCCGCTGCGTCGACTGGGGAAAGATCTTGTCACCCAGGGCCCGGGCGTAGCTCTCGTTGACCGGGGCCCCGAAGGGCAGGCTGGAGTGGGTCGTCGTCCCCACGACGGCCTTGGCCGCTCCCTTGGCCGCCGCGGCCGCGGCGGCGGCCGCGGGCGTGGGCGCAGCCGACGTAGAGGTGCTCGAGGCCACGGGAGCGAGCGTCGCCTGTGTGGCGCTCTTGGCCACCTTCTTGGCCGGCTTCGAGCAGGCGGCGACGACCAACGCCGCTGTACAGAGCACGGCGAACGTGCGGACACTTCTCCCCTTCACGGGATCACCCCCAGCTGGTGGACGCACCGTCAGCGGCATCATGTCACGGACTCCTTCACCGGCGCCCGCGACCCGCCGCCCACGATTCCGCTCCCCAGGAATTCGCCGTCGTCCTCCCCCAGACCTGCCCAAGCAGGAGTCGAAGCCCGGGCCGCGGAATAGTCTCTTGGCGAGCTGGAGCCGGCGGCCATCCGAGGAAGGGAGCCTCTTGGGACGTAGGAGCCTCACTGGTGTCCTCGCATAGACGGCCACAAGCTGGGCTTCATGCACGCCGTCGTGCCCAACGGCATCCTCGTCCAGGGTCTGGTGCTGGGCGCCCTCAACGGGATGTTGGCCGTCGGCCTGGTGCTCATCTACCGCACCAACCGCATCATCAACTTCGCCCAGGGCGAGCTGGGGGCCTTCGCGGCCACCCTGGCCGAGGAGTTGGTGCAGCGCTTCGGCGTGCCTTTCTACGTCGCCGTCCTCATCGGGCTCCTGGCCGCGGTGGCGGCCTCCGCCCTGGTCGAGTTCGCCATCATCCGCCGCTTCGCCAAGGCGCCCCGCCTGATCCTCACCGTCGTCACCATCGGCCTGACCCAGATCTTCGGGGCCATCGAGCTGATCATCCCGTACCTGATCAACCGTCACGCCAAGCTCAAGGTCGGCTTCGCCACGCCCCTTTCGTTCCACTTCACCTACGGGCACTTCCGGTTCCGGGGCGATCACGTCGTCGTCATGATCGTCACCCCCATCGTCATCGGCGGGCTGGTCTGGTTCCTCAGCGGCACCGGCTACGGCCTGGCCGCGCGTGCCGCGGCCGAGGACAACGACCGGGCCCGGTTGCTGGGCGTGAAGGTCAAGAGGGTATCGCTGCTGGTGTGGGCCATCGCCGGGTTCCTCTCGGCGCTGACCGCCATCCTCTCGGCGCCCATAACCGGGTTCCAGTTCGGGGCGCTGTCTGGCTTCACGCTGTTGGCCATGGCGCTGGGGGCGGCGGTTATCGGGAGGTTCGAGAGCCTGCCGATCACCTTCGGCGCGGCCCTGCTCATCGGCATGGCCCAGCAGGCCCTGTTCTTCGGGACCGGTCACTCGGGCCCCGACCTGGGCATGGTCTTCGGGGCCATACTCGTGGCCCTGCTCCTTCAGCGCCGGCGCCTGGCGAGGATCGAGACCGGGAGCTCGAGCTGGCAGGCCATCCAGGAGGTCCGCCCCGTCCCCCGCGAGCTGAGGGGGGTGCCCGAGGTGCGCCTGGCCCGTTATGGAGGGCTGGGCCTGGTCTGCGTGGCGACGCTCGTCCTCCCGTACCTGCTGACGCCGAGCAAGACGAGCCTGGCCACCGACATCATGATCTACGCCCTGGTCGGGATCTCCCTGGTGATGCTGACCGGTTGGGCGGGCAACCTCTCCTTCGGCCAGTGGGCCCTGGCCGGGATGGGGGGCCTGCTGGGCGGGCACCTGGCCTCGCTGGCCAACCCCCCCGACTTCTTCCTGGTCCTGCTCGTCGCCGGCCTGGCCGGCGCGGGCGCGGCCCTGCTCATCGGCATCCCCGCCCTGCGCATCCAGGGTCTCTTCCTGGGGGTCACGACGCTGGCCTTCGCCGTGGCCACCGCCAGCTGGGTGTTCACCTTCCACGTCTTCACTCTGAGCGGGCCCATCGTGCGGCCCCGCATCTTCGGCATGTTCGACGTGAGCGGCGAGCGCAGCTTCTTCCTCCTGACCTTCGTCTTCGTCGTCCTCGCCCTGCTCGGCGCCCGCAACCTGCGCAACAGCCGGGCCGGGCGTGTGCTGGTCGCCATGAGGGACAACGAGCGAGGGGCCCAGGCCCTGGGCGTCCCCCGGGTGCGGACCAAGCTGGCGGCATTCGCCTCGTCGGGCTTCGTGGCCGCGGTGGCCGGAGCGCTCTACGCCTACCACCAGCAGCAGCTGCGCCCTGACCGCTTCCCCGCCGACCTGTCGATCTTCCTGTTCTCGATGGTGGTGATCGGGGGCCTGGGCTCCACGACGGGCGCCATCTTGGGCGCGGTCGTGATCCGCGGCATCCAGTACTTCCTGCCCTACGAGTTCAGCCTCCTCGGCACCGGGTTCGGCGTCCTGCTCCTCTTGCTGTTCTTCCCCGGCGGCCTGGGGCAGCTGTTCTACATGGGCCGCGACGCCTACCTCCGGTGGGTGGCCGAACGAAGAGGGCTGCTCGTGCCCAGCCTGGTGGCGGACCGCCGCGCCGCGGCGGTGGACATGGACCTGCGGGCGGCCGCGGTATCGGCCACCGGTGAGGAGTCGCTGGCGCCCGAAGAGATCGAGACCCACGAGCTGGCCGGGTCGGGACGGAGGTGACCGACGTGGCCGAGACCACGACCGCCGGACGGAACCCGGGCGGAGCGGCCCCCTTGGTCGACCGTCCGCTACCACCGCAGGGTCCGGCACCTGACCCCCTCACCCACCCAGTGGGCTGGCTGCGGCACCGGCTGCTGGTCATCACCCTGTCTTCGACGAGTTCGACACCACCGCGTTCCTGGTGCTGGCCCCCCAGATCAAGCACGCCTTCGGCCTCAGCGACAGGAGCTTCGTCAACATCGTCGCCCTCAACCTGGCCATCGTCCTGATATGCGCCGTGCCCGTCGGCTTCTACGGGGACCGCCTGCCTCGCCGCAAGCTGGTGGTGGCCGGGGCCGTGGTGGCCGGGGTGTTCTCCTTCGCCACCGGGCTGGCGCCGTTCCTGTGGCTGTTCGTGCTCATGCGCATCGGCAACGGGGTGGGGGTGCTCGTCAACGACCCCATCCACCGATCTCTGCTGAGCGACTACTACAAGCCCGAGGCCAGGCCGACGGTGTTCGCGGCCCACGCCAACGCGGTGCGCTGGGGCGCCATCGCCGGAGCCGCGGTGGCCGGCTTGGTCGCCTTCGTCGTGGGCTGGCGCTTCGCCTTCGTCATCCTCATCGTGCCCATCATCGCCATGGCCATCGTGGCCATCCGCCTGCCCGACGTCATCCGGGGCCAGAGCGACGATCCCGAGTCGGCCGCCATCGCCGCCGGCGAGCGCCCCCTGCCCTTCGGGCGGGCCGTGCGCGTCCTGACCTCGGTCAAGACCCTGCGCTGGCAGTTCGCGGCCTGGGTGCCGATCGGGGCCGGCTACCTGCCGAGTCTCATCTACTTCCCGCTCTTCTTCGACCGGGTCTACCACCTCAACCCGCTCGAGATCGGGCTGATCATCGCGGGCGGCAACGGGCTCGGCCTGCTCGGTGTGCAGCTGGCGGGAAGGACCACCCAGCGCTGGCTGGCCCGCGACCTGGGCTACCCCCTGCGCCCAGCCGGCCTGGCCCTGGGCGCGGTGGGTCCCGGCCTGCTGCTCATGGCCCTGGCCCACTCCCTCCCCGTGTCCCTGGTAGGAGCGGCGTGGGCGTTCTTCATCGGCGGGATGTTCCTCCCGCCCTTCCTCACCGTGCAGGCCCTGGTCTCGCCGGCCCGGGTGCGGTCGCTGTCGCTCAGCTTCGGGGCCGTCTTCCTGGTGGTAGGGCTGGTCGTGTTCAACCTTCTGTTCGGCCAGATCGCCGATCACAGCATCCGCAACGGGATCGTGGCGCTGGTGCCCTTCTGGGTCATCGGTGGCCTCATCCTCTCCGGCGCCAGGCGCTTCGTGACGTCGGACACGACCCGGGCCATGGCCATCCTGGCGACCACGGCGGAGATGCGCCGGTCCCGCCTGGCCGTGGCCGAGCGCTCGATCCTGTCGGTGCGGGGCATCGACGTCTCCTACGGCCCCGTGCAGGTGCTCTTCGGGGTCAACCTGGAGCTGGCCGAGGGCGAGATCCTGGCGCTGCTTGGCACCAACGGGGCGGGCAAGTCCACCCTGCTCAGGGCCATCTCCGGGTTGGTGCCCGTGCAGGGTGGCGCCATCTTCTTCGACGGCGACGACATCACCGGCCTGGAGCCCGAGGACAGCTTCGCCGGGGGCCTGGTGCAGGTACCGGGGGGCAGGGGCATCTTCCCCGGGCTCACGGTCAGGGAGAACCTCGAGGTGGCGGCGTGGGCCAGCCGCCGGCCCCGGGCCCAGACCAGCGCCACCGTGGACGAGCTCCTGCACACCTTCCCCGCCCTGCAGCGCCGCTACGAGCAGCCCGCCGGCGTTCTCTCCGGCGGGGAGCAGCAGATGCTGACCCTGGGCCAGGCCTTCATCTCCCGGCCCAAGCTGCTCATGATCGACGAGCTGTCCCTGGGGCTGGCGCCCATCGTGGTGGAGGACCTCCTGCGCATCGTGCGCCGCATACACGAGGACGGGGCGTCGGTCCTGCTGGTCGAGCAGTCCGTCAACATCGCCCTCACCGTGGCCCGCCGGGCCGTGTTCATGGAGAAGGGCGAGGTGCGGTTCTCGGGGCCGACCGACGAGCTGCTGGAGCGGGACGACATCCTGCGGGCCGTGTTCCTGTCGGGGGCGGCCAGCCTGGACGGAGCCTCGGCATGACGCCGGACGCCACCCCCGTGTTCGAGGTGGCGGGCCTCACCGTCACCTTCGGCGGGGTGAGGGCGGTGGACGGCGTGAGCTTCGACCTGGGACGGGGCCAGATCCTGGGCGTCATCGGGCCCAACGGCGCGGGCAAGACGACGGTCTTCGACGCCGTGTGTGGCTTCGTGGCCTCCACGGGCCGGGTCCGGCTCGACGGCCGCGAGCTCTCCGGGCTGTCCCCCGAGCAGCGGTCCCGGGTCCGCCTGGGCCGCTCCTTCCAGGACGCCCGCCTCTTCCCGTCGCTGACCGTGGCCGAGGCGCTGGCCATCGCCCTCGAGCGCCACATCCGCATCGAGGGCATGGTCTCGAGCGCCCTGCGTCTCCCGTGGGTGCGCCGCAGCGAGAAGCGGGTCAGAAGGCGGGTGGAAGAGCTCATCGAGCTCATGGGCCTCGATGCCTTCCGCGACAAGTTCGTGTCCGAGCTGTCGACCGGCTCCCGGCGCATCGTCGACCTGGCCTGCATCATGGCCCACGACCCCCTTGTCCTGCTCCTGGACGAGCCCTCCTCCGGGATCGCCCAGCGGGAGACGGAGGCGTTGGGACCCTTGCTGCTGCGCATCAGGGAGGAGACGGGCGCCAGCCTGCTCGTCATCGAGCACGACATGCCCCTCATACGGTCGGTCTCCGACGAGCTCCTGGCCCTGGAGACGGGCAGCGTGCTCACCCGGGGAAAGCCCGACGAGGTCCTGGAGGATCCCCGCCTGGTGAGCGCCTATCTGGGCACGGACCGCTCCATCGTCGAGCGCTCGGGTCTGGCCGACCGGGTCCCACCCCCGGCCCAGCCGGCCGCGGCGGCCGGGCGGGGGAGCAGGGTGGAGGGCGGGGAGGTGGCCGCTCCCGTCACCGCGGGGAACGCCGCGGGCGAACCCCGCCCCAAGCGGCGCGCCAGGCGGGGCTCGTCCTCCGCAGAGGAGGCCCCCACCTCCCCGACCCGGGCTGCGAAGCCCCGAGCCACCCGCTCGGCCCCGTCGGCATCGGCCACGCGGGGCACGACGACCGCGAAGAGCCGGGCGAGCAAGGCGAGCAAGTCCACCGAGCCCAAGCCGGCGCCGGCGGCCAAGCGCTCGCGCTCCAGGGTCGGCGGGGCCCCGCCCCTGAAGGCCGCGGCGGGCGAGGCCGACGAGGAGACGGGCGGGCGGAGCCGGGACCGCTCCAAGAGCAGGTCCTGAGGCCCGAGGCAGCCGTCAGGAGCTGGCCGCTACTGGCAGTCCAGGCACCTCTGGCCGGCCGGGTGGCTGTGGCCGTCCTGCTCGTGAGGGGGGTCGCCTCCGCCGGGCGGGTTGTCGCTCACGGCCATGGCCCCGTTGGGGTCGAAGACCCTGGGATCGGCCGCGGGCCACTGGCCCAGCCGGTAGCGGCGGCCGGTGTCGACCTTCATGATGAGCCCCACGCCGTCCTGGCTGCGCTCGTCCGGCCCCCGGGCGTTGGGGTCGTACCAGACCTCGGTCATGTCCTTGGACTGCGTCGGGAACTTCCGGTTCATGAACACGAGGGGTGCGGCGGGCAGTCCTCCCGTGGGCGGGTAGTTGAACATGCCCTGGGCGAAGGCGTCGGGCGTGAGCTTGGGCCCGGCCATGTGGATGCCGAGGAACAGCGTCCCGACGTAGGCCGCGTAGATGTTGATGAGCACGCCCTCGTCACCGGGTTTCATGCCCGGCATGCCGTGGTGGAACTCCCGGTAGCCCCCGGACGTGGCCACCGTCTGCCAGGTGATCCACAGCGGGGAGATCCCAAAGGCGTGGCGCCACTGGGCCTGGTCGTACAGGCGCCCCGCCGCGGTGGTGTCGCTCAGCCCCGTGCCGGAGATGAACCACTCCGGGTAGTAGAGCTGGCGGGTCGCCTCCTTGGTGAACAGGATGGGGTAGAGCGGGTCGACGAAGGGGATGATCGTCGTCACGCCCGCGGCCTTCATCTTGGCGATGACGTTGGTGACGTCCTGCTGGTTGCGGCCGGGGTCGTAGAGGTAGCTGGCCTCGGCGCTGAGCTGGACGCCGTACTTGGCCAGGGCGGCGACGACGAGATCGCGGGCCCGCTTCCCCTCGGGGTCGACCTTGCCCATCTGGCCCTCGAGGTAGATGAGGCCGAACTTGCGGGGCGTGGTCTTGTAGCCCTGGGCCGGGTTGAGCTCGTCGCCCGCCCACTTGGCCGGCTTGCCGGCCAGGCGCTTGCCGATGTACTCGCCGATGTGGGCCGCGTACTCGTCGGAGGTGGGGAGCGAGCTGAAGATGTAGGGCGGGTTCTCGTTGTAGAACTGGCTCGACAGCGACGTCGTGCACACGCAGATCACGCCTCGCTGGGCCAGCTCCTGGCCCAGCACCTTGGGGATGGGCGCGGCCGGGTCGCCCTCGATCACCGCGAAGGCCTTCTTGTCGTTGGCGATGGTCAGGGCGTCGGCCTTGGCCGCCTCGTCGTCGGTGGGGCCGCCGCTGGCGGTGAAGTCCTCGAAGACGACCTGGCGGTGGTAGGTCTCGTAGTGCTGGTTGGAGTAGGTGAACAGGGCCGTGTAGGCCCGCTTGACCACGGCCGGGT
Organism: Actinomycetota bacterium; assembly: GCA_005884125.1. Taxonomy (GTDB): domain Bacteria; phylum Actinomycetota; class Acidimicrobiia; order Acidimicrobiales; family AC-35; genus AC-35. Next base: position 22,522 of record VAXP01000015.1, on the reverse strand, counting down.
CGTCGGCCAGCTGGGCTCCCTGGAGGATGGCCTGCGTCCCCGGGTCCCTGGCCGTGATGTAGCGGATGACCAGCACCCTGTCCTTGGCCACGCCCCGAGACGTGGCGCCTCCGTTGTCGCCCAGGAACTTGACGCACGGAGGCNNNNTCGGCGCGGCAGTTGGGTCCCTGCCCGAAGGCCAGAGCCGAGCCCGCGGCCTGCCCCGGCGCCCCGGTGCCGTTGGCGGCTGCGGCCGCTCCGCCCGCGGCCGTGGCCCCGGCACCGCCGGCTGCGGACGAGACCCCGCCGGCGCCGCCCTGGCCCGCGGTGGCTGCCCCCGCCACCGCGCCGGGCGAGCCGGCTCCCTCACCCGGTTGGCCGCCGTTGCCCGACGCGTTCACGCTGGTGCCGTTGCTCTTGGACGCATTGCCCGGCAGCAGGGCGACCAGGAGGCTGATCGCGACGACGACGATGAGCGTCGGACCGTAACGGTCGAAGAGCTCTCTCCACCCCAGCTGCGCCCCGCCTGGCGTGACGCCAGTCACACAAGCATCCTATGGGCCGATGGCGCGTCGTAGTAGTCGCGGGTCGCAGCCCGGATCCAAGGACGAAGGTCGACGGTGACCGACGGCCGCGGAAGCGGCGGGACATTTGCGCCGGCGGCGAGGTGGCTGGGCCTGGAGCCGGAGGACGCCCGCTTCGGCCTCATCCTGGGAGTGGGGACGCTGGCCTTTTTGGTCTTCGTCGGGGTGATCTACCCGGCGCCCCTGCCCATCCTGTTCCTGGGGCTCATCCTGGGCTCGCTCAGCGGGCTGGTGGCCATGGGCCTGGTGCTCGTATACCGGGCCAACCGCATCATCAACTTCGCCCAGGGCGACCTCGGCGGCCTGGCTGCGGTCATGACCGCCTCGCTGATCGTCGGCCCCAAGTGGAACTTCTGGCTGGCCATCACCGCCGGCCTGGCCACCGCCCTGCTGCTGGGCTTGCTCACCGAGGTGCTCGTCATCCGTCGCTTCGCCCGGGCGCCCCGCCTCGTCCTCACCGTGGCCACGGTCGGGCTGGCCGAGATATTCGCCGGAGGCCAGCTCGCCCTGCCCAAGCTCTTCAACTACAACACCGCCCCCCAGCCTCCCGTGCCCTTCCAGTTCAAGTTCTCCTGGTTCCCGGTGGTCTTCCGGGCCGGGCACCTGCTGATCCTGGTGATCGTCCCCCTGGTGGCGGTGGGGCTCAGCGCCTTCTTCCGTTACACCAGGGTGGGCATCGCCGTGCGGGCTTCGGCCGAGTCGGCCGACAGGGCCGCCCTCCTGGGCGTTCCCGTCAAGCGCATCCAGACCCTGGTCTGGGTCATCGCCGCGGGCATGTCGGGCCTGGGCGTGCTCCTGCGCCTCCCCATCCAGGGCGTCTCCATAGGCGCCGTCCTCGGCCCCAGCCTTCTGCTGCGGGCCCTGGCCGCAGCCGTGATCGGGCGTATGGAGAGCCTGCCCCGGACGCTGGGCGCTGCCCTCGTGCTGGGGATGATCGAGCAGGCCGTGCTGTTCGAGACGGGGCGCACGATCATCGTGGACGCCGTCCTCTTCTTCATCATCCTGGGCGCTCTGCTGCTGCAGAGGCGGGGGAGCGGGTCGAGGGCGGAGGACCTGGGGGCGTCGAGCTGGACCTCGACCAAAGAGGTGCGGCCCATTCCCAGGGAGCTGATCCGCCTGCCGTCGGTCAGCTGGGCCGTGCGGGGGCTGCTGGGCGCCGTCGCCCTCTTCCTGGTGCTGGCGCCGTGGATCACCAGCCCGGGACGCCTGAACCTGTTCGGCGTGGGGCTCATCTTCGGCATGATCATCCTGTCGTTGCTGATCCTCACGGGCTGGGCCGGTCAGATCAGCCTGGGCCAGCTGGCCTTTGCCGCCTTCGGCGCATCGGTGGCGGGGACCCTGGCCCAGCACGGCAGGAACATCTTCTTCTGCCTGGCCGTCGCCGGACTGGTGGGGGCGGGCATCGCCGTGCTCATCGGCCTGCCCGCCCTTCGCATCCGCGGCCTGTTCCTGGCCGTCACCACCCTGGCCTTCGCCCTGGCCACGGGCTCGTTCTTCCTCAACGCCGAGTTCTTCCCCTGGCTCGTCCCCAAGCTGTCGCCCCGCATCGTGCGACCGGTGATCTTCGGCAAGTTCGACCTCGAGTCGGAGCGGGCCTTCTACTACTTCGTGCTGCTGGCCTTCCTGCTGGTCGTGGGCTCGGTGCGGTCGTTGCGCAACTCCCGGACGGGCCGGGTCCTCATCGCCACCCGTGACAACACCCGCGCCGCCCAGTCCTACGGGGTCAGCCCCGTTCGCTCGAAGCTCGTGGCCTTCGCCATCTCCGGGTTCATCGCGGCGATGGCCGGGGCCCTGTACGTGTTCCACCAGCACGGCGTGAGCGGCACCGTGCTCGAGACCGACCCCAACATCCGGGTCTTCAGCATGGCCGTCATCGGCGGGCTGGGCTCGGTCCCGGGGGCGGTGCTGGGAGCCGCCTTCCAGACCGTCATCGAGTACTCGCCCCTCACCCGGCTGCCCGAGACCCGACTGTTCGCCACGGGAACGGGCGTCATGTTCATCCTCCTGTTGTTCCCGGCCGGACTGGGGGGTGTCCTCTACTCGCTGCGCGACGCCCTCCTGCGCTTCGTGGCCCGGGCCAAGGGGATAGTGGTCCCCAGCCTGCTGGCCGACGTCCGGGTGGAGGAGCCCCTGCCCGAGGAGACGGTGGAGCAGGTCAGGTCGACACCCGTGGGACCCGACCCCATCCTGGTGGTGAGCGACCTCGACGTGGCCTACGGGAAGACCCAGGTCCTCTTCGGGGTGGACTTCCACGTCGAGAGGGGCGAGATCGTGGCCCTCCTCGGCACCAACGGCGCGGGCAAGTCGACCCTGCTCGGCGCCATCTCGGGGATCGTGCCCGCCGGTGACGGCAAGGTCCTCTACGACGGCGGCGACCTGACCGGGGCCGGCCCCAACGCCACCGTGAGCCAGGGCATCGTGTTCATGCCCGGGGGCAAGGGTGTGTTCCCCACCCTCACCGTGGCCGAGAACCTGACGGTGGCGGGCTGGCTCTTCCGGCGCGAACCCGACTACCTGAACGGCGCCGTGGCCCAGGTGCTCGAGTACTTCCCCGTGCTGCGAGAGCGCTGGGTCCAGAAGGCGGGCAACCTCTCGGGCGGCGAGCAGCAGATGCTGACCCTGGCCCAGGCCTTCATAGCCCGGCCCAAGCTGCTGATGATCGACGAGCTCACCCTGGGCCTGGCCCCCGTCATCGTCGAGCGCCTGCTGGAGATCGTGCGCGCCATCCATGCCAACGGCACCACCATCGTGCTCGTCGAGCAGTCGGTGAACATCGCCATCACCCTGGCCCAGCGGGCCGTGTTCATGGAGAAGGGCGAGGTCCGTTTCGACGGTCCCACGGCCGAGCTGCTGGACCGGCCCGACATCCTGCGGGCCGTGTTCCTGCGGGGGGCGGACGCGGCCACGGGCAACGGCTCGCGGGCCAGGGTCCGCGAAGGCCGCGAGCGTCATCCCTTCCTGGCCCACTGCGACGCCTGCGGGCGCGAGCACGGCGTCTCGCTGGAGACCCACGGGCTGTCGGCCAGCTTCGGCGGCGTGCGGGCCGTGAGCGAGGTCGACCTGTCGGTGCGCGAGAGCCAGATCCTCGGGATCATCGGCCCCAACGGGGCGGGCAAGACGACGGTGTTCGACATGATCTCCGGCTTCCTGGCCCCCAGCAGCGGCCGCATCGTGCTGGCCGGCGTGGACGTGACGGGCACGACCCCCGACGTGCGCGCCGGCCTGGGCCTGGGCCGTTCCTTCCAGGACGCCCGGCTGTTCCCGTCCATGACCGTGCGCCAGACCATCGCCGTCGCCCTCGAGCGCCACATCCTGACCCGGGATCCCGTCGCCGCGGCCCTGATGTCGCCGGCCACGCGGATCTCGGAGCGGGCCGTGGACCGGGAGGTCGACCGCCTGATCGAGCTCATGAACCTGGGCGCCTTCGCCGACAAGTTTGTGGGCGAGCTCTCGACGGGCACGCGACGCATCGTCGACCTCTCCTGCACGCTGGCGCATGACCCCAAGGTGCTCCTGCTGGACGAGCCCTCCTCCGGCATCGCCCAGCGGGAGACCGAGGCCCTGGGACCGGTGCTCCTCGACATCAGGGACAAGACCGGGGCCGCCCTGGTCGTGATCGAGCACGACATGCCCCTCATCACCGCCGTGTCCGACGAGCTGCTGGCCCTGGAGCTGGGCGAGGTGGTGGCCCGGGGGGAGCCCGACGACGTCCTCAACGACCCCCGCGTGGTGGAGGGCTATCTGGGCAGCAGCGAGGACGCCATCCTCGAGGCCGGACGGGGCAGGAGGCGGGAGCGGCCCCTCAGGAGACGGCGGCCGGTGGGGCGGCGATGAGCGCGGTCACGAGCGCGGCCACGAGGGGGCTCACGAGGTCGAGGCTGGCGGGCTGCGCGCCCGTGCTGGCCGCGGCGCTGGCCGCCACCGCCGTGCTGGGGCTCGGCTCCCGGGCCGGCGCCGACACCGCCGCCGGGATCACCGCCGTGGGCTGGTGGACGCGCCAACCGGCGGCCGCCGCCCGCAGCGGGGGGTTCCAGGTGGCCAACGCCCCCGACGGCGCCTTCAGCGAGGCCGCCGTGCGGGTGCGCATCGACAGCCCCTCGCTCACCAAGGCCGTCCTCGTCCTGACCGAGGGGGGCGGCCTGCGCCAGGACAGCGCCGCCATCCAGGTCTGCGCCACCACCTCGGCGTGGGGCAGCGCCGACCCCGGGTCCTGGGATCAGGCCCCCAAGGGCGACTGCCAGAGCCGCTCGGTGAAGATGGATCGCAACGCCGGGGGGTCGAGCTGGAGCGGCGACGTGCTGCCCCTCCTCAGCGCCGGGGGAAGCGCGGCGTCGTTGGTGATCGTGCCCGTGCCCCCGGCCACGCCCGTGGACGTCGGCTTCCAGGTCGACTTCACCGCGGCCTCGCTCACCGCCGAGGGAGCACCGGCGGCGCCGGCCCTCGACACCAGCGGGGGAACGACCCCCTCCAGCCCTGACGTCTCGGCGGGCTCGGCCGCCTCGGGCGGAGGGGTACTGCCTGCGCCCGCGGCCGTCGTGCCCACCCCGACGCCCGCCGTCGCCGTCCCCCAGCCCGCGGCCTCGCCTGCTCCCGGGCCCGCCCTACCCGCGCCCACCGCCGCGGCCGAGCCCGCGGGCGTCTTCCCCCGCCGGCTCAGCGGCAGCCTGGCCGGGCGCAGCCGGGTGCGGTGGGATCGCCTGCTTCTCTTGCTGCCCATGTCGGTCCTGATCATGACCGCGGGGGCGGTGGGCCACCGGGCCTGGCGGGACCCCTCGTCGCTGCCCGACGGCTGGCGCGTGCCCTTTACCAGGACGGGTTAGCGCTCAGCGGCCCAGCCAGGGAGGCTCAGCTCCCGGCCCGGAAGCGATCGGCCCAGAACCGGGTGCGCTGCAGGTAGGCGGTGGAGGCGGCCGGGCCCGAAAGGGCGTAGTCCCCCTCGTAGTTGGCGTAACAGAAGCCGCTGGGCAGGCACTTGGGCTGGGCCGGCTCGATCTGGGTGCCCTCGTGCCACTCGTTGTAGCTGGTGACGGTCACCAGGTCGGGCCCGCCCTGGAGGGCGCCGTTCCAGAGGGCGTCGTAGGTCTGGCCCGAGTTGCGGGGCCGGACCGTGCTGCTGCCCGTGGCCCGCAGGGCGGAGAACCCGGGCCCCACCGAGGGCGCGCACAGGAGCTGGTTGGCCCGGGCCGTGCCGCAGATGGTGGCGTAGTCGGCGGGCGAGTAGGCGACGACGTCGTAGGTGTACATGCCCGTGAAGCCCGCGGCCCGGGCGAAGGCGGCCGAGCTCCCCGAGCGCACCTGGTTGTCCGGGCCCACGTGGGCGAACACCCTGACCCCGTTGAGCGAGGCCAGGAACGGGGCCCAGTCCGAGGCCGGGTACTGGGGGGCCAGGTACACGTAGAAGTCGCTGATGCCCGTGGCCCGCAGGTAGGCCATGTCCTGGGCGATGGTCGAGACCGTCCTGCCCCCGTAGGGCTCGACGTGGGCTGCGACCTTCAGCCCGTGGGCGGCCGCGGCCTGCTCCACCCCGGCCAGCTTGAGGTCCTCGAACGAGCCCCGCCCCCACCAGGAGGTGACGACGGTGTCGACGCCCGCCGCGACCAGGTCCTGCATCTGGCCGTCGAGCACGGCCGCATCGCTGCTGCTGTAGGCGCCCCGCACCGGGTAGTAGTCCGAGCCGACGTCGTCGGGCGGGTTGTGCCCCCCCTGGTCCCAGTGCCGCCAAACGCCGTCGACGGGCATGCTCGCGTACCAGGGGTAGAAGAAGGCGGCCACCTCGGGGCCGGGATGGGCCCGGGTGACGGCCATGCCGTTGATGGGCCGGGCCAGGCGCAGGCTTCCGGTCGACCCGAAGAAGGGGGCGTCGCCGAAGGCGAATATGCCGCCGTCCGAGGCCACCAGCCAGTAGCCGCCGCCGGTGGGGGTGGGAGCCAGGGCCACCACGGGCTTGTTGAGGTGGACGGCGCCGGTGGAGCCGCGGAAGGTGGCGTCGCCGAAGGTGAACACGCCGCCGTCCGAGGCCACCAGGTAGTACCCCCGGCCCGAAGCCGACGGGGCGAAGCCGACTATGGGTTGGTTGAGCTTGACGCTGCCCGTCGATCCGAAGAAGGAGGCGTCCCCGAAGGAGAAGATGCCGCCGTCCGAGGCCACCAGCCAGTAGCCCTTGCCCGAGGGGGTGGCGGCCATGGCCACGATGGGACGGTTCAGGCGGATGGCGCCGGTGGAGCCGCGGAAGCCGGCGTCGCCGAAGGAGAAGATGCCACCGTCCGAGGCCACCAGCCAGTAGCCCTGGCCGCCGGGTGTCGCCGCCACCCCTACGACCGGAGCCTTCAGCGGGACACCCCCGGCCGAGCCGTGGAAGGCGGCGTTGCCGAAGGAGAACACCCCGCCGTCGGCCGCGGCCAGCCAGTAGCCGTCGCCCCGCCGCGTCGCGGCCATGCCGATCACCGGGCTCACCAGGCGCAGAGCCCCGGTGGAGCCGAAGAAGCGGGCCGCGCCGAAGGTGAAGATGCCGCCGTCGGCCGCCGCCATCCAGTAGCCGGTCGCGCTCTGGTCGGGGGCGACGGCCGCGCCCGCGGGCGTGGCCCGGGCCATGAAGGCGGCGAGGACGCCGGCCGTGAGGGCGGGGACCATGAGGGCCGCGGCCAGCCGCCGCCGGGTGGCAGCGACCCGTCCCCCCTCCGCCCGTCCCTGCACCGCCTGTCCCCCCTCCGCCCGTCCCCGTCCCGGCACGGCGCCAGACCCTACCGGTCCGGCCCGTCGCGGCTCAGCTCGGAAGATGGCAGCCGGCGATGCCGTGCTTCTCGAAGTAGCGCTGGTGGTACTCCTCGGCGGGCCAGAACTTCGACGCCGGGGCGATCTCGGTGACGATGGGCCGCCGGAAGCGATCCTGGACCCGCTCCTTGGAGGCCTCGGCCGCCTTCTGCTGGTCCTCGCCGTGGGTGAAGACGGCCGACCGGTACTGGGAGCCCACGTCGGGTCCCTGGCGGTTGAGCGTCGTGGGGTCGTGCATGCGCCAGAACACGTCGAGGAGCTCGTCGTAGCTGACCCTGGCGGGGTCGAAGGCCACCAGGACGGCCTCGGCGTGCCCGGTGCGGTGGGAGCACACCTGCTCGTAGGTGGGGCGCTCGGTGGTGCCACCGGTGTAGCCCACGGTCACGTCGACCACGCCCGGCACCTCCCGGAAGGTGGACTCCACCCCCCAGAAGCAACCGGCCGCGAACGTCGCCTGGTCGACCGGCGCTCCCCCCGGGCCGCTCTCGGCTCTCTCGTCCACGTCGCCCATCATCCTCCTCCGTGCCGCCCTGCCGGCGGCCAGCCCACCCCGGGCACCAAGGCCAACCGTGGCGCCCAGGCCAGCATTCCACGGTCGGGGCCAAGGGGACAGGGTTACCGCGGTGTGGGGCGGCCATGGCCGATGCGCGTCACACCGCCTCGTCAGACTGGTGGCGTGCACCTTGCCGGCGGCCGCCTCATCCTCAGCCCCACCGACCTGACCGGGTTCCTGGCCTGTCCCGAGCTGGCCCGCCTCGAGCTGGCCGCGGTGCGGGGCGACGTCTCCCGGCCCGCGGGCCGGGACCCGGAGCTGGAGGTTCTGGCCCGCCTGGGCGACGAGCACGAGCGCAGCCACCTGGAGGCCCTGCGGGCCCTGCGCCCCGAACCGGGCCAGGTCGTGGAGCTGTCCCGCCCCGGCAACAGCCCCCAAGAGCTGGAGGCGGCCGAGGCGGAGACGGTGGCGGCCATGGGCGCGGGCGCGGCGGTGATCTACCAGGCCTCGTTCTTCGACGGGAGCTGGCGGGGCCACGCCGACTTCCTCCTCCGGGTCGATCGCCCCTGCCCCCGCTGGCCCTGGAGCTACGAGGTCGTGGACACCAAGCTGGCCCGCCGGGTGCGGGTGGCCGCCCTGGTGCAGCTGGCCTGCTACGCCGATCACCTCGCCCGCATCCAGGGCCGCGCCCCCGAGCAGGTGCACGTGGTCGGAGGGGACGGGCGCAAGCACAGCTACCGGCTGGCCGACATGGCCGCCTACGTGCGGGGCGTGAAGGCCCGCTTCCTCGACCAGGTGGTCGGCGCCGACGCGGCCGGCGAGCAACCCCCGTACCCCGAGCCCGTCGACCACTGTGGCGTGTGCGTGTGGGCCGAGACGTGCCAGGCCCGCTGGCGGGCCGACGACCGCCTGTGGCTGGTGGCGGGCATGCGCGGCGATCAGGCCCGCAAGCTGGGCCGGGCCGGGCTGGGCACGGTGGCCGCCCTGGCCGGCGCGGCGCCGGGCACGAGCGTCGCCGGGGTGGGTCCGGGCGCCGTGGAACGGCTTCGCCATCAGGCCGCCCTCCAGGTCCGCCAGCGGGAGACGGGGCTGGTGCACCACGAGGTGCTGGCCCCGGACGGAGACGGGCGGGGGCTGGCCGGCCTTCCCGCGCCGTCGCCCGGGGACCTGTTCTTCGACATCGAGGCCGACCCCTGGGCGGGCGAGGCCGGCCTGGAGTACCTGTTCGGCGTGGTCGACCTGGACCAGGCCGGGGCCGCCCGCTACCGGGCCTTCTGGGCCCTGGACCAGTCCCAGGAGCGGTGCGCCTTCGAGGCCGTGATGGACCTCGTCGTGGAGCGGCTGGCCCGCCATCCCGACATGCACGTTTACCACTACGCCCCCTATGAGACCGCGGCCCTCAAGCGCCTGATGGGCAGGCACGGCACCCGGGAGGCGGAGCTGGACCGGCTGCTACGGGCCGAGGTGTTCGTCGACCTCTACCGCGTGGTCCGCCAGGGCGTGCGCGTCTCCCAGGACAGCTACTCGCTCAAGAAGCTCGAGCCCCTCTACCTGGCCGAGCGCACGGGCGACATAAGCGGTGGAGCGGCCAGCATCGTGGCCTTCGAGCGCTGGCGGGAGACGGGGGACGGGACCCTGCTCCGCTCGCTGGAGGACTACAACCGCCTCGACTGCGTCTCGCTGGTGGGGCTGCGCCAATGGCTGGAGCAGCGTCGCGTCGAAGCCGAGGCCTGCTTCGGGGCCCCGCTGCCCCGACCCCGGCCCCGGTCGGGCGACGCCGGTCAGGACCAGCAGGAGGCGGAGACGGCCACCCAGGAGCTGGCCGGCGCCCTCTGCGCGGGGATGCCCGACGACCCCGGGGCCAGGACAGAGGAGGAGGAGGGCCGCTGGCTGCTGGCCCAGCTCCTGTCCTGGCACCGGCGGGAGGCCAAGCCGGGTTGGTGGGCCTACTTCGACCGCCTGGGCCGCAGTGACGAGGAGCTGCGCGACGACAGCGAGTCCATTGGCGAGCTCGACTACCGGGGCGTGGTGGGCGAGGTGGTGCGGTCGCTGATCCACCGCTACCGGTTCGACCCGTCCCAGGAGCACAAGATGGGGCCGGGCGACGAGCCCTACGACCCTCGCACGGGGAGGTCGGCGGGCGTCATCGTCGCCCTCGACGCCGTGGAGGGGACCGTCGATCTTCGCCGGGGCCGCGATTCGGGCACGCCCCACCCCCGCTCCCTGGTACCCGCTCCTCCCATTCGCGACACCGTGCTGAGGCAGGCCATCGCCGTGTTGGGGGCTTGGGTGGGCGACCACGGCCTCGACCCCCGGGACGGGGAGGACCCGCAGGCCCGGGAGGGCGGGGAGAGGGAGCACCGGGCCGTGCGCCAGCTGCTCCTTCGCCGCCCCCCGGCCGTGCCGGGAACGGCCCCGGGGTCTGCTCTGCAGCGCCCCGGGGAGCAGGCGGTGGATGCCGCCCGCAGGCTGGCCCTGTCCATGGACCACGCCTGCCTGACCGTGCAGGGACCACCCGGGTCGGGGAAGACGGTGACGGGAGCGGCCATGGTCGTCGAGCTCGTGGCCGCGCACCGGCGGGTCGGCATCTGCGGTCCCAGCCACAAGGCCATCACCAACCTGCTGAACGAGAGCTGCCGCCAGGCCGAGGCGGCCGGGGTGCGCCTGCGCGCCATCCAGAAGGCCGATCAGCAGGACAGTTGCGCCCAGGACTGCGTCGAGGTCACGAGCGACAACGGCCGCGTGCAGGCCGCGGTGGCCGAGGGTGAGGTCGACGTGGTGGCGGGCACGGCCTGGCTCTTCGCCCGCCCCGCCATGGCCGGCACCCTGGACATGCTGCTGGTGGACGAGGCCGGCCAGATGCCGCTGGCCAACGCAGTGGCCGTGTCCAGCGCCGCGGACAACCTCGTGCTCCTGGGCGACCCCAGGCAGCTGGCCCAGCCGTCCCGAGCCCAGCACCCCGGGGGGGCGGGGGCATCGGCCCTCGAGCACGCGCTGGGTGAGCACCAGACCGTGCCTCCGGCTCTGGGCCTGTTCCTCGATGTGACCTGGCGCATGCACCCGGAGCTGTGCGACTTCGTGTCCGAGGTCGTGTACCAGGGACGGCTGCGCTCGGAGCCGTCGTGCGCCCGCCAGCGGGTGGAGGACGGCTCCCCGGTCGGTGGGGTCGGCATCCGCTTCCTCCCCGTCGAGCACACGGGGAACCGGACGTCGTCGCCGGAGGAGGCCGCGGCCGTGGCCGCGCTGATGGATGCGCTGGTCGGGCGCCTGTGGACCGACCGGGAGGGCGTGGCCCGCCCGCTCACGCTGGACGACGTCCTTGTCGTCGCGCCCTACAACGCCCAGGTGGCGTGCCTGGCCCGCGCCCTTCCGGCGGCCGCCCGCATCGGCACCGTCGACCGCTTCCAGGGCCAGGAGGCGGCCGTGGTGATCTGCAGCCTGGCCACCTCGACGGGCGAGTACCTGCCCCGGGGTCTGGAGTTCCTCTACAGCATCAACCGGCTCAACGTGGCCGTGTCGCGGGCTCGGGCCCTGGCCCTGGTGGTGGCCAGCCCCGACCTCCTGGCCGTGCGCTGCCGCAGCCCAGACCAGCTGAGGATGGTCAACGCCCTCGGCCGCCTGGCCGAGCTGGGGGACACGCCGGGGTGGCGGGCGGCCGCCCCCGAGTGGTCCCTACAGCTCTGACAGCCCGGCCCCGGCCGTCAGTGGGGCAGGGGCAGGGGCAGGGTCGGGGGTGGGACGCCCGGCGCCGGCCCCGGCGCCGTGGTCGTGGTCGTGGACGACGGTGAGGAGGAGGGCGGGGGTGACGACGACGACGGCGGCGGCGACGACGAGGGCGGCGAGGAGGGCGACGGTGATCCCGGCGCGGGGGCGGGGCCCAGAGAGGGGCCGGGCGGGGCCGGCGAGCCGGGAGAGCTGGGAGGGGGCGAGCCCGGAGCGCCGGGTGAGGTCGGCGACGGCGTGCCCGCCGTGCCCGAGCGGCTGGTGAAGGGGGGCGGAGACGACGGCCCCGCCTGCGGGGTCCCGTTGCCCGGGGCCCGCCCGCCGCTGGACGGCGCCGAGCCCCCCGGATTCACGGCCGACACGTCACCCACGTGGCCGGTCCAGAAGCTGGTCTGGGCCAGGCCGCCGGCCCAGCTCAGGCTGATGTGGATGTGGTCGGTGTGGGGGCTCACGCCCTCGTAGGGTCGCCAGCCGTCATCGGCCCGGTAGGAGCCCCAGATGTGGTGGTCCCAGATCACGTACATGATCCCGAGCCGGCGGATCATGGCGAAGGCGTTTCCGTGCGTGTCGGGAGCGAGGAGCCAGGTGAGGAAGCGGTCGGCCATGGCCTTCTCGGCCGGGTTGTCGATGTTGACGCCCCAGTCGAAGGCCCGGCCCTCCTTGTGCTCGGACACGCCGTCGGGCGTGTCGCAGGACTGGCCGATGCCCAGGTCACGCGAGCCGGGGAAGGAGTGGAGCAGCAGGTTGCGCAACCCCACCGCGCCGGGCTTGGGCGTCGGGTCGCAGATGGTCTGGGGGTCGTAGGGAGCCAGGGGCTCGATGGCCGCGCCCCAGCCCGCGTCGGGCACCGCGAACGTCCCCGGCGCCACGGCCACGGTGGGGTTGGGGTTGGCCGGCAGCGCCGGAGTGGCGCCCACGGCGCTGTCCTCCAGGGGCGAGCGGGGCCGCTTGATGTCCTCAGCCGAGTCGGGCACGGCGTTGAGCTGCCACCTCGACCCGTCCCACGAGGCTTCGAAGCCCATGTAGGCGAAGGTCGACGCCTCGCACGTGACCACGCCGTTGACCCGCTTGGTCTCCACGGTCGGGGGTGGCCCGAGCGGGTCCACGAAGGCGCCCACGCGGTAGGGGCCGACGGGCGGCGTCCACGACACCCGCAGGCGAGACGCGGCGCACACGCCAGTCGTGGCCATGGCCGGGTCGACCAAGGGTTGTGCCGGGGACGTCTCGCCCAGGGCGATCCCCCCCAGCCTCTGCACCAGCTCGATGGCGGATGCCTCGGCACCAAGGCGGCCCGGCACCTGCGAGCCCTGGAAGAGGGGCGGGGCGACGCTGGACCGGGCCGTCTGGCTCCGGCCCGAGGCGCCCGACGTCCCCGCCATGGAGAAGGCCACGCAGAGGGCGGCGACCGGGAGCACCGCCAACCTGAGGGGCCGCTCGAGCATGTGAGCCACCAGGGTGCGAGCGCCCTCTCGGGCCCGGTCCGGAAGGGACCGGAGCGCCGCCTCCGCGTCGCGTGCGCGTTGGCGACCCAGGCGGCGGGCCTGGCCGGCCCGGGCGGTGAGCGCGGTGAGAGCGGTGAGGGCGGCGCGCAAGGAACGGTCCCGTCCCTGTCCCGGCTGGGCGATGGCGATCGGGTCCCCGTCGGTCGTCGCATGCGGGATCTCGGTGGCGACGGCGTCAGGCTGGGGCGGGTCGACAAGGGTCGATGCCCGCGGGGCGGTCGACGGGGGGCGCCGGTCGAGGTCACGGGGCCTGCCCGGGCTCCGGCCCCGGAGCCGGCCGCGGCCCCGCACCAGCACGGAGGCCGCTGCGGACGGGCTGCCGCCCCGCCCGTCGGAGCGGAGGCGACGGCGCTGAGGTGATCTCCCGGCGGCGGCGGGCGCAGCCTCCGGCCCGCCCTGGCCGGCCGGATCGGGGGTCGGCGGGGGGGAGCTGGGGGACTCGGGGTCAAGCACGGTCGAGCCGGCGGACCCTCTCCTGAAGTTCAGGACTCTCCTCCTTCGCTCGCCCGCTTCCGGCTATTAGCCGTTCTTCCCCGTCACCCCCGTTTTCCTTCCTTATTTCGGCCCGAATTTCCTGTGTTGACGAGGGATGATTGTCGAAATGACGCCGATGGACTAGCCACCCGGCCCGGCATAGGGCGCAAAACCGGCGAAGTGGACGGCGCCAACGGTCGGAAGCCCGGCCACCGGTCTCGACCTCGACGAGAGGTCGAGGGTTGCCCGGGGCGGTCAGCTCCTGCTCAGCTGCGCTTCCACCCCAGGCCGGCCGGGCCCAGGATCGGCACGGCGGGCGCCGGAGGTGGAGGGAGGACGCGTGCGCGAGCTGAGGGAAAAGGTGGCGGTCATCACCGGGGCCGCCAGCGGCATCGGGCGGGCCGTGGCCGAGCGCTGTGCCGGGGCGGGGATGAAGGTCGTGCTCGCCGACGTGGAGGAGTCCGCCCTCGTGGCCGCCGAACGGGCCTTCAAGGACGCGGGCGCCGACGTGCTCGGGGTCAGGACCGACGTGTCGCGGGCCGACGACGTGGAGGCCCTGGCCGGTCGGGCCGTGGAGCGATTCGGCGCCGTGCACCTGGTCCACAACAACGCCGGGGTGGCCGCCGGAGGATTGATGTGGGAGCTGCCCCTGGCCGACTGGAAGTGGGTGCTGGGCGTCAATCTCTGGGGCGTCATCCACGGCGTCAGAACCTTCGTGCCCCTCATGCTGGCGCAGGGGGACGAGGGCCACGTGGTGAACACCGCCTCCCTCGCCGGCCTCACCAGCACGCCCTTCCTCGGCCCCTACAGCGTGAGCAAGCACGGCGTGGTCACCCTCTCCGAGACCCTGCTCAAGGAGCTGGCCATGCAGGGCGCCAAGGTCAAGGTGTCGGTGCTGTGCCCCGGTCTGGTGCGCACCCGCATCGGGGAGTCGGGAAGGAACCGACCGGCCCAGCTTGAGCACGAGCGGGACGACGACGCCTCTGCGGTCGACGCCATGTCCTCGGGCGCCTTCCAGCAGCTCGTCGAGGCGGGTATGGATCCGGCCGCGGTGGCCGACCAGGTGCTCGAGGCCGTGCGCCAGGAGCGCTTCTGGGTGCTGACCCACCCCGAGCTGGACCAGGCCATCCGGTCGCGGGCCGACGACATCCTGGAGCGGCGCAACCCGGTGGCGCAGTCATTGATGGGCTGAGGAGAGAGTCATGGCCATGGAGGTGCTGCGCACGCCTGACGAACGCTTCGCCGCCCTGCCCGAGTACCCCTTCGAACCTCGCTTCGTGGAGGTTCCCTCCGGCGACGGCGGCCGGCTGCGCGTCCACTACGTCGACGCGGGCCCATCGCAGGGCGAGGTCGTGGTGATGTTGCACGGCGAGCCGTCCTGGTCGTACCTGTACCGCAAGATGATCCCGGTGCTGGTCGAGGCGGGCCTGCGCTGCGTCGCCCCCGACCTGGTGGGCTTCGGGCGCTCGGACAAGCCCGCAGACCGGAACGACTACACCTACGAGCGCCACGTCGAATGGATGCGGGCCGCCCTGTTCGACGCCCTCGACCTCAGAGAGGTCACCCTGGTGGGCCAGGACTGGGGTGGGCTCATCGGCCTGCGTCTGGTCGGCGAGCACCCCGACCGCTTCGCCCGGGTCGTGGCGGCCAACACCTTCCTCCCCACGGGCGACAGGCCCCCGAGCGACGCCTTCCTGGCCTGGCAGCGCTACTCGCAGGAGACACCGGAGTTCGACGCCGGCCGCATCGTCAACGGCGGGTGCGCGACCGACCTGGCGCCCGAGGTCGTCGCCGCCTACGACGCCCCCTTCCCCGAGGATCGCTTCAAGGCCGGCGCCCGCCAGTTCCCCGTCCTCGTGCCCACCAGTCCCGACGACCCCGCGGTACCCGCCAACCGGCGGGCGTGGGAGGTGCTCGAGCGCTGGCGCCGCCCCTTCCTGACCGCCTTCTCCGACGGGGACCCCATCACCAGGGGCGGAGACAGGGTCCTGCAGGACCGCATCCCCGGCGCGGCCGGCCAGCCCCACACCACGATCGCCGGCGCGGCCCACTTCCTGCAGGAGGACCGGGGCGAGGAGCTGGCCGGCGCAGTCGCCCGCTTCGTCTCGACCACGCCCCGCCCCTAGTGGGGCCCGGGCCGTGATGGAGGTCGGGCCGTCACGACGCGGTCACGCCCGGGTGAAGTGCTTCTGCGATGCCCGATCCAGAAGCTCGCGTACCTCGTCGTCGGTGGTGGGCGAGAAGTCCTCATAGGAGCAGCCCACGGCGTAGAAGGGCTCGGGTGTGGTGAGCACCACCACGTCGTCGGCCTGGCCGGCCAGCTCCTGGCAGGTGGAGAAGGGCGCGGTGGGGACGGCCACCACCAGCCGGGCCGGCTTGCGGCGCCGGACCGACTCCACCGCGGCCCGCATGGTGGCGCCCGTGGCCAGGCCGTCGTCGACCAGCACCGCGGTGCGGCCCTCCAACTCGGGAGGCGGACGCCCGCCCCGGTAGGCCTGCTCCCTCCGGGCCAGCTCCCGGCCCTCGGCCTCGGCCACCTGCTCGATGGCGGCGCGGGGGATGCCCAGGCGGCTCACGACCTCCTCGTTCATAGCCACGACGCCTCCGGAGGCCAGGGCGCCCATGGCCAGCTCGGGCTGGCCGGGCACGCCCAGCTTGCGCACCAGGTACACGTCCAGGGGGGCGCCCAGCCGGCCGGCCACCTCGAAGCCCACGGGCACGCCACCCCGGGGCAGGGCCAGAACCAGGGGCGCCGCCGGCTGCGGCCCGAGTCGCTCCGCCACCGCTTCGGCCAGGAGCCGGCCCGCCTCGGCCCGGTCGCGGAACACCCGCTCGGCCATGGGCTTCACCACGTTTACGGTACCCGTGAGGGCCGGGCCTATTCGCCTCCGTTCGGTGGCCGACGGCCACGTTCCCCCGGGCCCGGTGGGCAGGGTTTGGTCGGGCCAGCGGCGAACTCCAGTGCGATCGGCTGGAGGGGGCGGGATGCACAACCGGACCAGGTGGACCAGGCTGGCGCCGGCCGGCGCGGCCGCCCTCCTCACCCTGGGAGCCACGGCCCTACCCCCGTCGGCGAGCGCGGCGGGAGGTCGGGGCACGGTTCCCGGCCCCTCGGACTGGCCCGCCTTCGGCCACGACATCCACCACAGCTTCACCGGGGTCACCAGCCTGACCCCGGGCACGGCCGCCAGCCTGACCCCGGCCTGGTTCTTCCAGACGGGGGGCGCGGTCACGGCCAACCCCATCGTGGTGCGCAGCACCGTCTACTTCGGGTCCTGGGACGGGTACTTCTACGCCGTCGACCGGTCCGCAGGCTCGCTGCGCTGGAAGTACCGGCTCAAGGACCAGCCCGCCGTCTCCCCCCAGCCCGGCAACCCCCAGCCCGACCCCACCACCGACGGGGGACTGGTCACGGCGTCGGCCTGGTTCCAGCCGGGGACCAGCCGCCGTCCCGACCTGGTCATCCTCGCCGGCGGCTACACCCTCTACGCGCTGGACGCGGGCACGGGCCAGCTGTACTGGTCGCACGACTACACGGGCAGGCCCGACCTGCCCCCCGATCCCGCCCACGACGGCACACGCATCTTCTCCTCGCCCGTGGTCGCCGGCAACAAGGTCCTTGTCGGCGTCTCCTCCGACGGCGGCGCGGGCCGGCGCGGCTACTTCGTGGCCGCCGATCTCACCACGGGCATGCCCGTGTGGGAGTTCCAGACAGACGTCGACACCACCGGTGCGGTGCAGAACGACGGCTGCGGCGGCGTCTGGTCATCGCCTTCGGTCGACGAGGTACGGCACCTGGTGTCCTTCGGCGTGGCCGACTGCAACCTGCGAGGGACGCCCCCGTACAACCAGAGGGTGCTGGCCCTTCACGTCTCCGACGGCTCCCTGGCGTGGGTCTTCACCCCGCCCCGGCTGCGGGGCGTCCCCGCCGGGAAGGACCCGGCCTGTGACTTCGACTTCGGCGCCACCGCCAACCTGGGCTCGCCCGACGCCCGCACCGGTGCGCCGACGTTCCTCGGGATCGGCGGCAAGGACGGCACCTACTACAGGTTGGACCCGGCCACCGGCGCCCTCAGATGGGCGACCAACGTCGTGTTCGGCGGTTTCTCGGGTGGCTTCATCGGGACCACCGCCTACGACGGCTCTCGTGTCTACGGGGCCACCGCCCTCGGGATGGTCGGTGCGTCGCCCGACTCGAGCTGCCCGCAGACCTCCGACCCCCGGTACGAGCTCCAGGACCCGAGCCTGCACGCCTTCGACGCCGGCGGCGGTGTGGCCTGGCAGCAGGACCACTCCCAGTCCGTGGGTGCCACCACCGTCGCCGGGGGGATGACGTTCGTGGGCCTGGCCGCGACACCCCAGGTCCAGGTGCGCAGCGCCGCGTCCGGGGATCTGGTGCGGTCGCTCCCGCTGGCCGCTCCCTGCTTCTGCGCCATCTCGGTGTCGGGCAACGCCGTCTTCGTCGGCACCGGCGCGCCCCAGCAGGGCTCAGGCGACGGCGTCTACGCCTTCACACCACTTGCCGCGCCGCCGAGCCCCTGATTCACGACGCCACAATCACATCGCTCGCCGCGCCGCCGAGCCCCTGACCCGCGCCGCCGAGCCCCTGATGCACGACGCCACAATCACATCGCTTGCCCCGCCGCGCCCCTGACGCGCGGGGTCAGCTGGCGAAGATCTTCTCGATCTGCACCGAGCACAGCTCGCCGATCCAGCCCGGAGGGGTGAAGCGGCCCCGCTTGGCCAGCGCGTGCAGCCGTTCCACCAGCTCGTCGAGCTCGCCGGCCTGGCCCAGCCGGTCGGCGGTGCCCCTCACGGTCACGTCGTGCTCGGGCGCGGTGACGGTCAGGGCCACCGCGGGCGAGAGCCCGAGGTTGCGCAGCAGCGCAGAACCGGGGCTGGCCGTGAAGATGAGGGTGCCGTCGTCGCAGGCCGCGAGCACCAGCGCGGCGTGGGGGCGCCCGTCGGGGCCGACCGTGGCCACGGTCGCCCCCATCACCCGGTTCACGAAGCGCTGCACCTCGGAGGCGTCCATCCCGCCCTTGGAGAACAGCCGCTTGCTCAGAGGGCTGGCCCCGGCCAGGGAGGCATCCAGCGCCCGTTGCAGCTCGGCCAGGGCCATGGCGTCGAGCCTACGGCCGGTGGCTGCGGTGCTCGTCCATGAGGTCGGCGGGCGCCTTCCCCGAGTACTCGGCGCCGTAGGTCCAGTCGGGCTGCTTGTCCCGGTGGCGCTCGTCGAGCACGGCCACCCCGTCGCTGATGTCGACCACCTCGGCCACGAGCTCGGGGTCCACGCCGGCGGCCCGGCCCGAGGCGTGGGCCGCGGGTTCGTCCGCGAAGCGCTCGAACACGCTGCCCACCACCGTCTGGTGCTGTGAGGCCAGGTAGCAGCGGGCCTCGTTGGCGACGGTGGACAGCAGGGCGGTGACCGCAGGCACCAGGTCCCGCCCGTGGATGTCGGAGGCGCTGAGGCGAACCAGGTGCTCGGCCAGGGCCAGGCCGTCCTGCTTGCAGGGCGTGCACTGGCCGCACGACTCCACCGCGAGGAAGCGGGAGACGCCGGCGGCCAGGGCCACCAGGTCGACACTGTCGTCGATGACGATGAACCCGCACGAGCCCAGACCGCTTCCCGCCCCGGCCATGGCCTCGTAGCTGGCGGGGGTGTCGAGAAGCGCCTCGGGGATCAAGGCGTTGGCCACCCCCGGGAGCACGGCCTTGATGCGGCGCCCGGGCCTGGCCCCGCCCCCGATGGCCTCGATCACCTCCCGCAGCGGCGTGCCCATGGGCACCTCGCCCACCCCGTGGCGCCGGGTGCAGCCGGTGATGGTGCACACGATCGTCCCCGGCGACTGGTCCGTCCCCTCGGTGCGGAACCAGGAGGCGCCCCTGTCGAGGATGCGGGGGACGTTGGCGATGGTCTCCAGGTTGTTCACCAGCGTGGGCGCCGCCCCCGTGGCTCCCGTGGGACCGGCCATCTCCACGTGGGCCGCCAGCCCGCTCCCGTCGGCCGCGGAGCGGGCGTCGGCCGTGGTGGCGAAGACCTCGTCCACGCCCCGCCGGTAGGGAGGTGCGATGCGGGGGAAGGGGTGGCGGCCGTCGATGGCCTCCAGCAGCGCCGTCTCCTCCCCGTACAGGTACTCGCCCGGCCCCTCGAACACCTCGAGCTCGACCCCGGCCACGAACTCGGCGGCCCGGAACTCCTCCACCGCCATCCGCAGCCGGCTCACCTCGGTGCGGAAGGAACGCTTGAGGGCGAAGATGACCCTGTCGGCGCCCACGGCCCGGGCCGCCACCAGGGCCCCCTCGACCACCTGGTAGGGGTCGGAGCGCACGATGGCCCGGTCCTTGAACGTCCCCGGCTCCCCTTCGGCGCCGTTGACCACCACCATGGAGGGCTCGACCGGGGAGCGGTTCTCCACCACCGTGCGCCACTTCCTCCCGGTGGGGAATCCGGCGCCGCCCCGGCCCCGCAGGCCCGAGGCCTCGACCTCGGCCACGATGGCGTCGGGGCTGCGACGGCGGGCGGCCTCCAGCCCGGCGCCTCCGCCTCGCTCCAGGTACTCCTCGAGGCTTTCGATGGGGTGGGGGAAGAGCACGCGGTGGACCAACGTCATGGCCCGAGTCTTGCCGCGGCGCCGGGCTCCATGTGGTCGACTGGGCCGGTGAGCGGGGTGGATGACGTCGATGGGGCCGCGATCGTGGCCCGAGGTCTGAAGAAGCGCTTCGGATCGGTGCTGGCCCTGGACGGGGTCGACCTCGAGGTGCCCCGGGGGACGGTGCTGGGCCTGCTCGGCCCCAACGGAGCGGGCAAGACCACGGCCGTGAAGATTCTCACCACCCTGCTCCTCCCCGACGAAGGGGAGGCTCGCGTGGCCGGCTTCGACGTCGTGCGCCAGCAGGAGGAGCTGCGGGCCGCCATCGGCCTGGCCGGCCAGTACGCCGCCGTCGACGAGCACCTGACGGGGCGGGAGAACATCGACCTGGTCGGGCGCCTCTACCACCTGCCCCGTGACGAGATCCGCCGGCGCACGGGTGAGCTGCTGGAGCGCTTCGACCTGGTGGGGGCGGCCGACCGGCCGGTGAAGACGTACTCGGGCGGCATGAGGCGCAGGCTCGACCTGGGCGCCAGCCTGGTGGGCAGGCCCCAGGTCCTGTTCCTGGACGAGCCCACCACCGGTCTCGACATCCGCAGCCGCCTCGACCTCTGGGAGGTCATCCGCCAGCTGGTGGCGGAGGGCACCACCCTCCTGCTCACCACCCAGTACCTGGAGGAGGCCGACGTCCTGGCCGATCGCATCGCCGTCATCGACCGGGGCAAGGTCATCGCCGAGGGGACGGCCGACGAGCTCAAATCCCACGTGGGGGGCGAGGTCGTGGAGGTGGCGGTGCGCGACCGCTCCCGGGTCCGGGAGGCCGCGGCCGCGGTGGTCGAGGTGGCCGCGGGGGCGGCCACCCAGACCCAGATCGACGAGGCCGAGGGCCGGGTGGCGGTGACCGTCCGCGGCGACGCCTCCGTCGTGGTCGACGTGGTGCGCCGCCTCGATCGGGAGGGAATCGAGCTGGCCGACCTGAGCGTGCACAAGCCGACCCTGGACGACGTGTTCCTCGCCCTCACGGGCCGGGTGGCCGAGCCCACCGCCGGGCAGGCGGCGTGACCACACCCGCCCTGGCCGCGGCCGACGCCATGGCCATCACCCGGCGCAACCTCATCAAGTACCTGCGGGTGCCCAACCTCATCGTGTTCTCGACCGTGCAGCCGGTGATGTTCGTGCTCCTGTTCGCCTACGTGTTCGGCGGGGCCATCAAGGGGGCCCTGCCGCCGAGGGTGCACTACATCGACTTCCTGATGCCCGGGATCGTGGTCCAGACGGTGGTGTTCGGCTCCACCCAGACCGGGGTGGGCCTGGCCGAGGACATGACCAAGGGGATCATCGACCGCTTCCGCTCCCTGCCCATGGCCCGCTCGGCCGTGCTGGCCGGTCGCACCATCTCCGACACGGTGCGCAACCTCGCGGTCGTGGTCCTCATGGTCCTCGTGGGCACGCTCATCGGCTTCCGCATCCACACCGGCGTGCTCCCCGCCCTGGTGGCGCTGGGGGTGGCCCTGGGGTTCGGCTTCGCCATGTCGTGGATCTCGGCCACCATCGGCCTGGTGCTGCGGGACGTGGAGACGGCCCAGTCGGCCAGCTTCGTGTGGATCTTCCCGCTCGTGTTCGCCAGCTCGGTCTTCGTGCCCCTGAGGACGATGCCGGGATGGCTGCAGAGCTTCGCCCGGGCCAACCCCATCACCAACGTGGCCAACGCCATCCGGGCCCTGACCCTGGGCGGGGCCACCACCCGGCCCCTGCTCTACGCCCTGGCCTGGCTGAGCGCCATCCTGGTCACCTTCGCCCCCCTGGCCACGCGCCAGTACCGCAAGGTGGCCTGAGCCTCACTCCATCTCCAGCCACCAGCGGGCCAGGGCCGCGGTCCACGAGAAGTCGGTGGCGCCCAGGCCCTCCCCGCTGCGGGCGTGGAAGTGCTCGCGCATACCCGCGCCCTGGAGAAGCGCTCGGCTGTCGGCCGCCATCCGCTGGGCCAGGGCGCCCTCGCCGTGCTCGCCCAGGCCCTGGGCGATCATCCAGTTCACGTTGACCCACACCGAGCCCCGCCAGAAGCCGCGGGGGTCGAAGGATGCGGCCTCCGGGTCGCTGGACGGGACCGGGTGCCATCCCCGGGCCCACCCCTCCACGTGGGCGGCCAGCCTCTGCACCTGCGACGGGCTCGCCGCGCCCGACCACAAGCCCAGGAAGGACGCGCTGGTGGCGGGGCGCAGGGCCCGCCCCGTCACCAGGTCGTGGGACAGGAAATGGCCGGCGTCATCGTCCCAGAGGGTGGACAGGGCCTCGGCCGAACGCCGGGCCCAGCCCTGGGCCTCTTCGATGTCGCCCGTGCCCGCGCCCAGTCGCCGGCCCAGGAGAGCCAGGTCGGCGTCGGCCCTGGCCATGACCGCGTTG
>VAXP01000085.1 GCA_005884125.1 Actinomycetota bacterium | reverse complement strand
TGGAGATGAAGTTGATGCCGGCCCGGTTGGCCGCGTCGTTGGCGTCCAGGATGAACTGGGCCAGACCGGGATCATCGGGTATGGCGGCACGCAGCCGCTCCAGCTTGGCCCGCTTCACCGGCTCGGCCCGCTGCGCGGCCTGGAGACGGCTCAGCTGGGTCTTGAGCGTCTGCACCTGCTTGTCCGCCGCGTCCGCCCGCGTCCGCTGCTTCCTGAGGGCATCGTTGCGTGGTCCCCACAAGGCGAAGTACCACAGCAGCAGGACGACCACTGCCGCGCCGGCGCCGATGGCGAGCACCCTTTGGTTCACGGGTTGGCCCCTATGTAGTTGTCGACTCGGTCCTTGGCGTAGGACGAGGGCGTCAGGTTGGCGTTGGAGCTGAACGTAACCAGGTTCGTGCTCTTCGTCGAAGACGGGACCCACAGACCGGTCACCGACGAGAGGTCGCCTATGCGGAGAAGCCAGCGGGCGGTGGACGTGTGGTCGAAGCCGTTCAGGTTGAAGATCACCTTGGCCGGGCTGCCTGACGTCCCCTGGAAGCTCGTCATCCACACGTCGGAGGGCATCACCGAGGCCACGTCGGTGATGAACCGAGTCCAAGCCACATCGTTTGACAAGACGGAACGCACTCCCTGCTCACGCTGGCTGATGTCGCCGTCCAGCTTGGTGACGCCTTGAAGGCTGCCGACCTGTCGTTGCAACGACGCCTGCTTGGCCTCCGCCGCCTCCGCCTTGTGGCGCTGGTCTGAGACCTGCGAGCCGCGGGCGGCCCACAGCCCGACCAGGATCACGGCAAGGACAGCGACCAGCGCCCCGACCAGCGTGGCCTGGCGCCGCTCCTCCCGCACCACGGCGACCTCGGACGGGAGGAGGGAGATGCGCCTGACACCTCGGGGCAGGGGGGCACCACCGAGAGCCAATCCTGTCGGAACGGTGAGGAGCTGCTCGGCCTCCCCCAGCTCCTCCTCCGAGAGCCCGACCTTGCCCACGTCGAGCGTCTCGAGGACGTGCGCGGACTCGACCCGACCGCCCAGCGCCTGCTGTAGGCGCTCGAGCAGCCCCGGGATGCGGCTTCCGCCGCCGGTGATCAGCACGCGCTCCAGCTCGAGCGACTCGGCCTGGGCCACGTAATACTCGAGCGAACCGCGGATCTCCTCGACGAGCGGCCCCAGCTGCGCGGCAACGACCTCGGCGGCGCGGTCAACATCGGCGTCACTGGCCGGGTTGCCCGCCCGACGCTTGAAGTCCTCTGCCGCGTCGGGCTCGACGTCGAGCTCCCTGGCGATGGCATCGGTGATGTCGTCGCCGCCGACCAGCAGCACGCGCACGAAGCGAGGAACGCCGTTCTCGTGGACCACGACATTGGTCACGCCGGCGCCGACACACACGATGGCCTCGGCACGTCCCGTCGACCCGAGAACCTCGCCTCCGGGTCGCGCCAGCGCACGCACCAGTGCGAAGGGAATGACATCCACCATGGCGACACGCAGGCCCGCGTCATCGACGGCCCGCACATGGGTGCGGATCATGTCCTGCTGAGCAGCAGCGAGCAGGATACGGACGCGGTCGCCGTTGTCTCCGCCCTGCAGATGCTCGAGAACCTGGAAGTCGAGGATGGCATCGTCGATCGGAATGGGGATCAGCTCCTGCGCTTCGAAGCGCAGAGCGGCTGACAGCTCTTCCTCGCTCATAGCCGGCATCTCTGCCTGGCGCACGATCACGCGCTGGTTGGCGACACCCAGCACGACGCGCTTGGAGCGGAACCCGGCCTCCGACCAGAGACGGCGGATGGCCGCCGACACCGACGCGGGATCAACGACCTCCCCGTCGCGCACCACTCCACGCGGCAACGCCACCTGACCGAAGCGAACGAGCTTCGGCACGTCGTCGATGGACAGCTCGACGGCTCGTACCGCGAAGGTCCCGATGTCCAGACCGATCGCGCGTGCCATCAGGCGCTGTCCCTTCTGAGGTAGGCGGCTACGTCGTCCTCCCAGATGCGATAGCTGCGGCCCACCCGAGTGGCGAGCAGGTCACCGGATCGAATCAAGCGGTAAACCGTCATGTTCGAAACCCGCATGAGCTCGGCGACCTCTCGGACCCGCAGCAAACGGCTTGTTTTGGACAATTCCGCTCCGGCACTTTACCCATACCGCCCGCGCGCTGGACTCTACGGACCGTGTTCAACATCGTCAACAACTGTAACTGTTTCAACATGCTCAACAGTGGGATCAGGCGCTTCCCAACCAGAGCCGGACCAGGTCCTGGCCCCAGAGCACGGCGATGAGCGCCCCCAGGGCCATGAACGGACCGAAGGGGATGCGGGTCTTTCTGCTCTTGCCTGCGGCCACGACCAGCACGATTCCCACCACAGCCCCGATGAGGAACCCCAGGAACAGGCCGACAGCGACCTGGCGCAACCCAAGCCATCCGATCCCCAGGCCGATCAAGCCGGCGAGGCGGACGTCACCGAAGCCCATGCCCTTGGGGTAGACGAACCAGATAAGAAAAAGAGAGCCAAAAGCCAACGCCGCCCCTGCGCCCGCACGTAGCAACGAGCCCCAACGATCGTCGACGACCGCGGCAACGGTGAGGAGAGCGAGAACAGCCCCCGCGACCGGATACAGGATTCGGTTCGGCAGGGTGTGGTGCTCGAGGTCGATTGCAGCAAGCGCGACGAGCCCACCGGCGAGGACCAAGTAAGCGGCGACGACGATGTCGAAGCCGAATCGTGCGGCGACGGCCCCGAAGATCAACCCTGTGCCCAGCTCCATCAACGGGTATCGGGTGGATATCGGGTGACCGCAGTGTCGGCACCGACCACGCAGGACAAGCCAGGAGAGCACCGGGATGTTGTCCCGCGGCGCAATCGGGGTCTTGCACCCGGGGCATCGGGATCGAGGCGTCACAATCGACTCCCGGCGTGGAAGCCGATGGACGACGACGTTGAGGAACGATCCGATCACAACACCAAGCACGCTACAAACACCAACGACAGTGATCATGGAGAGGTGAGACTAAGCCACAAAGGAGGCCCTGAGGTGGAGATCGTCATCGCGCGATAACCAAGCAATACGCGAGGAGGACAAGCCGTGAAGGCCTGTCCCCCTCGCGTATGTGAGCAGTGAGCGGCGACTACCAGGCAACGACCCAGCCGCCCGTGCCAATGGCGGTGGTGTCACAAGTCGGCGCAGCCGCGCCCTTGTTGTAGCTGGTTCCAGCATT